>NZ_JBHTCG010000056.1:0-32672 GCF_042665155.1 Sphaerisporangium rhizosphaerae | reverse complement strand
CGAGCCGAAAGTATTCCTCCCGCTCAGCCCGGAGCTTCCTCGGCCCCTGCGCCTTGCGCACCTTGCGGATCTCAAAGTCCATCGCATCCCCTGAAGTGGGGTGTTGCAACGAACCCTAGAACCCAAGAGGTCCGCGGAGGGGTCTGTGTTTCTGGCGCTCGCTCCGCTCGCGCGGGTTCGGGCGCTCGCTCCGCTCGCCGGCGGTTCAGCCGGTCTTGGCCGGGTGGGCGGTCTTGGACGGCGAGCGGGGGGCCGTGTCAGGGCCGTGGGCATTCGGGGCGTACAGCCCCGCGTCGGCGGCGGCGCTGACGTTGGTGTCGGCGTTGGTGCCGGTGGTGGTGTTGCTGTTGGTGTTGGCGACCACGGGCGTGCCCAACTCGGTGCCCAGCCCGGTGCCCAGGCCCAGGCCGACGCCGAGGCCGGTGTCCGTGTCGGTGTCGTCAGCGGTGTCGTCAGCGGCGTCCACGTCGGTCCCGGTCCCGGTGTCGGTGTCGGTGTCGTCTCCCCGGTGGATGCCGGCGGAGGCGGGGCTGTGGGCGCAGGCCGCGGCGGCCGGCACGACGATGGCGACGGCGGCGCAGGCCGTGGTGATCAGAAGACGGCGAATCATTTTGTTGCTCCTCCCGAAGGAAACCCGTCACGGCGCCCCGGTCCAGGTCCCCTGGGAGACAGAGGTCTTTGATCAAGAACTGTCCGCGTGCGGGTGACTACTCTGGGCGCCGGTGTGACCGTACCCATCGCTCGAATGCGGATAAGAGTGATGAACGGTCAGCGGATGGCAAGGATTGCGATCTCCGGCAGGGAGCCGCGGACGCCCGCTGTCGCGGCCGGTCAGATGTCGGCCGCCCGCGCCAGCCGCACATGGGCGCCGGGCGGCAGGCCGAGGCGCTCGGCGGCGTCGCCGGAGCGCACGGCGAAGGTGATGTGCCCCGCCGAGTCGGTGAAGGCGACCAGGCTGCCCGGCGGGACGGCGGCGAAGGTGTCGCGCAGCGGCACCGTGATCTGCCGCCTGCCCATGGAGACCGCCAGGGTGTCCCCGACGTGGACGCCGATGGAGGCGAGGTCGTCGGCGGTCACCGACAGTTGCACGTTGCCGTTGCGGTCGAGCGAGAGGACCTCGCCGTCGGCCGCCCCCTCTCCGAGCCGCGCGGTCGGCGCCGGCAGCGACAGCAGGCGGTCGAGCGGGACCTCGGGGCCGACGTCCGCGGGCTTGCTGCCGGTGCACAGGCGCGCCGCGACCGGCGCGTAGATGTCCCTGCCCGGAAAGGCCGGCGACAACCTGTTGAGGAACAGGTCGCGGTTGGAGATCTCGTAGGCCACCCGCGCGCCCCCCGCGGCCATCAGCGCCCACGAGAGCAGGCCGTTGTCGGGGCCGATGAACACGCGGTGCCCCGCCTCGACGACGACCGAGCGGCGGGCGCCCGCGGTGGCGGGGTCCACGGCGCCGACGTGCACACCGGCGGGCAGATATGGCAGCGTCTGGGCGAGGATCGCGGCGCCGCGCCGGATGTCCCCGGCCGGGACCAGGTGACAGACGTCGATGATCCGTGCCTGCGGGGCGATTCCCATGATCACCCCGTGGCAGGAGGCCACGAACCCGTCTTCCAAGCCGTAGTCAGTGAGAAGCGTGATGACAGAGGTCACACTTGGTGACTGTACGTCGTTGGACCGCGGTGTCATAGGGGCCCATCCGCAGACGCCGGCAACCTTGCCGATCTCCGTGCCCGGCCGGCCCGGGGCGGCGGGCTTTCGCCCCGATATGGCGATCACCGGTGCTCGGCGCCGCCGGGCGCGCGCGGCGTTCCCCCGAGATGCTCGGGTCCGGGTCTCCCGAACTGTCATGAACAGCCGCGAATTCCCGACTACGATTGCCACGGGCCGCACGCGCGCGTCGTGGCTCAGGGTCGCGCTCGACCGGGTGCACGACGCATCTCCCTCGCCCTGCCCGGCCCTCCGTCCACGTCTCCCGTGTACCCGACCGAGGAGGACATCTTGGACACCGCACCAGATCGTGGTGACAGCGATCCCGAGGAACCCTCCACCCCCGAGACCCCCGGCGGCCTGACCGATCGCGAGCGCGAGCTCCTGGCCTTCGAGCGCCAGTGGTGGCGGTACGCGGGCGCCAAAGAGCAGGCCATCCGCGACGCCTTCGACATCTCGGCGACGCGCTACTACCAGCTGCTCGGCCGGCTCGTCGACCGGCCGGAGGCCATGGCGTTCGACCCGCTCACCGTCAAGCGGCTGCGGCGGCTGCGCGCCTCGCGGCAGCGCGAGCGCGCGGCCCGCCGTCTGGGCATGCGCCCGTGATCCAGGGGGTAGTGCTGAACGCGTGACTCATGATGTGTTGCCGGACATCGCCGGATTGGCGGCGATCAAGGCCGATCCCCAGGGCGCCGTGATCGGGCTGGACTTCGACGGCACGCTCGCGCCGATCGTCCCCGATCCCGCCGACGCCCGCGTCGACCCGCACGCCGCCGCCGCGCTGGTGCGCCTCGGCGGCCTGGTCGGGGCGGTGGTGCTCGTGACCGGCCGCCCCGCCGCCACGGCCATCGCCTACGGCGAGGTGCCCGGCGGGCCCGGCCTCGCCGACGTGCCCGGGCTCGTGGTGCTCGGCCAGTACGGCCTGGAGCGCTGGGAGGACGGCACGCTGAGCGCCCCCCCGCCGCCGCCCGGCGCCGATCGCGTCCGCGCCGAGCTTCCCGGCCTGCTGGCCTCGCTGGGGCACCCCGTCAGGGACGGGAGCGAGGCGGGGATCACCGTGGAGGACAAGGGCAGGGCGATCGCCGTCCACACCCGCAGGGCCGCCGACCCCGAGGGCAGCCTGCGCGCGCTGCGCGACCCGCTGGCCAAGCTCGCCGCCGAGACCGGCATGCTGGTCGAGCCGGGGCGGCTGGTGCTCGAGCTGCGGCCCGCCGGGATGGACAAGGGGCACGCCCTCGGGGCGTTCCTCGCCGAGCGCGGCGCCCGGTCGGTGCTGTTCGCCGGGGACGATCTCGGCGACCTCGCCGCGTTCGAGGCCGTCCGCCTGTCGGGCCTGCCCGGCGTGACGGTGTGCAGCGCCTCCGCCGAGGTCACCGCGCTCGCCGAACGCGCCGACCTGGTCGTGGAGGGCCCGGCGGGCGTCGCGGCCCTGTTGTCGGCTCTCTCCGACGCCCTGACCCGCCACTGAGACCGGTAGGCGGCGAAGCACTCGAACGGCTCGGAAATCGTGTCAGCGCGCGATCGACCGCCTCCGGCCGCGCCGGACGGCCGCGTCGAACGGCCGGCTGCGATCAGCGGTCGAGGGCGGCGAGCTGGTCGGCGAACCACTGGCGCGGGGGCAGGGCCGTGGCCGCCGCGCGCAGGCGGGCGCCGCGCTTGGCGCGCTCCTCCTCGGGGAGCATCAGCGCCTCGTACAGGGCGCCGGCCGTGCCCGAGACGTCGTAGGGGTTCACCATGAGCGCGTCCCGGCCCAGCTCGGCGGCGGCCCCGGCCTCCCTGGACAGCACCAGCGCGCAGTTGGGCGCGAGGATGGGGCCCTCCTTGGCGACGAGGTTCATGCCGTCGCGGATGGGGTTCACCAGCAGCACGTCGGCCAGGCGATAGGCGGCGAGCGAGCGGGCGTAGTCGTCGTCCACGTTGAGGATCAGCGGGTCCCAGTCCTCGCCGGCGAACTCGTCCTCGATCTGCTTGGCGCACCGCTGCACCGCCGCGGTGTACTCGCGGTATTCGGGCAGGTCGTGCCGGGAGGGGTAGGCGAAGGCCAGGTGCACGACCTTGCCGTGCCACTCGGGATGGTCGGCGAGGAACTGCCGGTAGGCCGACAGCCCCCGGACGATGTTCTTGGACAGCTCGGTGCGGTCGATGCGCACGATGAGCTTGCGGTCGCCCACCCGCTCGCGCAGGGCCAGCATGTGCGACTCGACGTCCGGCTCCAGGGCCCGCGCCCACAGCGCGTCACCGTCGACCCCGAGAGGGTGCACGCCGATGCGGGTCGTGCGTCCCTCGTAGGTGATCGTGCGCTGGACGCGGTCGACCTGGGCGCCGAGCAGGGTCTCGCAGCAGTCCATGAACGCCGACGCCCAGCGCGCGGTCAGGAAGCCGGCCTGGTCGGCGCCGAGGATGCCGGTCAGCAGCTCGGCCGCGATGTCGTCGGGCAGCAGCGAGAAGTACTCCGGCGGCGCCCACGGGGTGTGCGAGAAGTGGGAGATGCGCAGGTCGGGGCGCTCCACCCGCAGCATCGCCGGAGCGAGCGTCAGGTGGTAGTCCTGGATCATCGCGCGGGCGCCGTGCGCGGCCTCCTCGGCCAGCGCCAGCGCGAACGCGGCGTTGTAGTCCTGGTAGGACTCCCACTCCCGGCGGAAGCGCATGTCGAACTGCGGCGAGTTGGGCGTGTCGTACAGCAGGTGGTTGACGAACCACAACGTGGAGTTGGCCACCGCGTTGTAGGCCCGGTGGAACGTCGCGGGCGGTATGTCCAGCATGCGCACCGGGCCGGTGTCGTAGCCGGCCTGGTCCAGGCGCCCGCCCGACGCCAGCCGCACGGCGCTGCGGTCGCCGTCGGACAGCGCGGCGCACACCCACAGCACCTCGGCGTCCTTGGCCACCTCGGACAGGCCGGAGACCATGCCGCCCCCACCGCGGCGCATCGTCAGCGTGCCGTCATCGGCGAGCGTGAACGACACGGGCCCCCTGTTGGAGGCCAGCAGAACTGTGTTCATCCGCCCATCACCACTCCTCGTCCGCCCTGCGGCGGTCGTCCCTCGCCGGTTCATCTCCGCTGTGACGCGCACCTGGCCGCAGATTAATTGAATTTAACGCTCCCAATAAGATGGGTTGGCGGTCAGGTCAGGGCTGGCCGCAGGCGGTCGAGAGGAGCTCGGGGCATGGCGCTTGACGAGACGACCGAGGATCTGGCCCGCGCGGCCGCCGCGGGCGACCACCGTTCGCTGGGCGAGCTCCTGCGCCGCATCGAGGCCGACGTGCTGCGCCACTGCTCGCGGCTGCTGCCGTACCACCAGGACGCCGAGGAGGCCTGCCAGGACACCCTGCTGGCCGTGGCGCGCAACATCGGGCGGTTCGAGGGGCGGGCCCGCTTCTCCACCTGGCTGCACATCGTGACGACCAACTGCGCCCGCACGACCTACCGCACCCTCAAGCGCCGTGCGGCCGAGCAGACGGCCGATGAACTGCCCGAGCTGCGGGCCGACCCGCGCAGGGTCAGCGTCATCGCCGGGTCGCGGCTCGACCTGCTCGACGCGATGGAGTCCCTGGAGGCCGACAAGCCCGAGCTGGCCCAGGCCCTGGTGCTGCGCGACATCTGCCAGCTCGACTACAACGAGGTCGCCGAGCAGCTCGGCATCCCGCTGGGCACGGCCAAGTCGCGCATCCACCAGGCGCGCAAGTACGTCCAGGCGGCGCTCGGCGACGCCTACGGCCGGCCCTTCGCCTAGCGGGCCGCAACGCGCTCCCTTCCCGCCTGCTCTGTTCCGGGACGGAGCTTCTCGCGACGCTTCTCGCAACGTGCTCACCTGCGGCTTCGGTTTCTCCTATCGTGCTCTCACGTCTCGGAGAATGAGACGGACGGCCGTCCGCGCCGGTGGGCGAGGTACAGTTCTTAAGGCCTGCTTGTGATACAAGCGGGATCACAACTTCATATTGCTCATCCAGAGGGGTGGAGGGACCGGCCCTGCGAAGCCCCGGCAACCCTCCCGGCTGTGGTCATCCGCGTCTGCCGAACGACGCGGCACTCAAAGACCAGTGAGACCGGCCGGGACAGGTGCCAATTCCGGCCTGTGACCAAGGTGGTCCGGGCGAAGATGAGGGAAAGGCCTCGCTTCATGGCGCTCGCAACAGCTGAGACAACGACCACGCTCGACTTCGGCCCCGCCGTCGCTCTTTCGTGCCGCGAATGCGGCACCAGGTTCGACCTGGGACCGATCTTCGCCTGTGCCGAGTGTTTCGGGCCACTCGAAGTGGCCTACACCTGGAGCTCTCCCGGCGAGACCGGGACGGCGGTGACCCGTGAGCAGATCGCCTCGGGTCCGAGCAACATCTGGCGCTACCGCGGGCTGCTGCCGGTGCCCGCCGACGTCGCCTCCCGGCCCAACCTGGCCCCCGGCTGGACCAAGCTGGTCAAGGCCGACAATCTGGCTCGCGAACTGGGCCTGCGCAGCCTGCATGTCAAGGACGACTCCGGCAATCCGACCCACTCGTTCAAGGACCGGGTCGTCGCCATCGCGCTGGAGGCCGCGCGCAACTTCGGCTTCCACACCTTGTCGTGCTCCTCCACGGGCAACCTCGCGGGCGCGGTGACGGCCGCGGCGGCGCGCGCGGGGCTGGACGCCTGCGTGTTCATCCCGTCCGACCTCGAAGAGGCCAAGATCGTCATGGCCTCGGTGTACGGCGGCCGGCTGGTGGGCATCGAGGGCACCTACGACGACGTCAACCGGTTCTGCTCCGAGCTCATCGGCGACCCGCTGGGCGACAAGTGGGGCTTCGTCAACGTGAACCTCCGGCCGTACTACGCCGAGGGGTCCAGGACGCTGGCCTTCGAGATCGCCGAGCAGCTCGGCTGGCGCCTGCCCGAGCAGATCGTCATCCCGGTGGCCTCCGGCTCCCAGCTCACCAAGATCGACAAGGGGTTCCGGGAGTTGATCAAGCTCGGCCTGGTCGAGGACCGCCCCTACAAGGTCTTCGGCGCACAGGCCGAGGGCTGTTCGCCGGTGTCGGCGGCCTTCAAGGCGGGCCACGACATCGTGCGTCCCGTCAAGCCCGACACCATCGCCAAGTCGCTCGCCATCGGCAACCCGGCCGACGGCCCGTACGTGCTCGACATCGCCCGTCGTAGCGGCGGCGCGGTGGAGGACGTCACCGACGCCGAGGTGGTGGACGCCATCCGGCTGCTGGCGCGCACCGAGGGCATCTTCGCCGAGACCGCCGGCGGCGTGACCGTCGGCGTGCTGCGCAAACTCGTCTCCAACGGCCTGCTCGACCCCGAGGCCGAGAC
Source organism: Sphaerisporangium rhizosphaerae (assembly GCF_042665155.1). Taxonomy (NCBI): domain Bacteria; kingdom Bacillati; phylum Actinomycetota; class Actinomycetes; order Streptosporangiales; family Streptosporangiaceae; genus Sphaerisporangium; species Sphaerisporangium rhizosphaerae. Next base: position 25,684 of record NZ_JBHTCG010000056.1, on the reverse strand, counting down.
GGTGGTGCTCAACACCGGGGACGGCCTCAAGACGCTCGACGCGGTCTCCGCCGAGGCGAGGCCCACCGCGGTCATCCGTCCTTCGCTCGACGCATTTCGTACGGCTGTCGCCGACCACTCCTGAAAGGGCCTGATAAATGAGCGTTTCTGTGCGGATTCCGACGATTCTTCGCACCTACACCGACGGCGCGTCGGAGGTGAGCAGTGACGGGGCGACCCTGCGCGAGGTGCTCCAGAAGCTCGACGCCGACTTCCCGGGAATCGGGGCCCGTATTCTGGACGAAACGGGCAAGATCCGCCGTTTTGTCAACGTGTATGTCGGAGAAGAGGACGTCCGATTCGTCGACGGTCTCGACACCGCAACCCCCGAAGGAACCAACATCTCGGTGATCCCCGCCGTCGCCGGGGGCTGACCTCCGCGCCCTTCTGGCCTTTGTGAGGCGTGCTCAAGTCTCACCGGCCCCATCGGTCACATCACGCCCATGCGTCCTAGCTGGACGCATGGGCGTCGCCATGTCCGCAAGGGGGGCCCGGTAGCGGGACGACTATCATAATAGAAGTGATTACCGGGTCCTCCGTTAGTGTAATTGTCAACTAACTAAACGCGAGCGGGAAATAGCCGAGTGCCGCTGAGAGCGAACGTCAAGTAGTAGTTTCCCGATTGACTCTGTTGCTTCAACCCTTGCCACAGGTATGGTCGAGAACGATCGACGTAGCCGAGGAGTTCGCATGCGTCTCGGCTCCGAAGGTCACGGACCTCGCGGAGGAGTGGGCGGGGTCCGGAGCCCAGCAAGAGGAGTCGGAAAGTGGCGCAGGGCACCGTCAAATGGTTTAACGCGGACAAGGGCTACGGCTTCATCGCGGTAGACGGTGGTAAGGACGTGTTTGTCCACTACTCAGCGATCCTGTCCGAGGGATACCGGTCCCTAGAGCAGGGTCAGCGGGTGGAGTTCGAGATCACGCAGGGGCAGAAGGGCCCGCAGGCGGAGTCCGTTCGCACTGTGTGACGTGGCCGGCGTCGCCCGGCCAGACGAAGATCCACTAGTCTCTCCCCGTCAGTAGCTGGAAGGTTCGGTCTGTCATGCACCAAGACGGGCCGGGCCTTCCTTCATGTCAGCCTGCGGGGCTGTACCGCCTACCCTGTGGGGGCGGGCCCAATATTCGGCATACGGTCGGAGAAATCCTTGTGCCGCCCAGGTCATAGGGGTTGTCGCTTGCACTCGACCGGGTAGAGTGCTAAACAGTTCGTTGGCACTCTCCTGTCGAGAGTGACAAACCTGGATCGAGGCGATGGGGCCTGGCGATCCACGGCGACAGGTGCCGTGGAGGCGCGGGTTTCATGCCGTCGCGGGCGTCGGCTCGATCCGCTGCAAGCCACCCTGTATCTGGGAGGTCTAGCCGTATGGCAGCCAAGATGATCGCGTTTAACGAGGACGCCCGGCGCGGTCTCGAGCGCGGTATGAACCAGCTCGCCGATGCCGTCAAGGTGACCTTGGGTCCCAAGGGCCGCAACGTCGTGCTGGAGAAGAAGTGGGGCGCTCCCACCATCACCAACGACGGTGTCTCCATCGCCAAGGAGATCGAGCTCGAGGACCCGTGGGAGAAGATCGGGGCCGAGCTCGTCAAGGAGGTCGCGAAGAAGACCGACGACGTCGCGGGTGACGGCACCACCACCGCCACCGTGCTCGCCCAGGCGCTGGTACGCGAGGGCCTGCGCAACGTCGCCGCCGGCGCCAACCCGATGTCCCTGAAGAAGGGCATCGAGGCCGCCGTCGAGCGCGTCAGCGAGGAGCTCTCCAAGATCGCCAAGGATGTGGAGACCAAGGAGCAGATCGCCTCCACCGCCTCCATCTCCGCCGGCGACACCCAGATCGGCGAGATGATCGCCGAGGCCATGGACAAGGTCGGCAAAGAAGGCGTCATCACCGTCGAGGAGAGCAACGCCTTCGGCCTGGAGCTCGAGCTCACCGAGGGCATGCGCTTCGACAAGGGCTACATCTCCGGTTACTTCGTGACCGACCCGGAGCGCATGGAGGCGGTCCTCGACGACCCCTACCTCCTGATCGTCAACTCCAAGGTGTCGGCCAACAAGGACCTCCTCCCGCTGCTCGACAAGGTCGTGCAGGCCGGCAAGCCGCTGGTGATCATCGCTGAGGACGTCGAGGGCGAGGCCCTGGCCACCCTGGTCGTCAACAAGATCCGCGGCCTGTTCAAGTCCGTGGCCGTCAAGGCCCCCGGCTTCGGCGACCGCCGCAAGGCCATGCTCGGCGACATCGCCATCCTCACCGGTGGCCAGCCGATCAGCGAGGACGTGGGCCTCAAGCTCGAGACCGCCACCCTCGACCTGCTCGGCCGCGCGCGCCAGGTCATCATCACCAAGGACGAGACCACCATCGTCGACGGTGCGGGCGATCCCGAGCAGATCGCCGGCCGGGTCAACCAGATCCGCGCCGAGATCGAGAACACCGACTCCGACTACGACCGCGAGAAGCTCCAGGAGCGTCTGGCCAAGCTGGCCGGCGGCGTCGCCGTCATCAAGGCCGGCGCGGCGACCGAGGTCGAGCTCAAGGAGCGCAAGCACCGCATCGAGGACGCCGTGCGCAACGCCAAGGCGGCCGTCGAGGAGGGCATCGTGCCCGGCGGTGGCGTGGCCCTGCTCCAGGCGGGCGCCAAGGCCTTCGACAAGCTCGAGCTGTTCAACGACGAGGCCACCGGTGCCGCGATCGTCCGCAAGGCGCTCGAGGAGCCGCTGAAGCAGATCGCCGTCAACGCCGGCCTTGAGGGCGGCGTCGTGGTCGAGCGTGTGCGCAACCTCGAGACGGGCGTCGGCCTCAACGCCGCGACCGGCGAGTACGTCAACATGCTCGAGTCCGGCATCATCGACCCGGCCAAGGTCACCCGTTCGGCGCTGCAGAACGCCGCCTCCATCGCGGCGCTCTTCCTCACCACCGAGGCCGTCATCGCCGAGAAGCCCGAGAAGACCCCTGCCGCTCCCGCCATGCCCGGCGGCGGCGACATGGACTTCTGAGCCTCCGGCTCACGCCACATCGAAAGGGCCGCTCCCGGATTCGTCCGGGGGCGGCCCTTTCGGCGTCCGCGCGGGCTCGTCCTTGCGGCGCGGGCTCCCCTCAGAAGCCGGGGCAGGCCCGCTCGACGGCGTCGAACGCCCGCTCCAGCAGGGCCAGGTGGTCGGGCATGACCTCGGCCGCGCGCTCCCCGGCCATCATCCGCCGCGCGCTCGCGACGTACACCGTGCGGTAGGCGGCCAGGAAGAGCGCGGCGGCCAGCTCGGCATCGACGTCCCATGAGTCGGCGCCGCCACCGATGTCCCCTGAGCCGGCGCCGCCGTGGACGTCACGGGATCCGGCATCGGCGTCGCCAGGGCCGGCGTCGCCAGGGCCGGCGTCGCCGGGGCCGGCGCCGGTCGCCTCCGCGAGCAGGGCGGCGATCAGCGCCTCCAGGTCCTCCAGTGCCTCCCGCACCCTGGCCCGCAGCGCCGGGGAGTCCAGGATGACCTGCCAGAAGGCCTGCTGACCTTCCCTGATGCCCGACAGGGCATGACCGCTCCGCAGCAGCTCGAAGATCAGACGGCGCAGCGCCGCCAGTGGCGGGCGGCCCTCGGGCCGGTCGCGGACCGCCCGGGTGACCAGCTCGACCACCTCGGGGACCCGGTCGAGGAACAGGTCCTCCTTGCGCGGGAAGTAGTTGAACACGGTCTTGGCCGAGACGTTCGCCGCCTCCGCCACCTCGGCCACCGTGACGTTGTCGAACCCGCGCATGAGGAACAGGCCGGAGGCCACGTCCGAGATCAGCTGCCGGGTCTGCCGCTTCTTGCGTTCACGAAGCCCGAGGTCGGTGTCCACGTCGTCCAATATAGTGGCTAAAAAACTACTGCTACAGTAAGTTTTTAGCCAAGGAACCGAAGTGGAGGCGGCATGTCGTACGACGTGGACGTGGTGGTGGCCGGGGGCGGTCCGGTGGGGCTGATGCTGGCCTGCGAGCTCGCGCTCGGGGGCGTCTCGGCCATGGTGGTCGAGCGGCTCACGGAGGTGGACCCCACGATCAAGGCAGGAGCGCTCAACCTGCCGAGCGTCGAGGCGCTGTACCGGCGCGGCATGCTCCCGGCGCTCCGCGAGGCCCAGGAGCGCAACCTCGAGCATTTCGCCGCCTTCATGCGGCAGCAGGCCGCCCACCGCGAGGGCGCCGGGGACGGACGGGCGGCAACGGCCGGCGCCTCCGAGGAGGCGCCGCCTCCGCGGGCGCCGCGGACGCCGCCGAAGTTCGCCGGGCACTTCGCCGGCATCATGCTGGACGCGGCCCGGCTCGACGACGCCGACCCCGACCTCGCCGGCCACGGCCCGGCCGGGGACATCGGCCTGGTCAACCAGCAGCAGATCGAGGGCATCCTCGGCGAGCACGCCGCGCGGCTGGGCGTCCAGGTGCGGCGGGGCGTCGAGCTGACCGATCTGTCGGCCGACGACGAGGGCGTCACCGTCTCGACGAGCGCGGGCCGGGTGCGGGCCCGCTGGCTGGTCGGCTGCGACGGGGGGCGGAGCGTCGTCAGGAAGCTCGCCGGCTTCGACTTCCCCGGCACCGACCCCGAGATCACCGCCTACCAGGTCCTCGGCGAGATGGAGGGCGCCGAGGCCCTGGGCGTCGGCTGGCACGCCACCCCGACCGGCGTGTACGCGCACGGTCCCGTCCCGGGACGCATCCTCACCGTCCAGTTCACCGGTCCGCGCGCCGACCGCGACACCCCCGTCACCCGCGAGGAGCTGCAGGAGGCGATCCGGCACGTCACCGGCGTCGAGGTGACCGTGACCGCGATCAAGACCGCCACCCGCTTCACCGACAACGCGCGCCAGGCCTCCACCTACCGGCTGGGCCGGGTGCTGCTCGCCGGCGACGCCGCGCACGTGCACTCGCCGTTCGGCGGCCAAGGGCTGAACCTCGGTCTCGGCGACGCGGTGAACCTGGGCTGGAAGCTCGCCGCGACCGTGCGCGGCTGGGCGCCGCACGACCTGCTCGACACCTACACCGCCGAACGGCACCCGATCGGGGCCTGGGTGCTGGACTGGACCCGCGCCCAGGTCGCGCTGATGCGCCCCGATCCCCGCGCCAGGGCCCTGCGGAGCGTCGTGAACGACCTGGTCGAGACCGTCACCGGCACCACCTACTTCGCCAAGAAGATCTCCGGCGTCTGGCAGCGGTACGACCTGCCGGGCGACCACGCGCTGGTCGGCGCCAGTGCCCCCGACCTGGAGCTGTCCGACGGATCGCGGCTGGCCGACCACCTGCACGACGGCAGGGCGCTGCTGCTGGACCCCAAGGGCGAGCTGCGCGACCTGGCCGAGGGCCACCGCGACCGGATGACCGTGCTCGCCGCGGGCGCGGACGAGCGTCCCGAGCTCACCGGGCTGTTCCTGCGGCCCGACGGGATCGTCGCCTGGGCCGGCGAGCAGGGCGGCGACGACCGCGGCGCGCTGGAGAAGGCCCTGGCCACCTGGCTCGGCGCACCGGACGCGGACACCGGCGACCAGCGGCGTTAGCCGATTCCCAGCGCGGCGGCGACCTGGCGGGATACGGCCAAGGCGATCTTAAGCGGCCTCCCAGCCCGCCCGGACACTCTTGGTTCATCGGGACGCGGCGACCGGCCGGAAGAGCGGCGGGCACGCGTCCAGAACACCACCGATCCAAGGAGAACGTCATGAAGATCCGTCACAGCCTCCGCGCCGTCGCCGCCGCCACCGCTCTGGCCGGAGGGCTGCTGGCCGTCACCGGCCCCGCCTTCGCCGCCACCACCGCGAAGATCTCCAACTACGCCTCGATCGCTCCCGGCGCCACCACGTCGATGCTGCTGGTCTGCCCGTCCTACGCGCCGACCATGCTCCTTGGCACCGTCGCCTTCACCCCCAAGGCCGGGGTCACCGTGACCGGCACCTCGCTGGACACCTCCTCCGACCCCTTCCACCGCCACATCCTGACCATCACCGCGCAGAACGGCTCCGCGGCGTGGAGCGGCCTGACCGCGCTGGCCACCTGCACCAGCTGACCGCCTGACACTCACGGGGACGCGGGGAAGCCGCACGGGGCGAGGAAGGGAACCGGGGAGCGAACCGGGCACGCGAACCCGGCGAGGACGGGGAACACGCACCGAGGGGAACGGGCACGGAACCGGGGAACGGGGAACGGGGAACGGAACCGGGGCACGGGGAACGGGGAGCGGGGGGTACGTGAACCGGGGGACGGAGTACGTGAACCGGGGGACGCGGAACGGCGGCGCCGGTGAGCCGCGAGGCTCAGCCGGCGCCGTAGCGGCCGAGGCCCTTCTCCAGCAGGTCGAAGGCGAGCAGGGCCTGGGCGCGGACGCCGGCGACGACCTGCTCGTGGCCTTCCCCCGCCGCCTTGCGGCGCACGCCGTCCGCCGCCAGCCGCCGGGTGACCGCGCAGATCTGGGCGGCGGCCAGCACCGGCATGACGTCGTCCTCGGCGGCGCCGGTCACCTCCGCCAGGGTCTCGGCCAGGCGCTCCTCCCGGCGTTCGGACAGCTCGCGCATGCGGGCCAGCAACGAGGGGCTCTGGTCGATCATGCGGGTGACGACCTCGGCCCCCTCGTTCAGCCCGGAGCGCCAGTCGCCCTCGTCGAGCGCCTGGAGGTAGTCGCGGCGCAGCGCCTCGATCACCGACTCGCCGGGGCGCCGCTCGCGGACGATGCGGCTGGGCTGCTCGACGAAGGCGTCCTGGCGGTCGAGGAAGAGGTCTTCCTTGGTCCTGAAGTAGTTGAACACCGTGTTGACGGAGACGTCGGCCACCCGGGCCACCTCGGCCACGGTCACGTTGTCGAACCCGCGCATCATGAACAGGCCCATGGCGATGTCGGCGATGCGCTGCCGCGTCTCGCGCTTCTTGCGTTCGCGCAGGCCGAGCCGTTCTTCCATGTGCCCGATCCTAGGCACGGAAAATGGGGCGGCACCACCTATGGGGCCGCCCCACGTTCGCCGGGGCGTGCGGCCGGGTCAGCAGGGGTGACCGCGGCGCGGCGGGGTCACAGCGGCTTGACCCAGCGGCCCCACTGCGGCTGGCGGACGTAGCCGGCCGCGGTCCAGGCGTGGTGGGCGAGCGTGTTGTCGTCCAGGACCATCGCGTCGGCCCGCATCCCGCCGTGCTCGGCGAAGCGCTTCTCGGCGGTGTCCAGCAGGAAGCGGGCGATGCCTCTGCGGCGGTGGGCGGGATCGACGGCCAGCCGGTACAGGTGGCAGCGCCATCCGTCCCATCCCGCGATCACCGTGCCCACCATGCGCCCGTCCAGCTCCGCGATCAGCAGGGCCTCGGGGTCGCGCTCGATCAGCCGCCGCAGGGCCGGCTCGCTGTCACGCCGGTCGGTGCCCTCGGCGGCGTGGGACCAGAACGCCAGCACCGCCTCCAGGTCCTGCGCCGTCCCGGTCCGTACCGTCGGAGCCCCGTGAGTCGCGTCCGTCACGAGGGCCACACTAATCGGCGTCGGGGTCAGGTGAGTTCGGCGGGCAGGTCGCGGGTGTGCAGGACGGTGAGGGAGGTGACGGCCCGGGTGAGGACGACGTAGAGGCGGGCGAGGCCGCGCTCCTCGGCCTCGGCGATGTCGGCGGGCTCGACGACGATGACGTGGTCGTACTCCAGGCCCTTGGCGAGTGAGGCCGGGATCACCGAGACGCGCTGCTCGGGGACCCCGTCCGGGCCGAGCAGGTCGTGCGGGAGGCCCGTGGCGGCCAGGACGGCAGCGACGGCGTCGGTCGAGGCGTCGGCGGCGATCACGCCGATGGAGCCCTCGCGCTCGGCGGCCTCGCGGGCGGCCGCGGCCAGGCCGGCGTCCAGGTCGGCGGTGCGGCGCAGGGACAGCGACCCGGCGCCGGGGCGCAGCGACCTCGGGGCGGCGAGCGTGGGGGCGACCGAGGGGAGCAGGCGGGCGGCGAAGTCGAGCACCTCGCGGGGGACGCGGAAGCCGAGGGTCAGCTCGGTCACCGCGCCTTCGGTGAAGCCGAGGTGGCCGAGCACCTCCTCCCAGGACCGGGCCGACCACGGGGTGGTGCCCTGGGCGAGGTCGCCGAGGACGGTCGCCGAGCCGGTGCGGCAGCGGCGGCCGAGCGCGCGCAGTTGCATGGCCGACAGGTCCTGCGCCTCGTCCACGACCACGTGCCCGAGGGTGGGGGTGCGCTCGATGAGGTCGGCCAGCTCGTCCAGCAGGGCGGCGTCGGCGGCGGACCATCGGGCGGACTTCCACGACCGGGCGGGCTTGGCCCAGAGCAGCCTCTGGCACTCCTCCGCCGTCAGATCGGACTTCGCGGCGGCGGCGGCGAGGAAGTCGCCGTCGGAGAGCAGCCGGAACAGCACCTGCTGGGGCGTCACCCGGGGCCAGATCTGGTCGATGAGCTGCTTGACGGGCTTGGACCTGGCCACGGCGTCCTGCACCCGGTCGTCGGGGGACTCCCCGCGCTGTTCCATGCGCACCAGCACCGCGTGCGCGAGCCGCTGGGCCAGGGCGGCGCGCCCCGGGCCGTACCGGGTGGTGCCGCGCAGCGAGGCGACGATCTCGCGCACCTCGTGGTCGGGGACGCGGAAGCGGTTGACGCCCCGGGTGATCAGCAGGCCCTCCTCGGGCTTGCTGATGTGCAGCCACAACGCCCGGCGGAGCACCGGCGCCATGCGGGCGTCGCCCTTGAGCGCCGCGACGGCCGGCGCCTCGGGGGCGGCGTGGTCGCCGAGGATGCCGGCGACGGTGGTCTGGTCGACCTTCACCTCGCCGAGGGCGGGCAGGACGGAGGAGATGTAGGAGAGGAAGGCGCGGTTCGGGCCGATGATCATCACGCCGGACCGGGCGAGCTTCTCGCGGTGGGTGAACAGCAGGTAGGCCGCGCGGTGCAGGCCGACGGCGGTCTTCCCGGTGCCGGGCGCGCCCTGCACGCAGACGGTCTGGGTGACCTCGGCGCGGACGATCTCGTCCTGGTCGGGCTGGATCGTGGCGACGATGTCGCGCATGGGGCCGGTGCGCGGCCGCTCGATCTCCTCGGTGAGGATGCGCGACTCCTGGAGCGTGGCGCCCTGGTCGAGGGGCTCGTCCTCGTAGGCGGTCAGCTCGCCGCCGTGGAAGCCGAACCGCCTGCGGCGCAGCACGCCCATCGGGTCGGACGGGCGCGCCTGGTAGAAGGCGCGGGAGACCGGCGCACGCCAGTCGATCACCAGGGGCCGGCTGTGGTCGTCGTGCACGTGGCGGCGGCCGACGTGGATGGTCAGGGGCAGGTCGTCGTCGCCGGCCCGGTCGAGGCGGCCGAAGAACAGCGGGGTGTCGGGGTGGTCGGCCAGGGCGGCGACCCGCTGGTCCAGCAGGCCCTGCAGCACCTGCTGGGAGACCCAGTCGCCGGCGGCGTCGGCGGACAGCGACTGGGCGTGTTCGCGCATGGCGCGCAGCGCGGCGCGGGAGGCGGTCAGGTGGTCGCGTTCCGCCCGCAGCACGCCGGCGGGATCGTCTGGGTGACTGGTGGAGTCGTCGCCGGATATGTCGGGGGCCAATTGGTGTCCGGGCATGCCGAAGCGCTCCTTGAGGGACGGAGGTGGTTGACAAAGGCAGCGAACCCACAAGCTTATATGCTTACGTCGCTCGGGGTGCGTGCTCGTCGGCCGCGCCGGAGCGACGGGCGTACGATGCGACGCTTGTGCGGAGTTTGCCTGGTCTTGACCTTTGGGTACTCGAGTGAGGGTGACGATGCGAGCCCCGGTGGCGGTGTCCCCGGTCATTCCCGCTCTTGCGAACACGCTGCTCGGCGGCCTGTGGACCTTGTCGGTCTTCGCGGGCTGGGGGCTGGCGGCGTTCTGCGGGACCGGCGAGATGCCGGACGCGTGCATGGACCGCCTGACCCTGGTGTCGATGCTGTCCGGCCTCTTCGCGTTCCTCGGGGCCATCGGCACGGCGGGCGGTCTTCTGCCACCCCTAATGCGCAGATATCCAGAAAAGTCGCTGATACTTGTGGGAATCGCGACCGCTTCCTGGCTAATAGCCCTGGCCGTGCTTTACGTCGGCGGGTTAGTCGGTCGGTGATCTGGCCGACACGTTGCGTTAGCTTCTCTCAAAATCCTGAAAAAGCGGGACAAACCTTGTGATTCGATTGAATCATGGGGGTATGTCGCAGTTGGCGCCGAGGCAGCCAATAAGCGAGGGGGTGATGTGGTTGAACAGGGCCCACGGTATTTCCTGGACCTGAATGCCCGTCGCCTGGGGGGAGCCTTTCCTGGGACGGGTTGGGGGGTCGGCGGCGTGCCGCTCAGCGAAGATCACTCGCTGGCGAGCACGTCGTCCGCGTCGATGATCTGGTACGCGTACCCCTGCTCGGCCAGGAACCGCTGGCGGTGCGCCGCGAAGTCCTGGTCGACGGTGTCCCGGCTGACCACGGAGTAGAAGCGCGCGCCCCCGCCGCTCGCCTTCGGGCGCAGCACCCGGCCGAGCCGCTGCGCCTCCTCCTGGCGCGATCCGAACGTCCCCGACACCTGGATGGCCACCGACGCCTCCGGCAGGTCGATCGAGAAGTTCGCCACCTTGGAGACCACCAGCACCTTGATCTCCTTGTCGCGGAACGCCTGGAACAGCCGCTCGCGTTCCTTGACCCGCGTCTCCCCCTTGATCACCGGCGCGTCGAGGTGCTCGGCCAGCTCGTCCAGCTGGTCGATGTACTGGCCGATGACCAGCACCTGCTCGCCCGCGTGCCGCCGCACCAGCGTCTCGGTGACGTGCGCCTTGGACGGGGTCGTCGCGCAGAAGCGGTAGCGCTCCTCGGGCTCGGCCATGGCGTAGGCCAGCCGCTCCTGGTCGGTGAGGGTGACCCGCACCTCCACGCAGTCGGCCGGCGCGATCCAGCCCTGGTTCTCCATCTCCTTCCAGGGCGCGTCGTACCGCTTGGGGCCGATGAGGGAGAACACGTCCCCCTCGCGGCCGTCCTCGCGGACCAGCGTCGCGGTCAGCCCGACCCGCCGCCTGGCCTGCAGGTCGGCGGTCATTCGGAAGATCGGCGCGGGCAGCAGGTGCACCTCGTCGTAGATGACCAGGCCCCAGTCGCGGGCGTCGAACAGCTCCAGGTGCCGGTACACGCCCTGGCGGCGGGTCGTCATCACCTGGTAGGTGGCGATGGTGACCGGGCGGATCTCCTTCTTGGTCCCGGTGTACTCGCCGATCTCGCTCTCGGTGAGCGAGGTGCGCTTGAGCAGCTCCTGCTTCCACTGGTGGGCGGAGACGGTGTTGGTCACCAGGATCAGCGTGGTCGCCTCGGCGTGCGCCATCGCCGCCGCGCCGACGAGGGTCTTGCCGGCGCCGCACGGCAGCACCACGACCCCCGAACCGCCGTGCCAGAAGGCGTCGGCCGCTTCCCGCTGGTAGGGGCGCAGGTGCCAGCCATCCTCGGCCAGCGTGATCGGGTGGTGCTCGCCGTCGACGTACCCCGCGAGGTCCTCGGCCGGCCAGCCGATCTTCAGCAGGGCCTGCTTGATGTTGCCGCGCTCGCTCGGGTGCACCGCCACGACGTCCTCGCCGATGCGCTCGCCCAGCATCGGCTGGATCTTCCTGGACCGCAGCACCTCTTCCAGCACGGCCTTGTCGGTGCTGGTCAGCGTCAGGCCGTGGTGGTCGCTCTTCTCCAGGCGGAGCCTGCCGTACCGGGACATCGTCTCGGCGATGTCGACCAGCAGGGCGTGCGGCACCGGGTAGCGGCTGAAGCCGATCAGCGCGTCGATGACCTGCTCGGCGTCATGCCCGGCGGCCCTGGCGTTCCACAGCGCGAGCGGGGTGACGCGATAGGTGTGGACGTGCTCGGGCGCCCGCTCGAGCTCGGCGAACGGCGCGATCGCCTTGCGGCAGTCGTCCGCCCTCTCGTGCTCGACCTCGAGCAGCAGCGTCTTGTCCGACTGGACGATCAGCGGGCCATCAGACACGTTTCGATCTCCTGGGGTTCGCGTACGGCCACCGTGCCGGCGGTCCCGTCCGCTTATCCAACAAGACGGCGGCCCGGATCAGTCCCGCTTTCCCGCGCCTTGACGCCGCTACGGCGTTGCGCGGGAGATGTCCGGGGCCGCGGGCGCCCCGCCGCCGTGCGGCGAGGGCGCCTCGCGGTCAACTGGAGGTGACGCCGATGACGATGATGACGGCGACGCCGATGATCACCAGGCCGATGTTGACGCCGATGGCGACCCAGCCCCACTTCAGCAGCGACCGCGCGCGGTCGGGTTCGGTGTCCGCCTTGCCGAGCGCGATGCCGGACAGCACGGCTCCGGCGATGCCACCCAGCGAGACATAGCAGCTCATGGCCAGCACGATGCTGATGACCAGGGCGACGATGGCGTGGGTGCGAGGCCCGTCGCCCGCCGGCCTGGCCGGGTGACCGTAGGGCGGGTAGGGGGTCGCGTACCCGTACTGCTGGTCGTACCCGGGCTGTCCGTAACCGGGCTGGCCATAACCCTGCTGGGCGTAACCGGGGTCGCCGTAGCCCGGCTGGCCGTAGCCCGGCTGGCCGTAGGGCTGCTGCCCGCCGGCCGGGTACGACGGCTGCCCGGAGGCGCCGTACTGCTGGTCGTACGGTTGCCCCGCGGCGCCGTACTGCTGCTGGTCGTACGGCTGTCCCCCGGCACCGTAGGCGTCATAGGCCTGCCGCGCGGGCGCGCCGTAGGGCTGCTGCCCGGGGGAGCCGTAGGGCTGCTGGTCGTAGGACCCCTGCCCCGGCGTGCCGTACGCGTCGTAGGGCTGCTGCGCGGGGCCGCTCTGGTCGTACGGCGTCGGTCCGCCGTACTGCTGCCGGCCGTATCCCTGGTCGTAAGGCGACGACGGGCCGCCGTTGCCGTCCTGCGATCCGGGGGGACTCTGCCAGCCGTTCGGGGAGTGCCCGGCGGGCTCGGGAGTGCCGCTGCTCAAGATCGTCTCAATTCTGATGATGGTGGAGCTGATCAACATTTACCACGCCATGGGGTTGTCGTGCCCTGGCAATGCCGGGAACGTGATCCCCCTGGACGGCGCGGGCGCCCGTCAGTTGACGTCGGCGACGCCCGTGATGCGGTGCAGCGCGAACCGGTGGACCGCCGCGCGCGTCTCGTCGTAGGCCGTCAGATAGCCGCCCTCCATGCGGGCCGGCTCCAGGATGCGGCTGGTGGCGTGCCCCTGGGAGTCCATGTAGCCGATCCAGACGCGCGTGCCCTGCCGGATGGCCTCCTGCAGCGCCATCACCGTGCCCGTCGAAGGAGAACGCGGCACCTGCCCGTCGGGGGCCGCCACCGTCTGCCTGCGCGCTTGGTGGGCGTCGTCGCCGGCCCTGATCGCCCGGACGGCCGCCGCCACCACGTCGGCCTCGGGACCGGCCGCGCCCGGCGCGGGGCGGGCCGCCGGCGGGCGCTCGGTGCGCTTGGCGTCGGCCCGGGTCACCAGCACGTCGCCCTCGGACGACTCGGCGACCGGGGAGTACCCGAGGGCCCGCAGCGTGTCGACCACCACGGCCCGCGAGCTGCGCGAGGCGATCACCGTGGGCGCGAGCCGGCGCAGCCGCAGCGGCACGGCGCGCTTGTCGGCCATCACCTCGTCCAGCACGGCCGGGTCGTCGCAGCGCACGTAGGAGCCCGCCGTGCCGACCCGGACGCGGCCGTGCCTGCGGGCGACGTCGGCCACCAGGTAGCGCAGCGGCTGCGGCACCGGCGTCGTGGAATGCCTCTCGAGCGTGGTGAGGAGCTCGTCCGCGCTGGACCCGGCGTCCAGCGCCCGCCGGACCGACTCCTCGCCGAACCGGTAGACCGTCGCGCCGCCCTTGGACTCGACGTCGGCGGCCAGCGACAGCCAGCGTCCCAGGTCGCTGGTGAGCGGACCCGGCGCGACGGCCGTCAGGTCGGCCTGGAGCAGCACGTGGTCGACCGGCTCGGGCAGCAGCGGCGCCAGCAGCCGGGCGGGCTCGCCCGCGGTGGCCGGTGGGAGCAGCACGCGGCCGAAGCGGGACAGCGCGCCGAGCCCGGTGAGCCCGAGCTGCTCGGCCTCGCGCAGGGTGAAGTCGACCAGCCGGTCGCGGTAGGCGCCCCGGCGGCGGGGCTGCTCGAACGCCAGCCGCTCGCGCACCGAGGCGGCGGAGGGGGCGAGCCCCGCGGCGGCCGAGGCGAGCACCCGCAGCGTCCGCAGCCGCACCTCCGCCGCGGCCGGACGGCGCAGCTCGGGATGCAGGACGTTCAGCAGGCGGTCGCGGTCGTCACGCTCGCCGACCAGGCCGGGCACGCGGTCACCGGCCAGCCAGTTCGACGCCAGCACCTCCCAGCGGTCCTCGGTCGCCTTCACCCGCCAGACGTCGTAGCCGGTCGTGGGCAGCCACTCGCCGTCCACCGGCGCGCTGGAGGCCACCAGGCCCGCGGCGTAGGCGACCTCCACCACCAGGGCGGCCGTCCACTCGGGCAGGTCGAGAAGCTGCGCGGTGCGCTTCAGGTCGCGCACGGCGACGCCGCCCGCGCGCAGAACGCCCGGCCCGTCCACGCTCCAGTGCTCGCACAGCTCCTCGACCATGCGCACGAAGGTGAACGCCTGGCCGGCGGCCGTGCGGTCGGCCAGGGACCGGTCGCGTTCGGCGCCCTCCAGCGGCGGGGCGCAGGGGCGCAGGTCGCGGTGCACCCGCCCGCCGCGCAGCACCAGCGCGACCTCACGAGGCAGGACGACGCTCTCTTCGCCGGTCGCGGCGAGCAGGCCCCGGGCGAGCAACTGCTCGATCGGCGACTGCGCGGTGGCCACGGTGACCTCACGCCGGGCGTTGGGCAGGCGGCCGGTCGGCGGGCCCCACGCGAGCTCCTCCAGCGCGGCGCGGGCCTGCGGGCCGACGTCGCCCAGCAGGCGCTCGACGATGCCGCCCTCGGCGAGCAGGCCCGCCAGGCGCTCGGGGACGGCCTCCTCGCGGCCGGTGTCGCCGCGGTGGATGGCCTGGATCAGCTCGCGCAGCCGTTCGGGCGGGTGGTGCCGGAACACCTCGGCCACCGGCGGCCCGAGCCCGGCAGGGGACTCCGAGACGTCCCGCACGCCAGGGGCCAGCCGCAGGGCCGAGGCGGGGCCGAAGACCAGGCCGAGCGACAGCAGCCCGTCGACGGCCTCGCGCAGCGGCCCGTCCAGCCGCGCGGCATCCTGCTCGGGCACCGCGCCGGCCATCGCCGCGCGCAGGTCGTCCTGCGACAGGCCGGGACCGTCCTCGGCGGTCATGACCAGCAGCGTCTCGACCACGGCCAGGGCGAAGCGGTCGAGCCGGTCCAAAGCCCTGCCGGTGGCCGACGGGCTGGTCGCCCGGATCGCCAGGCCCTCGACGTGCGCGGGAACCGGGGTGATGAGCTCGGGACGGGCCGCGACCAGGGCCCGCAGCCGGTCGTCGCCGAGGCCGCGCAGCCAATCGGTGAACTCGGTGTTCATCGCTCCACCGAACCCCCTGTCCACCGGCATCCGCCGCACGCCCCACGCCGTGGGAGCGTCCCCTCCATGGTAGGAGCCCATGGGCCGTCGTACGCCAGCCTGATCACCGGTGTTCGCCCGCACCCGGCCGCGGCGGCGTCCGGAAGGGAGGCGCGAGGGCGAGGCATGGGGAGCGGTGAGGATGGTCATTTCCGCGAAACGGTGCGCGGGCCGGAGCGCTGGGGCAGTATGGCGAGAGTGATCGAGCGCGCCGATCAGCTGGTCCTCGAGTACGTCGCCAAGGTGGCGGACGCCGCCCACGGCGTGCTCCGCACCGATCAGCGCCTCGACTTCGTGCAGCGGTTGCGCGCACGCATCGAGGAGGAACGCCGGGGCAGCGAAGACCCGGCGGCCGTGCGCAGAGTGCTCGCCCGGTTCGGCGATCCCGCGGTCCTGCTGCAGCGGGAGGTCGCGCGGCTGACCGGCGCCGAGCCTGAGCCCGCCCGGCGGGCCGCCGGCGTGCGGCGTCCCGGCGGCGTCCGCGGCGGCCGTCCTGGGGCCGTGTCCCGGCCTTCGTCTCTGTCCCCTCCTTCGTCCCTGTCGCGTCCGGCCGCCGGGTCCACGCGGCCCGGTTCCGTACGGCCCGGCTCCCCGTCGTCCGCCTCCTCCGTGTCGCCCCAGGGCGGGGGGCCCGGCCCGGACGGCGCCGAGGGCCCGCCGGTCGCGCCGGTGGAGGAGGCCGCCACGTCGGTCTTCCCCCCGGTGCCGGTCTCCGGCCCCGCGACCGGTCCTGTCGTCGGTTCCGCCGCCGGCGACGAGTTCGGCGACTCGGCGACCGAGGTCCTTCCCGCCGTGGTGGACGACGACCGGCCGGTGGGTCCCGTGCGGCCGCCCCGCCCGCCGAGGCCCCCGCGCCCGCTGCCTCGCGGCGCCGCCCCCGGAGCGCGCCGTCCCGTGCCGCGCGACGCGCCGGCTCCGCTGCTGCGCCGGTTCGGCCGGGGCGCGATGGCCGTGCCCAAGGCCGCCGACGGGCGCGACGCGCGGACCGTCCTGGCCAACGACCGCCGCGCCGTCGTGGGCATGGCCCTGCTGTTGCTGTCGGGCCTGCTGGTGCCGTTTCCCCTGCCGTCCATCGCGATCTTCCCCGTGCCCGTGCTGGTGTGGGCGCTGGCCGCGCTGACGGTGCTGTCCTGCGACGCGTGGGTGTTCAAAGACCGGATGACGGGGCTGTTCACGCCGATCATGGCCTATGTCGTGGGCGGCGTCCTGCTCGGCGCCCTGCGGGCCCCTGAGACGCCCGGCGACGGCTTCACGGCGTTCGTCACCTCGTTCTGGCACGTCAGCGGGCTGATGTTCATGCTGGGCGCGGCAGGCGGCGTGGCCTGGCTGGCCTATCGCCTGTTCAACCCGCCACCTCCGCCACCCCGGCGGCAGACGCTGGGCGTCCTGCGCTGATCAGCCCGAGCGACAGGCGCACCCACGAGGCGACGAAACGGTCGCGGTCGGCCCGTCCCGGAGGCTCGCCGACGGTCTCCTGGAACAGCCGGTAGTGCACCACCGCGCCCCCCAGCACGGCGCCGATCGCCGGCCAGTCGAGGTCGGCGTCCGCGTACTCCGGCTGGGTGCGGAACCACGTCGTGATCGCGTCGAACATGGGCTGGAGCAGGCCCTCGCGGACGACGGCGACCAGCTCGGGGAACTGGCTGAGGTCGCGGAAGAAGACGCGGGTGAGCCGGCTCTCGTCGCGGACCTTGGCCAGCCCGGCCCGGCACAGGCGGTCCAGCCGCTCCTCGATCGGTATCGACGTGCCGACGGCCTCCACCTCGACCAGCGCCTCGGTGACCTGTGAACGGGTGCGGGCGGCGTGCTCGTTGATCGCGGCCGCCAGCACCTCGTACTTGGACCGGAAATGCCGGTACAGGCCGCCGGCCCCGGGGGACAGCCCTGAGGCGGCCTCGATCTCGGCGACCGACGTCGCCGAGTAGCCGCGCTCGGCGAAGAGCCTGAGGGACTCGTCGATGATCCGTTCGCGCGTCGATCTGGTCATTGCCCGTGGTCACCTCCGGCCCCGACCTTATGTGGTCAAAGTGTGTCAGTTCCCGTCGAATCGGCGTCGCGGGTCGCCCGAGCCGTAGGGGTTCGCGGGGTGCCGTCCATTTGGCATCCTTCAAGGGTGTGTTCTGTGGGATTCGACCTTGACCTGACGCTCGCCGACACCCGCGCCGGGATCGCGGCGGTGTACGAGGAGGTGGCGCGCCGTCTCGGCGTGCCGATCGACACCGCCGTCGTGGTCGAACGGCTCGGCCCGCCGCTGGAGCAGGAGCTGGCCCACTGGCTGCCGGCGGAGGCGGTCCCGGCCGCCGCGGCCCTGTACCGCTCCCTGTATCCGGACGTCGCGGTCGCGATGACCACGCCGATGGCCGGAGCCGCCGAGGCCGTCGCGGAGGTCCGCCGGCGCGGCGGGCGGGTCATCGTGGTCACCGGCAAGCACATCGTCGGGGCCGGCCGGACCGTCGAGACGCTGGGCCTGGACGTCGACGAGGTGGTGGGATCGGTGTTCGGCGCGGCCAAGGGCGTGGCGATCTCCCGCTTCGGCGCCGCCGCCTATGTCGGAGACCACGTGGCCGACATCGAGGCGGCCCGGGCGGGGCGCGCGGTGAGCGTCGCCGTGGCGACGGGCCCGTACACCGAGCAGGCGCTGCAAGATCACGGAGCTGATGTGGTGCTGCCCGATCTGACGCGCTTCGGAAGCTGGTACAACGCCTGGTGCGTCTCGCGGAGCCCGGAAATCAGGGCCGTTTCGACGGTCATGTGATGCCCCCGGTGGGCATAACCTACATCCATTACCATTCATGACAGTCTGAACGAGGTCACCCCTGTGCCTACTGGCAAGGTCAAGTGGTACGACGCTGACAAGGGCTTCGGATTCCTCACCCGCGACGACGGCGGAGAGGTGTTCGTACATTCATCAGCGCTTCCCAAAGGCACGGAAGCGCTCAAGCCGGGTCAGAAGGTCGAGTTCGGCGTGGCCGAGGGCCGCCGTGGCCAGCAGGCGCTTTCGGTCCGCGTACTGGAGCAGCCGCCGACGCTCGCCAAGACCGTGAAGCCGAAAGGTAAGCGCAAGAAGCCGGACGAACTCGTCGTCATCGTCGAGGACCTGATCAAACTGCTCGATGACGTCTCTAATTCGTACCAAAGGGGCAAGCACCCCGACGCCGCGCACGCCAAGAAGATCGCGACGGTGCTGCGGGCCGTCGCCGACGACATCGACGCCTGAGCGCAGGCGTCCGCGCTCCTCTCCCCGCCCCATTCATCAAGGTCACGATGGGGCCTCACCGTCATGCCCGCCCACAGGCGCGCCTCAGTGATGGGGATTGGTCAACGGCTTGGTCGTTCCAAGCTTGGCGCCGGGTGAGCCGGGCCCGTGCTCGGCGAGGACGCGCTCGGTGTGGGCGCGCAGCCGCCGGCGCCGCGTGAGGACCAGCCAGAGCAGCGCGGCGGCCAGCGCGGCCGTCACCACCGCCAGGCCCACGGGACCGGCCGAGGGGCCCGAGAGCAGCGACAACATCAGCCCGGCCAGGCCGCCGCCCACCCAGGCGATCTGCAGCAGCGCCTCCACGACGCCGAAGGTGGAGGACCGGACCTCCTCGCCGATCTCCCGTTGGACGGTCGCGTCCAGCGCCAGCTTGCCGATCTCCTGGGCGAGACCCGCGACCAGCGCCACCCCGACGGCCGTCCACAACGAGAAGAAGAACGCCGCCGCCCCCACCGCGACCGTGGAGAACGCCAGCGCGATCAGCGCGATGAGCTGCGGGGAGCGACCGCGCGTCCAGGACGCGACCGCCGCGCCGAGCAGGCCGCCCGCCCCGGCGCCGCCCGCCAGAATCGCGATCATGACCTGCTCGGGCAGGCCGGTGCCCCGGATGTTCCCGTCCTGCACGAGGAAGAGCAGGAAGAAGATCAGGAAGCCGGACAGGACGCGGATGGCGGCGTTGGCCTGCATCGCCTCGGACACCACCGGCCCCACGTTGAGCAGCGTGCGCCAGCGCGCCCGCCCCCTGCCACGCCCGGCCCTGCTCCCGCCCTGGTCGCCGCTCCTGAGCCCGGCCCGGTCGCCGTCACCGTCCCTGAGCCTGGCCCTGTCGCCGTCATCGTCCGGCGGCCCACCGGCCTGACCCTCCGGGTGGTCGGCGGCGCGGCCGTCCGGGGGCTCGCTCGCGGCGCCGTCCGCGATCTCCTCGGCGGCCTCGTCGTCCAGGTCGAGATCGGGGGCGTCGACGTGGCGGGGCAGCCGTACGGCGGCCACCCCCGCCACCAGGAAGATCACCATGGTGACGCGCAGCAGCCAGGCGGCGCCCGGCCACGCGGTCAGGCCGACCGCCACCGGCGCCGCGAGCGCGGCGCTCACCAGCGAGAACAGCGCCACCCGCGCGTTCGCCGTGACCAGCGTGATGTCGGCGGGCAGCACGCTCGGCATGATGGCGGCCCGCGAGACGTTGTAGGCCTTCGACAGCACCAGGACGGCCAGTGCGGCGGGGAACAGCGTCAGCCCGTCGGCCGGGCCGATCGCCGCCGCCATGGCCCAGCAGAGCAGCCCCCGCGCGAACAGCGTGCCCGCCATGACGTACCGGCGCCCCGACCGGAACCGGTCGAGGACCGGCCCGACGAACGGCGCCACCACGGCGAACGGCACCATCGTGATCAGCAGGTACAGCGCGACCTGGCCGCGCGCCTGGTCCACGGGCAGGCCGAACAGCAGCGTGCCGGCCAGGCCGACCGTGATGAGCGCGTCCCCGGCGCTGTGGGCCGCCGTCAGCTCGATCAGGCGGCCCAGCCCGGTGCGGCCGGCGCCCTGGGCGTGGGTCAGCTTGCGCGTCGCCCGCCCCATCCCACGGCCGGCGCGCGCCGTCCCACGGGCGACCGACCGTCCCGCGCCCGCGGTGTTACGGGCGGCCGAGCGACCGGCGCGGACGGCGCCGCGGCCCGCGTCCGCCACGGCGCGCCCCGCGCGCCCCAGCGATGCCCGCCCACGATGCCAGGACGCCGCCATCACACGCCTGCGGGGGAAGCGCCGGTGCTCGTACCGGTGGCCGGACGTCGCACGCGTTTCCCCTTCCTGCTCGCTCGTCGCCGCCGGGGATCTCCGCCGCCCGGCCCGTCCGCGTTCTTGTCTACTCAGGTGCCCGTGGCCCGGGCGGGCGAGTCGGTGCGGGCGGTTCCTTGGCGGTGGATCTTCCGGTTGATGGCGTGCCGCTTCGGTTTCCAGTCTTACCCGACCCATACGCGTGATGTCCGCTCGCCGCATGGGTGAGAATTGACATGTGAACCGCACTCGTTCCCGCACCTTCACCGCCGACCAGGCTTGCGCCGCAGCCGTGGAGCCGGCGCGGGCCGCCGCCGAGGAGATCGCCCGCCCCGGCGAGGTGGGCGAGCATCTCGGTTTCCAGGCCGAGGGTGAGCGCGTCGTCACGCACTACTTCGCCTGTCTCGACCGCGCTTACCGCGGCTGGCGCTGGGCCATCACCGTGACCCGTGCCTCCCGCGCGCGTAACGTGACCATCAGCGAGACCGTGCTGCTGCCGGGTGCGGGCGCGCTGCTCCCGCCGGCCTGGGTGCCGTGGAGCGAGCGACTGCTCCCCGGCGACCTCGGCGTCGGCGACCTGCTGCCGACCTCCGACGACGACGACCGCCTCGCGCCCGGGTTCACCGAGACCGACGACGACGCCGACCGGCAGATGATCTTCGAGTACGGCCTCGGCCGGGCTCGGGTCCTGTCGGCGATCGGGCGTGACCGCGCCGTGCACCGCTGGCACGCCGGCGACTCCGGCCCGCACACCCCGCTCGCCCATGCCGCGCCCGCGCAGTGCTCCACCTGCGGCTTCTACTGGCCGCTCGCCGGCGCGCTGCGCCTGGGCTTCGGCGTCTGCGCCAACGAGTACGCGCCCGACGACGGCAAGGTCGTCGCCGCCGACCACGGGTGCGGCGCGCACTCCGAGGCCGCCGTGATCGCTCCCCCCTCCGCCGAGCAGCCGATGCCCATCCTGGACGATCTCGGCTACGACCTGATGCCCGAGGAGAGCGTCCCCGCCGCGGGGTCGGTCGACGACGAAGGCGCCGAGCCGCTCGGCCATTCCTGACCGCCGGCCGCGTCCCGGTGAAGGCGGCCGGTCACCGGGCACGCCGTCCGGCCCCCTCACCGGCCGGCCCCGGGGCCACCGGCATCCCTCAAGGTCGTGGCCCGGGGACGCGATTCCTCAGGGTCATAGGCCCGGAGGTCCCGTCCCACGGGGTCGTAGGTCCGGGGGTGTCGTTCCTCAGGGTCGTGGATCCGGGGATGCCGTTCCCCGCGCCATGGGCTTCGGGGGGACGTTGCACAGGGCCGTGGTCCTGGGGCGTCGTCCCCGGGGTCGCAGGCCGCGAACCATCCGATCGCCGGCACGGGGGCGGCCGGCCCGTCTCCTCCACCTTTGGACATGACTGGTGACTGACATCTTTGGCACCGAACGCATGCGCGACACCGTCCTCGCCGCGTGGACGGCCTCGCCCGCGCGCTTCCGCGAGGACGCCAACGCCGAGGAGGACTTCGCCCTCGGCGGCTACCGCGACCGCCTGATCGTCGAACTGGCGCAGAACGCCGCCGACGCCGCCGCGCGCGCGGGCGTCCCCGGGCGGCTGCGGCTGACCCTGCGCGACGGCGTTCTGAGCGCCGCCAACACCGGAGCCCCGCTGGACGAGTCCGGCGTCGAAGGACTCGCCACGCTCCGGGTGTCCGCCAAGCGCGACGAGACCGGCTCCATCGGCCGGTTCGGCGTCGGCTTCGCGGCCGTCGTGTCGGTCTGCGACGAGCCGGTGATCGCCTCCCGGGCGACCGGCGCGGTCCGCTGGTCGCGGTCCGAGACCGCCGCGCTCGTCGCCGCCGAGCCCGCCCTGGCCACCGAGCTGGGCGTCCGCGGCGGGCACGTGCCGCTGCTGCGCCTGCCGTTCGAGGCCGGGCCGGTGCCTGTGCCGGACGGCTTCGACACCGTCGTGCGCCTGCCCCTGCGCGACCCGACCGTCGAACCGGCCGTGCGCCAGATGCTCGACGAGACCGGCCCGGCGCTGATGCTCGCCATGCCCGCGCTCACGGTGATCGAGATCGAGGCCGGCGGCGAGACGCGCACGGTCACCGCCGACGGCTGGCAGGTGGTCGAGGAGTCCGGCCGCTTCACCCCCGAGCAGGTCGCCGAGCTGTTCGCCGGACGTCCCACCGAAGAGCGCGCCCGCCCCACCTGGCTGGTCCGCTGGGCCGTCCCCGCCGCCCACGGCGACCTGCCCAAGGACGTCGCCCCGGTGGTGCACGCCCCGACGCCGAGCGACGAGCCCCTGGACCTGCCCGCGCTGCTCATCGCCACCTTCCCCCTGGCCACCGACCGGCGGCACGTCGCCGCGGGACCGCTCACCGACTTCCTGGTAGAGCGGGCCGCCGAGACCTACCTGCGGCTGCTCGCCACGCTGCCGCGCACCCCCCGCCTGCTCGACCTGGTTCCCGGGCTGATGGGCAAGGCCGAGCTGGACGCGGCGATCCGGCGGGCCATCCTGCGCCGCCTGCCCGACACCCCGCTGCTCCCGGCGCTCTCCCCGCCCGCCGACCAGGGCGGCACCGGGGACGCCAAGGACGCCGGGACGCGGACACCGGCCGCGCAGGCCGCGCCCGCCGAGGGCGAGGCGCCGTACGTCGTGTCCGGCCGGCAGGCGTCGGTCGTGGCCGGTCCCGCCGAGTTCCTCGACAAGATCGCGTACGTGGTGCCCGGCCTGCTGCCGGCCGGGTGGGCGTCGCGGCACCCGGCCCTGAACGCCCTGGGCGTCCGGCGCCTGGAGCTGTCCGACGTGATCGACCTGCTGTCCGGCGACGCCGTGGAGGACACCACCCCGGGCTGGTGGCGGTCGCTGTACGACGTGGTGCCCGCCGACGACCGCGAGGCCCTCGGCGCCGTACCCGTCCCGCTCGCCGACGGCCGCCTCGTGCGCGGCCCGCGCGGCACGCTGCTGCTCAGCGAGGGGTCCTCCCTGGACCCCGCGCTCCTCGGCCCGCTCGGGCTGCGCGTCGTCCACCCCGAGGCCGCCCACCCGCTGCTGCTGCGGCTCGGCGCCGCCGAGGCGACCCCGAGGAGCGTGCTTGAGGACCCGCTGACCCGCGCCACCGTCTCGGAGTCGCTCGACAGCGCCGACCCCGAGCCCGTGGCGCAGGCCGTGCTCGCGCTGGTCGACGCCGCCGGGCTGTCGGCCGGCGAGGCCCCGTGGCTGTCGGCGCTGGCCCTGCGCGGAGCCGACGGCGAGCTGTACCCCGCGGGAGAGCTGCTGCTCGGCGAGGGGTCGCTGGCCAAGCTGATCGACCAGGACGTCCCGTTCGGCGTCGCCGCCCCCGACCTGGTCGAGCGCTACGGCTCGCGCGTGCTGTCGGCCGCCGGCGTGCTGGACGGCTTCGCCGTGGTCAACGACTCCGACGTGCTGCTCGACCCCGACGAGTGCGACCACGACCTCGACGCCGAGGACGAATGGCTGGAGGCCGTGCTCGACCTGCTGCCCGAAGCCGACGTGCCGCCGGTCGCGCGCGAGTTCGCCGCGATCCGCGACCTGGAGTACGTCGCCGAATGGCCCTCGGCGCTGGCGCTGCTGTCGCGTCCGCCGCTGCGCGCCGCGCTCCAGCCGCTGCGCGCGCTGGTCGCCGGCGAGGTCGTCGAGGTGCCCTCCTACACCGCCTGGTGGCTGTCACGTCACCCCGTGCTCGACGGCGGACGGCCCACCTCGCTGCGCCTGCCCTCCGGCGACCCGCTGCTGTACGGCCTGTACGGCGACGCCCCCCAGGGGATGGACGAAACGGCGCTCGCGCTCATCGGCGTGCGCACGACGCTGGCCGAGCTGCTGGCCTCCCACGGCGGTCCCGACGAACTGCTCGACCTGCTGGCCGACCCGTCGCTGGAGGTCGACCGGGCCCAGCTCCGGTCGCTGTGGATGGCCCTCGCGGCCGTGGAGCCCGCCAGGGTGGCGCCGCCCACCGCCGTCCGGGCCGTGCTGAACGGCGAGATCGTCGTCGCCGACGCCGAGGACGGGCATCCCGTCGGCGGCAACGGCGGCCCGGTTCCCGAAGGGCTGACCGCCACGGGCGGTCCGGTCGTCGTCGAGGCGCCCGACCTGCTGCCGCTGGTGGCCTCCCGCCCGCTCGTGCTGGCCCCGTTCGACCTGGCAGAAGCGCTGTCGGAGCTTCTCGACCTGCCGGTGATCGGCGAGGAGGTCGCCGCGGAGATCACCTCGTCCGGGAGCGAACGGCCGGTGCCCGCGCAGGTGCGCTCGCTGCTGCCCTCGTCGCCGTCGAGCTACGTCGAGCACGCCGAGCTGACCGTGGACGGCGTGCCGGTGCCGTGGCGGTTCCACGAGGGCGTCGTCCACGCGAGCGGAGTCGAGGGCCTCGCCCGCGGGCTGGCCTGGGCGAGCGGGCAGTGGGGGGACCGGCTCGCGGTCGCCGCCCTGCTGCGCGACCCGCAGGCCGTGCCGCTTCTCCTCGCCGAGGCCGACCTCGACGGCTGACCCCCGCCGTACGGCCCCACCCTTGCGCCGCGCCCCCTGACTCTCCCGACGGGGGCGCGGTCAGGGGACCCCCAGCCCGGGCCGTAGTAGACGTCGGCCCCAGAACCGCCTCCGGCCTCGGGCTCTCGTGCCCGGGGCGGGGCTTTCCTCCGGCCGCAGGCTTCCCGTCCGGCCTTGCAGGACGGGCGCAGCCAGGTCGTTCGGTCCAGCCTCAGGCCAGGCCAGGCCGGGCCGTCTGGTTTCCGGTCAGGCCAGGCCGGTCCGTCCGGCTTCCGGTCTTTCGGTCTCCGGCCGGGGCTTTCAGGACGGGGTGCGGCCGGGGACGGAGGCGTCGTCGCGGGCGCCGTCCGGGGCCGTCTCGGCGCGTGCGGCGCGCCGGTCGCGACGGCGGACGAACCAGTACCCGAAGATGCCCAGGCCCACGCCGGCCACGCACGTCCAGATCCACCACTGGTGGTCGGGGGACGGGCGGAGGATGAGCAGCACGACCAGCGCGACCACCCACAGGCCCGTGCCCGCGATGATCGTCACGGCGTCCTTGGTCTCCAGCGGAGTGGGATCCGGGGGGCGCGGCTCGTTCACGCGTTCCAGCCTAGTACTCCAGTGACCTTTTGAGATCAGCGTTGGGATCTCCGCTGGTAGTGGGATCGTCTGGCTTGATGCTGGTGTCGACGGCGCCACCGTGACCAGCGCAGGATCTCCTGGATCTGCCGGTGC
>NZ_JBHTCG010000055.1:0-34043 GCF_042665155.1 Sphaerisporangium rhizosphaerae | reverse complement strand
GGTCGGCCACGCGCGCGGGCGGCGGCCTGAGGACGACCTGCGCCGCCGCGGGACGGGCGGCCGATGGCAGCGGGCGGGCCCGCGCCGCCAGGGTCAGCGGCGGCGCCGGACGCCGCACCGGCGCAAGACGCCACCGCGCCGACAACGCCCGCGCCCACGAGCGCACGCCGAGAGCCCGGCCCAGCATGGCGGTCACCCCGCCGCCTCGGTAAGGCGGGCGTTCAGCGCCGAGATCTCGGCGACCCAGCGCCGCCGCTCGGAGTGCTCCAGCTCCAGGACCTCCGAGCGGGGCCAGTGGAAGTGGAAGGCGAGGAAGGCTACCTCTTCGTAGAGAGCGTCGAGGAGGTAGCCGGAGATCCCCCCGGGCCGCTCAGCTCCGACTCGAAGTCGTGCGCGCAACTCGGGCATGACACCCGGATGCGCGGGTCGCCGGTCAGGTTCACCTGGTTGTAGAACTCCTGCAGGTAGGCAAGGTCGGCGGCGAACAGGTTCTCCACCACCTTCGGCGTCACCACGGGCAGCGCGCCGAGCCGGGTGATCACTCGTGACAGCAGGATGACGATGAGGTACGCCTCGTTGCCCTGCACTCGCGCGTCCCGCAGGGGCAGGATCTCGTCGGCCGCGGTGGCCAGCCTCATCACGCCGTCGCGGTGCAGCGTGCCGTCCTCGTCGAGGAATCCGATGGGCAGGCGGAAGTCGTGCTCTGTGGCGATCACGGTCAGCCTCTCGTCAGGCGTTCGTAGGCCAGTTCCAGCATGTCGATGGCCACGGCGTTGCCGGTGGCGTTGAAGTCGGGGCCGTCCCACTTGGTGGGCCAGGCGTCGAAGAAGTTCCAGCGGACCTTCTCGGTGACCCCGTCGATGTCGATCACCACGATGCTGCCGTTCCTGCGCCGGATCCGGCCACTGGCGATGTCGGAGAACCAGTCGAACAGCTCACGGCCGTCGGTGAGCCCCCACTTCAGCGTGATGTTGCTGTACTTGGTCATGGTGGGCAGCTTGCGCACCGAGGGGGCCTGGTTGCCCTCGCGGTACTCGTGGGGCTCGACCGAGGCTCCGAAGCCCGTGCACTCGGTGAACCCGGCCTGGCGGATGCCGTCCAGTTCCACCAGGAAGTTGTAGTTGCGGTACGGATCCACGCGCGCCATGGCGGGACCTCCTCTCGTCAGCCTTCGCTGACCTCGGCGCCGCCGTCCCAGATGCCGATGCGGACGACGACGAACTCGGCGGGGAAGGCCGGCTGGACGCCGATCTCCATGTGCAGGCGGCCCAGTTGGCGTTCGCTGAACGGGTTGAGGGTCTCGTCGATGCGGACGTAGTAGGCCTCTTCGGCCGTCGCGCCGAAAAGCGCGCCGTCGCGCCACTGCGTGTTGAGGAAGGCGTCCAGCGAGCGCTTGAGCCGCTGCCAGAGCCCGAGGTCGTTCGGCTCGAACACCGCCCAGGCGATGCCCTCCTGGATCGACTCCTCCAGGAACAGGAACAGCCGCCGCACGCTCACGTACTGCCAGTTGCGGTCGGTCGCCGTGGTCCTCGCCCCCCACAGCATCGGGCGGCCGCCGCTCTGGAAGACCCGGATCACGTTGATCCCGGCGAGGTTGAGCTCCCCCTGCTCGGCGTTGGTCAGGCCGGCGCCCGGCTGGATGCCGACGACGCCGTTGAGCGGCACGTTGGCGGGGGATTTGAACACACCCGCCTGCCCGTCGACGCGGGCGATCGCACCGCACACGTGCCCCGACGGGGGGACCAGCAGGGGACGGCCGCCGTCGGCCGGGAGCACCCGCACCCAGGGGTAGTAAAGGGCCGCGTATCCCCGGGCGGAGTCGAGACCGAGGCGCTGCCGGTCCACGCCGCCCGTCGCGCCGGCCGAGAACGGCGCCAGATCCGCCGAGGAGGAGTCGAGCACCCCGAACCGGTCCTGCAGTGTCTCGCAGTCCTCGATGATGCGCTTCTGTACCGCGTCCCGGCCGGCCGCGTCCGGCGCGGCCACCAGGTTGACGTCGTCGATGGGGCGCAGCGCGGCCAGGGCCCGGATGTAGTCCTGGTCGGACAGGCCCGCCAGGTTCTCGGCCGTTCCCGCCGCGAACGCCGTCGCAGGCACGTCCTTCGGGACGTCGTTCGGCGGCGCGGCCGACGACGGCAGCGGCGTCACCGTGACCGGCCCGTTCCCTCCGTTGAGCACATCGAGGTAGAACCGCGGGTGCGCCGGGTCGGGCGCGAGCCGCGGGTACGGGGTGACGGCCGTCCCCTTCAGGACGTCAACGTCGAACTCCTCGGATAGGACCGTCGGCTGCGGGGAGGAGGGGTCAAGGCTGAACGCCTGGGCGAGCCCCTGCCGGAGGGTCACCCGGTAGATCGTCCCCGAGGGCTCGGGCTGGACGGCGATGACCGTCTGCGTGTCGGTGAAGACGCTCCCAGCGGGGCCCTGACTGAAGGTCAGCGTGGTGCCGGGCACCAGCTCGCCCGGGTTGAGGGCGGCGCCGGTCTTCACGCGCAGGACGGTGGTGCCGGCGTCGGCGTCCGCCAGCCGCATCGTCAGCGGCGCGGTCTCCGGCCGCATGTCGGACGCCAGGCGGATCGTGGCGCCCTGGACCTGGGACACCAGCACCCGGGGGTTGGCGGGACCGAGCCGCAGCAGGTCGCCGGGACGGAACCGGGCCGCGTCGGCGGCGGCGGCGGTCGTCACCTCGCGCGGGTTCGCGCCCGCCGTGTAGTCCGCGCTCGGCCGGTACAGCTCGCCTTGGACGGTGTGACGGCCGGTGACCCGCAGCCGCAGGCCATCGCCGGCAGCGCCGAGGTCGCGCGCACGGACCTCCAGCAGCGGCTGGTCGGTCACGTCGTTCAAGGTCAGCGTCGCGTACGTCGCGTTGCTGACCCGCACGACGTAGCACGTCTGGCCGCCGTTCTCGAAGAACCCGCGCACGGCGTACCAGAGGTGGTGACCGGGCACCGGTGAGGCCCCGAACACACTCTGGAAGTTCTCCCACCGGGTGATCTTGATGGGGGTGTCCTTGTCGCCGGTCGCCGCCGGGCCGACGAAGGCCGCGGTCGACGTGCCGACTCCTTGGATCGGGGGCGCCGGGGCGAACTCGTCGATGTAGACGCCGGGATAGGACGTTCGTACGGCCATGCCACTGCCCTTCTGCTGTCACTGGAAGCTCACGTCGTATTCGCCGGTCGCGCTCGGTACGCGGACGTCCCTGACGGCGTCGGCCCGGCCGATCGCGCGGGCCCGCAAGGTGTAGGCGCGGTCCGGGACCAGGCGGGTGAAGCGGAACCGGCCCTCGGCGTCGCTGATCTCGACCGTGCCGAGCTGTTCGATCAGCACCCACGCGCCCGCCACCGGACGCCCGCCCGCGTCGCGCACGGTGCCGCCGACGTCGGCCGACCGGTCGCCGCCCGGCAGGAAGGCCGTGTCCAGCGTGGTCGCCAGCGGGCCGTCGAGGCCGGCGCCCATCGCCAGCTCCACGGTCACCAGCAGCTGGAACGCGGGCCTGGGCGGCACTCCCATGGCCGCCCAGAAGTCGCCGGCGTTCTGGTTCGGGTCGAGCTGGGCGACCATCGTGGGCAGCGGGTACTCGGGGTTCGACAGCCCGCCGCGCAGCGCCTCCGCCGGAATCCGGGGGAACCGGCTGAGCCAGGTCAGAGCCTGCCCGAACAGCCGGTGCTCGGCGGCCACCCGCACGTCGCCGACGCCGCCGCCGCCCCAGGCCGTCACGATGTAGGAGCAGTCGGCCCGCACGGCCGGGCGCCTGCGCACGTACCCGTCTCCGTGCCGCTCCACCACCGGAACCGGGTGGCGGAGCTCGCGGTTCTCGCGCACCTCGTACAGGAACAGGTCCACGGTCGGCTGGCCCGGCGTGAAGCCGCGGTCCGGGGCCTCGAAGCTCACCTGAGCCCCCCGCAGCTCCGCCATCTCCGTCGCCGGCGAGCGCCCCAGCAAGGCCCCGAGCGTCGCGTCAAGATCGTGGAACATCGTCGGTCGCTTTCAAGGGATGAGTCCCTTCTTCCGGGCGCTTCGTGTCTCTTTGATGGCATTCTCGAGATCGGGTAAATACTTGGCGAACCTGCCGTTGTCGCCGTATTTATAAAATGCGCGCAATTCCCGGACCAGGGTGTCGAAATCGTATTTGGCATAGTGCGCCGCGCCTCGCCAGGTCGCGAGAATCCCGCCTTTCCAGCGACTGAGGGCGCGGTGGAATCGCCGGTGCAACTTGGCGGGGATCTTGGTGAGCGTCTGCTTGGCCCAGCCCCGCAGATATTTGGGGAAGGAGTGGTGCAGGTGGCAGACGAGTTTGCTTTCGTGGCAGGCGCCGAGGAGGCGGCGGAAGATGGCGCGGATCCGCTCGAAGAATCCGGCCAGGCGCTCGCCGAGTTCCGCGAAGGCCGTCCTGGCCGCGGCGGCGATCTTGCGTATCGCGCCGATCGCCGGTTCGAGCAGCGAGTGGATGCCACGGAAGACGGCGATGAAGCCGTGCTCGATCTTCGTGGCGATCTTCACGATGAACGAGATCGCCGGTTTGAGCGCGGCCTTCACGCCGGTGACGGCCGCGCCGCCCCCCGCCGTCGCGGCCGCGAAGGCCACCTCCCAGAGGGCCTGGCCGGTGACCTCGCCGGCGAACGTGCCGGCCTCCTGCTCGCTGCCCTTCGCGTTGACGGCGTCGACCAGCGCTCGCGCGAGGTCGCCGCCCTTCTCCCTGGCGAGGTCCTTGCCGGCCGTCCACATGCGGGACACCGCCTCGACGACGAGCTGCGGGTTGCGCGCGTACTCAAGGACGGTCTCCCGCAGTGACGCCGACCGCTCGCGAAGGCCGTCGAAGACCCCCTTCAGCTCGGCGACGAGTGCCGCCATCTCCTCCGGCAGCCCGCCGATGGCGTCGGCGACCTGGCCGAGGAGCTGCCACAGCTTCGGCACTGCCCGCACCAGGTCGTACACCAGGACGAAGACGCCGAGCATGCCGTCGATGAAGAAGCCCCTGGCCAGGCCGG
This sequence comes from Sphaerisporangium rhizosphaerae, assembly GCF_042665155.1. Taxonomy (NCBI): domain Bacteria; kingdom Bacillati; phylum Actinomycetota; class Actinomycetes; order Streptosporangiales; family Streptosporangiaceae; genus Sphaerisporangium; species Sphaerisporangium rhizosphaerae. Next base: position 29,058 of record NZ_JBHTCG010000055.1, on the reverse strand, counting down.
TGAGGAAGGCCTTGTTGAACCCGGCGTTCCGGCCTGCCAGGATCCCGGCGATCTTGTCCATCGCCCGGACCTTCTCCTCCGGCCTGACCTCGGGCGAGCGCAGCCGGGCGATGAAGCCGGCCAGCCCGGCGCGGAAGAACGGCCACAGGAGGCCGAGCCGCGTGTTGTCCGGGAGCGCGCCGACCGCCTCGGCGGCGACGTCCAGCGCCTTGTCGACGAGACGTTCCTTGGTCTCCCGGCTCAATGAGAGCCATCCGGCTCCGGCGAGACCCGAGAGGCTGAGCGATGCCGGCACCGTCCACGCCGAGGCGGGCTCGTCCTGCCCGGCGCCGTCCTCGGGGGCGCGTGCGAGTGCCCCCGGCGCCTGCTGGACCACGTGGGTCAGCTCATGTGCGAGCAGATGACGACCTTGCGGAGTCTCCGGGGCATACCGCCCTTGGCCGAAGACCACGTCCGTGCCCACCGTGAAGGCCTTGGCCCGCACGGCTCGCGCGGCGCGCTCGGCCGCGCCTCCGGTGTGGATCCGGACCCCGTCGAGGTCGGCGCCCAGCCGGTCCTCGAAGAAGTCGCGGTCGGCGGGGCGCAGCGGATGCCCCCCGCCGATCCCGGCCGTGATCGTGCCGACGTCGACCGTGTGGCCGCCGGCCGGATTCCCCTGCAGTCCCGGGCCGTCGCCCGTCTCTGAGGAGCCGGTCGCGGTCGTCCCCCCGTTCGAGCCTGCGGCGGCGCGTCTCACCTCGTCATGCCCGCCGCACCCCGAGCAGCCTCCGTCCTGGTCCGCGCAGCGTGCGACGGCGGGTCCGTCGGCTCCGTTCCGATCCGCGCAGCGGGCGACGGCCGGCGCGTCGCCTCCGCCCTGGTCGGCGCAGCGCGCGACGGCGGGTCCGTCGCCGGGGCCCTCGGCAGAGGTGATCGCGGTGGCGGTGCGTTCGGCTTCCTGCTCCACGGCGTCGTGCGGCGTGGTGACCGGCAGCCGCGACCGGAGGGCGCCGCTCATCGCCCGGTTGCCCGCGGCCCGCGCGAGCGCGCGCAACCCCTCGGCCGCGCCGGCGGACCGGGGCCTGACCCGGGCGGCGGAGGCCGATCGGGCGACGGACGACGCCGGGGCCTGCGCCCTCTCCCGGGTCATGCCCGCGCCGCCTGGGCGATCGTGGCCGGCGCCGGATCGGCGGCCGCGGCGGGCGCCCCCTCGGTCCAGGGCGCCAGGTCGTCGTCGGTGAGAACTCTGCCCATCTTGTGGTACTCGCGCCGGGCCGCGTGCAGCAGGTCGTCCATGGAGATCGGGGCGGGCCCGCGCGCGGCGGCGAGGTAGGCGGCGGCCAGCACGATGTTCTTGATCGTGCCACCGGAGATCCGCATCCCTCGCGCCAGCATGGACAGGTCGACGCCGGAGTCCACCTCGCTCTCGGGAGGGAAGTGCGCCTTCCAGATCAGCGCCCGCTGCTCCTCCCCGGGGAAGGGGAACTCCACCACGAACTGCAGCCGCCGCACGAAGGCGTCGTCCATGTTCTGCCGCAGGTTGGACGCCAGGATGGCCACGCCCTCGTACTCCTCCATCCGCTGCAGGAGATAGGCGATCTCGATGTTGGCGTACCGGTCATGGGAGTCGCGTACCTCCGAGCGCTTGCCGAACAGGGCGTCGGCCTCGTCGAAGAACAGCACCGCGTCGCGGGCGGAGAAGATCCGGGCCAAATTCTTCTCCGTCTCGCCGATGTACTTGCTGACCACACCGGACAGGTCGATCTTGTAGAGGTCCAGCCCGAGGTCACCGGCGATGATCTCCGCGGCGGTCGTCTTGCCCGTCCCGGACACGCCGGTGAACAGTGCCGTCACACCTTTGCCCAGCGACAGGCGGCGGCCGAAGCCCCACGTGCTCAGCACCTGGTGACGGTGGGCCACCTGCTGCCTGATCTCCTCGAGCTGGCGGACGGCGTCGTCGGGCAGGACCAGGTCGGCCCAGTCATGCACGGGCTCAATCCGCCGGGCCAGACCTGTGAGGGATGTGCCGCACTGGGCGCGGGCGGCGGTGAGCAGGCCGGGCAGGTCCGGCTCGGCCGAGCGCAGGCGGGCGGCGGTGACGGCGCCGCGGACCTCCTCGGGAGCGAGCTGGAAGCGCCCGGCGAGCTGGTCGAGCTCGTCCTCGGACAGGGTGACGCCGAGGGCCGCGAGGCTCCGCTCCCACTCGCGGCGGCGCTCGGCGGTGCCGGGGGGGCGCGTCTGGAGGGGAACCGTCACCCAGCCGCTCCTGGCGGGCGGCGGCGCGGTCCCGCCGAGCAGCGTGACGGCCCGGTGCTCCGCCAGCGACGCGGCGACCCGGTCGCGGTCCTCCTCGGCGACGTCATCGAAGGACTCCGCCAGCAGCACGGCCCCGCGCAGACCGGCCTCCCTGACGGTGAGCGGCAGCAGCCGGTCCAGATTCTCGCCGGACAGCCGGGCGAGGTCGGCGACCAGCAGCGGGACCCCGGCCTGCGCGGCCAGCCCGGTCGCGAGCCGCCGCCTGGCCGCCGCGTCCGGCCCCGGCAGGTACAGGCGGAGCGGACGCTCCCCGTCCCCGGTGAGGGCCGCGAGCGGGATCTCGCCGGGCATGTCGACGGGACCGCGCCCGGCGTGCCGATCGGACGGATCGAGCAGGCCGGTGGCGCCGGTGGCGCCGGAAGGGTCGACGAGCGCGCAGCATGAGCGCAGTGCGGCGCCGAGGCCGGGGATGCCGAGGAGGTGGCGGGTGACGGCTTCGTCGGCGCGCAACGGCCGCGACCACGCGGGCGTCTCCGGGGCGTCGTCGATCAGGTCGACCAGCCCATGACGGATCAGGGGGGCGTCCGCCACCAGGTGCGCGCGCCTGGCGATCCGCTCCTCGAAGGAGCCGGTCAGCAGGGCGAGCGCGAGGTCGGCGCCAGGCCGGCGGCGGGAGACGTCGTCCTGCAGGAAGGCGTAGACGCGCTCGTAGCGCGGGTGGAGGTCCGGCGACATGGCCATGATCAGGAGCTCCAGCTCGAAGCCGGTCAGCCCGTACGCGTCGGCGAGCCGGGCCGGCCGGGACCGCGCGTCGAGCATGTCCGACAGCGGGCTCATGCCCCTGGGGGCCTGCACCGGATGGGCGTCCCAGGTGGCGAGCAGGTGCACGATGTCCGGCTGGCTGATGTAGAGACCCCGGAACGGGTCACCGGCCGGCTCCGGCCCGTACGACGCGAGTACCCGGTCGACCGCTCCGCGCAGATGCACGTCGAGGCGCGCGACCAGGATCTCCAGACCGTTATCAGGGGCGTCGTCCACGCATCCGACGCTGACGCACGCGGCACTTCCGCGCGCCGGGGGCCGGCCTCGGAATATCCCTAGGATCGCCCCCTTGCCCGGCGGCGGCTACGCGAACCGAGTCCAGGGCCGTCCGTCGGTGGCAGGGGAGGTCGAGTTACTTGCGGGAAGTCTCCTTCTCGTTAGTTGCTCCAGACCTGGAGGACGCAATGGATCGTTGTTTTTGATTTTCAATTTCTGGAAATTCGAAAATGCTAGGATGCGGAGGTGGCGATCAAGGGGGACGAAGGGCAGGCGGGCGTGGGTGAGGCGGGGACGCTGGAGGACACCGCGGCGGGGGGCGCCGGGGCGGTGACGGCGTGCAAGCACTGCGGGGCGGCGATCGAACGGCGCGCCGGGCGCGGCCGGCCCAAGGAGTACTGCCCGCTGGGCGACTGCCAGGCGGCGGCCAAGCGCGAGCGGGAGATGCGTCGCGCCACGCCCGGCCTCGAGGGAGCGCTGGCCCGGGCCGAAGACCTGTACGACCGCATGGAGAAGGGGCTCGCGGCGGCCATCGCCCCGCTGGCGCAGGTGCTGGCCGACGAACTGAGCCCCGCCGGGGTGGAGGCCAAGCTGAGCGCGGTTCAGGCCGAGGCGCACACCCGTGTCGCGATCGCCCGCACCGAGCGGGAACAGGCGTTCGAGCAGGTACGGCTGGCGCGCGAGGCCACCGAGCACGCCCGGCGCGAACGCGAGGAGATGCGCGGACGGGTCCGCGAGGCACAGGCCGAGCGCGACACCGCCCTGTCGGACGCGGAGACCGCCCGCGAGCAGGCCCTGGCCGCCCTGCGCGAGGCGGCCGCCACAGAACGACGCGCCAAGCAGGTCGCCGATGAGGCCGACCGGCGCGCCGCCCGCGCACAGAGCGAGCGCGAGCAGGCGATCCAGCAGATGGGCGAGCGGGTCGAGACCGCGCTGGCCGAGGCGCGCGAGGCGCGCGAGGAGACCGATAGGGCGCGGCAGCTGGCAGAGGAGGCCGGGCGTGACGCCGAACGCGCCACCGCCGAGCGGGACGCGGCGCGCACCGAGGCCGAACTGGCCCGCCGCGCACGCGTGGAGGCCGAGCAGGCCGCCGCCGCGGCGATCGCCCGCGCCCAGGCCGCCGAGGCCGAGCGCGACCGCACGCAGAGCCGGGCCGGCGATGCCGAGCAGGCCAGAGCCGAGGCGGTGGGACAGGCCGCCCGCTCGGCCGCCGACGCCGCCCAGGCGGGCGCCCGCGCCGAGGAGGCCGAGCGGCGGGCCGCGGACCGCGTGCGCGCCGCCGAGGAGCGGGCGTCCACCGCCGTGGCGGGGGTGGCCGAAGGCGATCGCGCCGCCGTCGCCGAACGCGACCGGCTGGCCGCCCTGCTGGAGATCGAACGGGCCAGGGTCGCCGACCTGCGGGCCCAGGCCGACACCCTGCGGGCCGAGTCGGCCCAACTGCGCGAACGCGCCGTCACCGCCGAACTGGCACTGGAGGCCCGCAGGCAGTAGACGCCACCGACGACGCCGGCAGCCGCCGTCGTCGCACCTTTGCCGGTCACGCTGCGGTGAACGCTGCCTCGCCGGCCGGAAAGGAGTCCTGGCCACTGCCGGCAACCGTGGTCGCGACGGGCACGCCCGCGCCGATGGCGCGGGCGACCGTCAACGACCACCTCGCACCCCTGTCGGCGCTGTTCTGCTGACCACGCGCGGCATGTCAGGCCAGTGCGCGATCACCGTGGGCAGGTCGCCCCGGCCGTACCGATGGTCCCCACGGCCGGGACACGGCAGGAAAGGCACGCAGAGGGGAACGGCCGGCGGTCAGGCGGTGCCGTGCATCCTTGCGGCCGGGCCGGCCGCCGTCGCGGCCGTTTCGGTGTCCAGCTCCCAGCCTTTCGCGTACGCCGCGGCGAACTCCTCCCCGCCCAGCGCGGCCTGACCACGGCGGGTGAGCTCGCGGACCTGCGGATCGGTGTGGTCGTGCGCCCCCCGCAGCCGGGCTGCGGCCCCGAGCAGCACGGCCGACTCCTGCCACCGGCCGCGCGCCTCGGCGAGCGCCGCCGCGTTCACCGCCACCAGCGACAGGACCGGCAGCTCCCGGGTCGCCAGCGCCGCCGCGTACGCCTCCTCCAGCGCCTTGTCCGCGCCGTGCAGATCGCCCAGCGCCAGGCACAGCGCGGCCCGTGCGCCGCCGACCAGCGTCCGGGCGTGGTGAGCGGGCAACGCGGTGTCGGCGAGCAGGCCCCGTTCGGCGTCGGCGAGCAGGCGGGCCGCCCTGTCCAGGTCGCCGAGGTACACCCGTAAGCCGGCCTCCCACGCGTCGACCAGAACCAGCATCTCCGGCGAGGACGCGTGCAGCGCCCGTTCACGGGCGGAGTCGATCATCGCGATCGCCTGATCTGTGGCGCCGCGCCGGATGTGCACGTCGATCCAGCGCAGGTCGCCGTAGAGCTGGTCGCCGAGGCTGGGCGAGCCGAACGCGCCGGCCAGCGTCCGGGCCTCGCGCAGGTCGGCCAGCGCGAGATCCAGGTCGTCGTACCGCCGCAGCCGGGCGCGCATCGGCAGCGTGGCGGCCTGGCCCCAGCGGTCACCGGCCTGCCGGAAGCAGGCCAGGGCCGCCTCCACGTGGACACGCATCCGGTCAAGCGCGCCCGCGCTCTCGGCGATCTCGGCCTGGAACACGTGGGCCAGCCCGGACAGCCACACATCGTCGCCGTCGGCCAGGCGCTGGAAGACCGGGAGCGCGGCCTGCTCCTCCCGCAGGAAGAGCAGGACCGGGCCGAACACACGGTAGTGGCCCGGCAGCTCCGGATGCGCGAGGAGCCGGTCGGCCAGCTCGCGCATCTCCGCCCGGTCGTCCGCGGCCTCCCCGGCGGTGATCCCCGACAGGATGTCGGCCCGGTTGAGCAGATGGACGGCTCGGGCGCAGTCGCGCTCGGGCGTAGACCCGCCGCCGGGCACCGCCAGGGCCTCGCCCAGCCAGTAGGCGCCGTCGGACTGGCGGCCTGACATCTGCCAGTACCAGGTCAAGGTCAGGGCCAGGGCGATCGCGCCGCGGGAGTCCTGGGTGGCGCACAGGTGGCGCAGCGCGGCGAGCGTGTTGTCGTACTCGGCGCCGATGGCCTCCAGGGCCGTCAGCTGGTCGGGCCCGCGCAACCGGGGGTCGTGGCGGGCCATCAGCTCGGTGAAGTGGCCGGCGGCCAGATCGCGCGCCGTGCGGAGGTCCCCGGCGACGGTCAGGCGGTCGACGCCGTACTCGCGGATGGTCTCGAGCATGCGGTAGCGGCCGGCGCCGGGCGCGAGCTGCAGCAGTGACCGGTCGACGAGGGTGGCGAGCAGTTCGGGGATCTCGCCGGCGGGGACCGCGGTGCCGGCGCAGACGGCGGTGGCGGAGGCCGGCGTGACGCCGCCGGGCAGGATGGAGACGCGTTCGGCGACCGTGCGCTCGTGCTCGCTCAACAACCGCCAGCTCCAGGCGATGACCGCGCGCAGCGTGCGGTGCCGCGGCGGCGCGGCGCGGCTGCCGGTGGTGAGCAACCGGAACCGGTCGGACAGCCCGTCGGCCAGGTCGGGCAGTGACAGCGTACGCAACCGGGCGGCCGCGAGCTCCAGCGCCAGGGGCATGCCGTCCAGGCCGTGCACCACCCGCACGATGTCGGGCAGCGTGGTCTCGTCGACCTCGAACCCGGGTCGCACGGCGGCGGCCCGCTCGGTGAAAAGACGCACCGAGGCCGCGCTCCGGGCCTGTTCGACGCCGTCGTCCGGGCGGGGCAGCGCGAGCGGGTCCAGCGGCACCAGCGCCTCGCCGTCGATCGCGAGCGGCTCGCGGCTGGTGGCGAGCACCCGCAGCCCCGGACAGCGGGGGAGCAGCGCCGCCACCAGGTGGGCCACGGCGTCGATCAGATGCTCGCAGTTGTCGACCAGCAGCAGGCTCTCCCGGCCGCCGAACTCGCCGACCAGGACGTCCAGCTCCTCGCCCTGGACTCGCGTGCGAGCGGTGGGCATCGCACCGCCCCGCAGCCCGGCACCGGCGAGCACGGCCGTGGCGATCTTCGCCGGTTCGGTGACGGACGCCAGGTCGATGAGCCAGGCGCCGTCGCGGTACTCGTGACGGTGGCGGCGGGCGGCCTCCAGCGCCAGCCGGGTCTTCCCGGCGCCGCCGGGGCCGAGGACGGTGACCAGGCGTCCGGTAGTGAGCAGGACACCGATCCTGGTGAGCTCGTCATCGCGGCCGATGAAGCCGGTCAGCGGTGCGGGCAGGTTGGTGGGGGCGATCCGGCCGGGTTCGCTCACCGCGCTGCCGGCCAAGGCGCCTGAAGCCGCTGCGCTATCGGCCCGGGGAACTGAGGCCGCCGGGCTGCCGGTCTGGGGAACTGAGGCCGCTGCGCTATCGGCCTGGGTACCCGAAGCCGCCGGGCTGCCGGCCCGGGGAACTGAGGCCGCCGGGCTGCCGGCCTGGGCCTTTGAAGCCGCTGCGCTCGCCGGGGCGCCCGAAGCCGTCGGGCCGATCTGGGCGCTTGGAACCGGGCTTCCCGCCGGGGCGCCCCCGGACCAGGCGTCCGGCGCCCGGCCGGTCCGGCCGGGGCGCAGCAGGCGCAGATGGCGTTCCCGCATGGCGGTGCCCGGGTCGGCGCCGAGGAGGTCGGCCAGGGTGTGGCGGACCCGCTCGTACACGGCCAGCGCCTCGGCCTGACGTCCCTGAGCGGCGAGCGCGTCCATCAGCAGCGCCGCCGCCCGCTCGTGGACCGGCTGCTCGGCCAGCATCCCGCTCAGCCGGGCCGCGGCCGCCTCGGCCTGCCCCAGCAACAGCTCGGCCTCGGCGAGGTCGGCGACCGCCTCGATCGACACGTGCGCCAACCGGGTCGCGACCGTCGGCGCGACCGCGGCGATGACCGCGGGTTCGGCGGCAGGGTGGTCGCCCCACAACGCCATGGCCTCGGCGAGCGCGGCGCGCGCGGCCTGCGGGTCGCCTGCTCGCAGTCTCTCCCGACCGGCGGTGGTGAGCTGTTGGAAGCGCAGCGCGTCCACCTCGGCCGCCTCCACCGCCAGCCTGTATCCGCCGGCCGCCTGCACGACCACGCCGTGGGCCGCGCCAGCGGGGGTGAGGGCACGGCGCAGCCGGGAGACGAGGGTCTGCAGGGCGGGGGCGGGGCCGGACGGCGGCTCCTCGGCCCAGATCGCGTCGACCAGCACGCCCGGCTCGACCGCGCGGCCACCGGCGAGCGCCAGCCGGACGAGCAGGCCCTGCAACCGCGCGCCCGGAACCGGCAGGACGGCGTCGCCGCGGGAGACCTGAAACGCGCCGAGCAGCGTGACGCGAAGCCGTGCAACCCCGTCCATTCCCCCATCTTCGCGTGCTCACCTGCGACACCCAAAGCAGGGCGGCGGTGCCAGGGCCGTGTCCGCCGGTGTCCGCCGGTGTCGCCGGGGGGGCCGTCGCGTGTCCGCCGTGTGTCCGCCGCAGGTTTCCCCCCGTGTGTCCGCCGTGTGTCCGCGGCGTGTTCGCCCCGTGTGTGCTCGGTGTGTGCTTCGTGTCAGCGACTCGTCTCATTCTTCCCGTGCCGTACCACCATCACCGACAACGGAGGCGACAGATGACCGAGACGAACGACGCCGGCAACTGGGTCAGGAGCTGGGGCGCCTCGCCCCAGGCGGCCCACGACGGGATCGGCTCGCTCGACGACCACCCGCCCCTCGCCGACGTGACCCTGCGCCAGGTGGTGCGCGTCAGCGGCGGCGGCCACCGGATCCGCGTCCGCTTCACCAACGAGTTCGGGACCGCCCCTTTCACCATCGGCGCGGCCCGGGTGGGCCTCGCGGTGACCGGCGGCGCGGTCCGGCCGGGCAGCGAGCGCGTGCTGACCTTCTCCGGGGCGTCGGCCGTCACCGTCCCGGCGGGCGCGCCGATCCTCAGCGATCCGGTCGACCTGGCCCTGCCCGCCCTCGCCAAGCTGTCCATCAGCCTCTACCTGCCCGGGCGCGTGGAGACCTGTACCTGCCACGACCCCGCCCTGGAGACCGGTTGGACGATTCCGGGCGACGCCGTCGCCGCTCCTGCCGTTCCGGCGAACGCCGGGGTCCTGCCGGTGCGAGCCCTGATCTCCGCCGTCGACGTGCTCCCCGGCGGCCCGGCCAAGGCCATCGTCGTGGTGGGCGACTCCCGTGCCGACGGCGCCGGCTCGACCCCGGACGCCAACCGCAGCTGGCCGGAGTTGCTGGCCGGGCGTCTCGCCGAGCGGGGAATGGACGCCGGCTACCTGTCCAACCAGGGCATCAGTGGCAACCGGATGCTCAACGACGGCATCGGCGCCGCCGTCCTGGCCCGCTTCGACCGTGACGTGCTTGCGACGCCCGGCCTCGGTTACGTGGCGCTCTCCGTGGGCGGCAACGACATCGGCATCTCCTTCGCGCCACGCGACGACGACGGTCCCCTCGCCGGCTTGCTGAAGATGTTCCCCGGCGCGCCGGTGACGACGGACGACGTCATCGCGGCATACCGCCAGCTCGTCGCGCGGGCACGCGAACGCGGCGTGCGGGTCTACGCCACCACGATCGCGCCCTTCGAGGGCGCGGAGATCCATTCGCCGGAGGGCGAGAGCGCACGCCAGAGGGTCAACGAATGGATCCGCACCGGAGGCGCCTTCGACGCCGTGCTGGACTTCGACGCCGTCTGGCGCGACCCCGACCGCCCCAGCCGGATCAGGCAGGACTTCCACTGCGGCGACCACCTGCACGGCAACGACGCCGGCTACCAGGCCCTGGCCGACTCCATCGACCTGTCGCTGTTCGGCTGAGCCGGCCCGCATCAGTCGGTCCGCGGCGTGACGACCGGTGATGACGCCTGGGGGCCGTCTCCACGGTGGTCCGGCGGGCGGACCCACGTGCCCTCCGGGGAGAGCGCCTGGGCGTCGACGAACTCGCCGGTGCGCTCCAGCCGCGCGGCGAAGTCACGCATGTACTGCATGTGGGCCGAGATCTCCTCCGGCGTCTACTGCTCCATCGGCACGTCGTTGACCGCCGCCGGCCCGCCGCGGTAGTGCTTGAGCAGCAGGTACTTGGCCATCGTTGTTCTCCTTGGCGTGGTGTCGGCCCATTGTGGCCGTGTTCACGCCGGGGACGGAGCCGCGCGCCGGTTCTCGACATCCCTTCGGAAAGAGATTTCGGGCGTCATGGCGAGGGCCGGGAGAGTTTGGCGGCCACGGCGTCCAGGACCCATTCCAGGCCGGTGGCGAAGGACGTCGCGGCGTCGGTGTCGGTGCCGTCGTGCACGAACTTGGCGAGCATGGGGAAGCGGCCCGTGGCCAGCATCCTGCTGACATGCGGGCCGAAGGCGCGCTGCCAGTCGTGTTCGGACAGGCCCGTGGCGCGCTCGGCCCGCAGGCCGGCGATCTCGCGTCTGATCGCTCCGATGACGTAGGAGCTGATGGTCTCCGCTGCGCGCACTACGGTGTCGAGGTCGGCGAGGCCGTCGAGGGCGGCCAGTTGGGCCTCGGTCACGGCCAGGGCGTTCGGCCCCAGGGCCGGACGGCCGCCGAGCAGGTCGGCGAACCAGTGGTGGCGGAGGGTGGCCATTCTGGTGCGGTGGGCGTGGGAGCGCAGCGCCTCCCGCCAGTCGCCGGGCTGCTCCTCGGGGAGGATCTCGGCGTGGACCTCGTCCACCATGAGGTCGAACAGCTCCTGTTTGGTGGAGATGTATCCGTACAGCCGCATCGGGCCGGCGTCCAGCCGGGCGGCCACCTTGCGCAGCGACACCGCCTCCAGTCCGCCCTCGTCGGCCAGCGCGATGGCGGCGGCGACGATGCGCTCGCGGTCGAGCGGCGCGGGGCGAGACGGCGGCTCCGGCCGATCCCACACAGTCATGGCTGCATCGTACTGTTGCGATACATCGTCTCACCCAAATACAGTGTATCGACATGAGACATCGTATCGCCGTGATCGGAGCCGGCCCCGCCGGCCTCACCTTCGCCCGCGTCTTGCACCGCCACGATCACCCCGTCACCGTCCTGGAACGCGATCCGGCGCCCGACGCCCGTCCCCCGGGCGGCACGCTGGACCTGCACGCAGGGATGGGCCAGCTCGCGCTGGACAAGGCGGGGCTGTTGACGCGGTTCCAGACGCTGTCGCGTCCCGAGGGGCAGGCCATGCGCATCCTGGACACCGACGGCACCGTCCTGCGCGACTGGCGGCCCCGTCCAGGCGACCGGGCCAATCCCGAGATCGACCGCGGGCAACTGCGTGACCTGTTGCTCGACTCCCTGGACGTGCAGTGGGGAAGGGGCGTGACGCGGGTTGTGCCGGGGGGCCGGGACGGCGTGCTGGTCCATTTCGCCGACGGGCGGCAGGAGAGGTTCGACCTCGTGGTCGGCGCGGACGGCGCCTGGTCCCGGGTCCGCCCGGCGGTCTCGCCCGCGACGCCGCACTACGCCGGCGTCACCCTGGTCGAGACGTCCCTGGACGACGTCGACACCCGCCACCCCGACCTCGCCCGCCTGATCGGCGACGGTTCGGTGGCCGTGTACGGCGTGAACCGCGGCCTGGTCGCCCAGCGCAACAGCGGCGGCCACGTCAAGGTGTACGCCCAGTTCCGCGCGCCGCTGGACCGGCACGCCAACCCGGACCGGCATCTGGGCCTGAACCAGCGCACGAACCTGGACGCGGGCGGGGACACGGGCCTGGACGCGGGCGGGGACACGGGCCTGGACGCGGGCGGGAACGCGGGCCTGGACCTGGCCGACGCCGAGGCCATGCGGTCAGGCTTGCTGGCTCTGTTCGACGGCTGGGCCGCTCCGGTCCTGGACCTCCTCCGCTGCGGCACCGCCTTCGTCCACCGTCCCCTCCACGTCCTGCCCGTGGACCACACCTGGGCCCACGTTCCCGGGGTGACGCTGCTGGGCGACGCCGCCCACCTGATGCCCCCGCTGGGAGTGGGCGCCAACCTCGCGATGCTGGAAGGCGCCGAACTCGCCGAGTCCATCGCCGCCGCCCCCGGTGATCTGGACGAGGCCGTCCGCGCCTTCGAGGAACAGATGTGGGCGCGGGCCGGCAGGTGGGCGAAGATGACGGCGGCCGGTCTCGACCGCCTCGTGAGCCCGGACCCCGCCCAGGCCATCGCCCTGTTCGACGAAGTCCAGTCGTCCTGACCGTCAGCGGCGGCGTCGGCACGGTGACCGCCATGACGGCCGAGCCCGCCGACGGCCGCGCCGGCCTGCGGCCCGCGCAGGCGGTCGACGGTGGATCAGCGCAGCTCCTGGATGCGGACCAGGTTGCCCGCGGGGTCGCGGAAGGCGCAGTCGCGGACGCCGTAGGGCTGCTCGGTCGGCTCCTGGACGACCTCGGCGCCGCTGGCCTGCACCCGGTCGAAGGTGTCGTCGAGGTCGGGGGTGGCCAGCAGGATGCCGGCGTAGGTGCCCTTGGCCATCATCTCGGTGATGGTGCGGCGCTCGTCGTCGGTGACGCCGGGGTCGGCGCCCGGCGGCATCAGGACGATGGAGGTGCCGGGCCGGCCGGCGGGACCGACCGTGATCCAGCGCAGCCCCTTGAAGCCCACGTCGTTGCGGACCTCGAAGCCGAGGGTGTCGCGATAGAAGGCAAGGGCGGCTTCCGGGTCGTCGTGCGGCAGGAAGCTCGAATGAATGGTGAGGTCCATGCAGTTCAGGCTAGCTGCGGCTCGCCGACCGGCGCTTCTCGGATCCTGATCGGCCGGGTCACCTGTTTGGCCACGCAGGAGGGCATCCCCGCCGTCGCGCTCGCCGCCTGGCGCCGGTAGGTGCTGGGCGGCACCCCGACCAGTTCGGTGAAGCGGGTGCTGAAAGTGCCGAGGGAGGAGCAGCCGACCTCGAAGCAGACCTCGGTGACGCTGAGATCACCGCGGCGCAGCAGCGCCATCGCCCGCTCGATGCGCCGCGTCATCAGGTAGGAGTACGGCGACTCGCCGTAGGCGAGCCGGAACTGGCGGCTGAGGTGCCCGGCCGACATGTTCACGCCGCGGGCGAGCGCCTCGACGTCCAGCGGCCGGGCGTACTCCCGGTCGATGCGGTCGCGGACGCGGCGCAGCAGCGCGAGGTCGCGCCGGCGCTGCCTGAGCAGGAGTTCCTCGGGGGCCGAACCGTTGTGGTGCACGTCCTCATCCTCCCGAGCCGACCACCGGCTCGTCCACTCCAGGCTGCGCCGGTCGACCGGAAAACGCCGGAAACACATCGGGCGGACCCCTTCCCTCGCGGTGCCGTTGACGTTCCGGTCAGGTGCCGACGTAGGCCGCCAGGTGCTCGCCGGTGAGGGTGGACCGGGCGGCGACCAGGTCGGCGGGCGTGCCCTCGAAGACGACGCGGCCGCCGTCGTGGCCGGCGCCGGGGCCGAGGTCGATGATCCAGTCGGCGTGCGCCATGACCGCCTGGTGGTGCTCAATGACGATGACCGACCTGCCGGAGTCGACGATGCGGTCGAGCAGGGCGAGCAGGTGCTCGACGTCGGCGAGGTGGAGGCCGGTGGTCGGCTCGTCCAGGACGTAGACTCCGCCCTTGTCGCCCATGTGGGTGGCCAGCTTGAGCCGCTGCCGCTCGCCGCCGGACAGCGTGGTGAGCGGCTGACCGAGGCTGAGGTAGCCGAGCCCGACGTCGGCCAGCCGCCTGAGGATGGCGTGCGCGGCCGGCGTGCGCGCCTCGCCCGCGCCGAAGAACTGCTCGGCCTCGGTCACCGGCATCGCCAGCACCTCGCTGATGTCGCGACCGCCGAACCTGTACTCCAGCACCTCGGCCTGGAACCGCTTGCCCTCGCACTCCTCGCAGGTGGTGGCGACGCCGGCCATCATCGCCAGGTCGGTGTAGACCACCCCGGCGCCGTTGCACGTGGGGCAGGCGCCCTCGGAGTTGGCGCTGAACAGCGCGGGCTTCACGCCGTTGGCCTTGGCGAAGGCCTTGCGGATCGGATCGAGCAGCCCGGTGTAGGTGGCCGGGTTGCTCCGCCGCGAGCCTCTGATCGCCGCCTGGTCGACCGACACCACCCCGTCCCGGCCGGACACCGAGCCGTGGATCAGCGAACTCTTGCCCGAGCCCGCCACTCCGGTGACGACGGCCAGCACGCCGAGCGGGATGTCGACGTCGACGTCGCGCAGGTTGTGGGTGGCCGCGCCGCGCACTTCCAGCACCCCCGACGGCGTGCGCACCGACGGCTTGAGGCGGGCGCGGTCGTCCAGGTGCCGCCCGGTGAGCGTGCCGCTGCCCCGCAGCTCCTCGACGGTGCCTTCGAACACCACCTGGCCGCCCTCGGCGCCGGCGCGCGGGCCGAGGTCGACGACATGGTCGGCGATCGCGATCGCCTCGGGCTTGTGCTCCACGACCAGCACGGTGTTGCCCTTGTCGCGCAGCCGCAGTAGCAGGTCGTTCATCCGCCGGATGTCGTGGGGGTGCAGCCCGATCGTCGGCTCGTCGAAGACGTAGGTGACGTCGGTGAGCGAGGAGCCGAGATGGCGGATCATCTTGGTGCGCTGCGCCTCCCCGCCCGACAGCGTGCCCGACGGGCGGTCGAGGCTGAGGTAGCCCAGCCCGATCTCGACGAAGGAGTCGAGGCTGTGCCGCAGCGCATCGAGCAGCGGCGCGACGGAGGGTTCGTCCAGGCCCTTCACCCACTCGGCCAGGTCGCTGATCTGCATCGCGCAGGCGTCGGCGATGTTGATCCCGTCGATCCTGGACGAGCGGGCCTCCGCGCTGAGCCGGGTGCCCTCGCACTCGGGACAGGTGGTGAAGGTGACCGCCCGCTCCACGAAGGCGCGGATGTGCGGCTGCAGGGAGTCGACGTCCTTGGACAGCATCGACTTCTGGATCTTGGGGATCAGGCCCTCGTAGGTGAGGTTGATGCCGTCGACCTTGATCTTGGTCGGCTCCTTGTGGAGCAGGTCGGCGAGCTCCTTCTTGGTGAACTTCCTGATCGGCTTGTCGGGGTCGAAGAAGCCGCAGCCGCCGAAGATCCGCCCGTACCAGCCGTCCATGCTGTAACCGGGGATCGTGAGCGCGCCCTCGTTCAGCGACTTGGTGTCGTCGTAGAGCTGGGTCAGGTCGATGTCGTTGACCGAGCCCCGGCCCTCACAGCGCGGGCACATGCCGCCGAGACGGGTGAAGGTCCGCTTCACGGCCTTGGTGTCGGCGCCGCGCTCGACCGTGATCGCGCCGCTGCCCCGGACGGAGGGGACGTTGAAGGAGAAGGCGTTGGGCGAGCCGATGTGCGGCTTGCCGAGCCGGCTGAACAGGATGCGCAGCATCGCGTTGGCGTCGGTGGCGGTGCCCACCGTGCTGCGGGGGTCGGCGCCCATCCGCTCCTGGTCGACGATGATCGCGGTGGTCAGCCCGTCCAGGACGTCGACCTCCGGCCGGGCCAGCGTGGGCATGAACCCCTGCACGAAGGCGCTGTAGGTCTCGTTGATCATCCGCTGCGACTCCGCGGCGATCGTGCTGAACACCAGCGAGCTCTTGCCCGAGCCGGAGACCCCGGTGAACACCGTCAGCCGGCGCTTGGGGATCTCGATGCTGACGTCCTTGAGGTTGTTCTCGCGCGCGCCGTGCACGCGGATCAGATCGTGGCTGTCGGCGACGTGCGGCGCAGGCGAGTGCGTGTCCGGCCCGGTGGCCATGCTCATCGTTTCTCCATCTTGTCGGGCGGGCCGCCTGCGCGGTCCCCGCCGGGCGTCGCCCGGCGCGGTCCGACCGGCTTCGAGCGGTACCTGTAGGTCGTGCGTCGCCGGCGCGGGGTCGCGGCGACGCCCCTCTGTCTACCTGATCCGCGGAGTGGGCGGTGATGCGCTCGGCCGACGACGTCGCGGACCGCGAAGCCGGGAGTGTGGCGCCATGAGGTCCGGGTGGTGCCGGGACGCCGCGGCAGCACTCGGACGAACGGTGAGTTCCATGGCCCTGAGGCTAGCTCCGGCCCGCTGACCGGCGCTTCTCGATTCCTGACCGGTGGTGACCGGTCGGGGGGCCGCCCTGGACGCACTTCTGAGGTGATCTTCGCAGGCCCCGCGGACCGTCGCCGCGGCGGAGACGACGAGGGCGGCACCCTCGTTGTGCCGAGGATGCCGCCGTCGTCCGGCGCGTGTGCCGTCGTGTCCTCAGTGGGTCACGAGGCGCTGCAGCTCAGTGCGGGTGTGGCCGCGCTGCCGCCGGCGGTGAATCCGAAGGTGGTCGCGGCGTTGCCGTTGAGCTTGCCGTTCCACGATTCGTTGCCGACGGTGACGTTGGCCCCCGAGCCGGACCGGACGCCGCTCCACAACTGGGTGATGGTCTGCGATCCGGGCCAGGTCCAGGTGACCGTCCAGCCGTTGATCGCGCTGGTGCCGGCGGTGACGGTGACGGTCGACTGGAAGCCGCCGGACCAGGAGTTCACCGTCTGGATCGTGGCCGCGCATCCACCGGGCGCCGGAGTCGGGGTGGGGGCCGGGGTGACGGTCGGGGTGACGGTCGGCGTCGGAGTGGGGGTGACGGTCGGGGTCGGCGTCGGCGTGGGCGTCACGGTCGGCGTGGGCGTGGGGGTGGGGGTGGCGCCGTCGTCGGTGAGGGTGGGAGTGGTCCAGTCGCGCCATTCGGCGAGATTGCCCTGGGCCCTGGAGGAGATGCGGATGGCGCCGGCGGCGTTGCCGGTTCTGGTGAGGAACTTCTGGATGTTCTGGGTGAGCGGGGTGCGCCATTCAGGGCGGTTGGCGCAATGGGTGCCGTCCTGGATGTCGGACCAGTAGGTGATGTTGGCGCCGGCGCCGAGGGCTTTGTAGACCTCGGCGCCGCCGAGCGCGGCGACGCCGGCGGACTTGGGCCCGAGGTTGGCGATGTGGGGGTTGTCCATGATGAACAGGCCGCGGGGGGCGATCATGGCGACCATCTCGTGGGTGTCGACGGGCAGGCGGGTGGGGCTGCCGGTGAAGGTGCCGAAGGCGTCGCCGAGCCAGGGTTGCTCGCCGTAGGCGCTGGACAGGCTCTGGGCGCCCTCGCCGGGGATGCCGCGGAAGATGGGGACGCCGGCGCTGCCCGACTCGATGGGCATGGTCAACGCGATGCGCTGGTCGAGCACGCCGATGACGAAGGCGCCTTTGCCGAAGCGGGAGCAGCCGGTGACGCCGACGGCGTCGGCTTTGAGGATGGCGCCGCCGGATCGTTCGATGACGTCGATGATGCGGCTGACGCCCCAGCCCCAGGCGGCGAGCAGGCCGGTGGGGCTGTTGGAGCCGTAGATGGTGTAGAACGCGCCTTGTTTGTTGTTGCGGGGAGTGCCTTCCTTGCCGACGGCGTAGGGGTCGTAGGTGATGACGGCGGCGCCGGCGGAGCGGATGGCGGCGGTGTCGGCGCCGAAGCCGCCCAGGACGACCACGGCGGGGAAGGGACCGGTGCCGGAGGGCAGTTGGACGCCCGCGGAGAAGCTGGAGGTCCGGCCGTTGTGCGAGACGTTGACGGTGATGTTGGTGCTGGAGACGGTGCCGGTGACGGTGGAGGGTCTGCCGGGCTTCTCGCCGTAGACGAACTTCTCGGCGAGTTTCTTGATCTCCTCGCGGCGGCAGCGCCAGTCGGCCTTGCCGGTGATGCGGGTGCCGTCGAGCTTCTTGAACGGGTCGGGGAGCCGGGGATTGGTCGGCAACGACCCCGCGTCCGGCAGGGCGGGCACCGGGCAGTCGGCGCCCTCGTCCTCGACGCCGGCCGCCGCCCAAGGGACGGCCGTGGCGCGCGCGGGTGCGGCCTGGGCGTCCACCACCGTGAACGCCGCCCACATGGCCGCGAGCGTCACCGCCGCGAGCGTGACGACCACGGAGCGGATCCTAGAGCGGCCCGAGTTGATGACCACGAGGCCTCTCCTTCCGGTTGGGTGAGGGAAACGACGACCGCCGATCGACGATCTGCGGCACGGGGCTGTGCACCGTGCGCGTGTCCAGCCGCTGATCAGTCTGAAAATCTCGATGAAACGTGTCAATAATGCTGAGAAATATTTCAGACGCGAGGGTTCCTGTGGTCCTCTGAGCAGGTGTGGCCTGCGGAAGCCCGATGAAAGTTGCGGAAACCGCGAACCCGGATGCCGGTTCTCCGGTGGCCCTTGCCTGGCAAGCCGCCGGGCTCGACCCACGACGCAGGCCCTGCGGGTGGTCCAGCTCGGGGGCGGCGCCGGCGGCGCCGCCCGTGCGGATGGGGGCGTGCGATGGGGGGGCGGCGGCTTTTCGACGGGATGAGGGCGCCGTCGTCGCTGGTGGGAGGCCGGAGGTCGGCGGAATAAAACAGGGATATTTGTCCGATTTCCCAGGATGTGCTCTGCGAGCGGCACGACGGCGGGGCCGTCCCGCACGGAGTGTGCTGATCAGCGAGTTGTACCGATACGAGTGGAAGGCGATTGCCATGCGCGCTGTGGTGCTGGAAGAGTTCGGCGGCCCGCTGACCCTGACCGAGATCGCGACCCCCGACCCCGGACCCGGCCAGGTCCTGGTGCGCGTCGAGGCCAGCGGCGTCAACCCGCTGGACACCAAGATCCGCGCCGGCCGGGCCGCCCACGCCCGCACCCGGCCGCCCGCCGTCCTCGGCATGGATCTGGCCGGGGTGGTCGAGCGGGTCGGCCCGCAGGTCACCGGGTTCGCCCCCGGCCAGGAGGTCTTCGGGCTCACCGGCGGGGTCGGCGACCTGCAGGGCTCGCTCGCCGAGTACGCCGCCGTCGACGCGCGGCTGCTGGCCCGCAAGCCCGCGGCCCTGAGCATGCGTCAGGCGGCGGCGCTGCCGCTGGCGACCGTCACCGCCTGGGAGGGCCTGGTGGACAGGGCGGGCGTCCGCGCCGGCCACAAGGTGCTGGTGCACGGCGGGGCCGGCGGCGTCGGGCACGTGGCCGTCCAACTGGCCCGTGCCCGCGGCGCCGAGGTGTTCGCCACCGGGTCGGCCGGGAGCCTCGCGGTGATCGGCCGCCTCGGCGCCGTCCCGATCGACTACGAGGCCACCGCCGTGGAGGACTACGTCGCCGAGCACACCGGCGGCGAGGGCTTCGACGTCGTCTTCGACACCGTGGGCGGGCAGGTGCTGGACGCGTCCTTCGCCGCGGTCCGCACCTACACCGGCCACGTGGTCAGCGCCCTGGGCTGGGGGTCGCACAGCCTCGCGCCGCTGTCGTTCCGCGGCGCCACCTACTCCGGCGTCTTCACCCTGCTGCCGATGCTGACCGGCCGAGGGCGCGGCCATCACGGGGACATTTTGCGCGAGGCGGCGGCCCTGGCCGACGCCGGAGCCCTCACCCCGCTGGTCGACCCCCGCCGGTTCACCCTCGGCACCGTCGCCGAGGCGCACAAGCTGGTGGAGGCCGGCGAGGCCACCGGCAAGATCGTCGTTGACCTTACCGGCTGAACCGGCGGGCGCCGCCGCCCCGCGTGCGAGGGCTGACGTCCGCTACCGCAGCGGCGTGGTCGACAGCCGGGGACACGCCCTGATCTCGGCCTCGGTGAACCGCTCGGTCACCCACCCGCCGCGCGAGAACAGCTCGGTCTGGTCGGCGTGGTGGGGCGAGGCCGAGTTGGCCGACAGCGAGTACGTCAGCACGGTGCGGGTGCGCGGCCCGGCCGGCGTCAGCTCCACGGCCATCAGGAAGCTGGAGCCGGTGTTGACGTCCGGGTAGCGGCCTCGCTCGCTGAGCGGGCCGCCGGTGCGGATCCGGTCGAAGCAGCCCTCTCCCTCTGTGCAGCCCGGCACCGGGACGTCGCCATACCGCTGGGCCTGCCCCGGCGGGAGGGTCAGTGGCAGGTCGTGGGCCGTGAAGAACCGCACGGCGTCGGCCAGCGCGACCCGCACCACCGGGTTGGCGATGTCGAGCCCGCGCGGCGTGGTGAGCGGGCGCCCGGGATCGAACGGCACCTTCCACCAGCTCTTCGGCGGGACGGGCGTGCCGTCCGGCCGTCTCTGCGGGCGATTCAGACCGAGGAAGAACTCGCGCCAGAGGATCGCGCCCCGGCTGCCGAGGCGGGCCCGGCCGTCCCAGGCCGCCAGCGTGGCGCAGGCCCGGCGGACGTCGACCCTCTCGCCGTCGCCCGCCGTCATCACGGGCCTGGCCCGGCACAGCGCGCGCACATCCGGGCGCAGCAACTCGGCGCTCAGGTTGCGCTTGCCGGTGGCCGTCCGCTGGAGGGTCTCCAGCGTGAAGCCGGGGGCGCCGAGCCCGTCGTCGCCCGACAGCCGCTTGGCGATCATGTCGAGGCCGACCCGGGTGCGCAGATCCCGCTCCGTACCGACGCTGCCGAAGATGCGCGGATAGCCGGTGAGCGGGGCTTCCGGGTTGGTCAGCCATGGGCCGGCGTTGGCGTTGGTCACGTAGTCGGCGCGCATCAGCCGAGGCTGGGCGGCCGGGCCGAAGATGCCCGGCTCGATCGCTTCCGCGTCCTCGCCCCACAGGCAGGCCGACGTGGAGCCGTCCAGGATGAGCATCTCGGGGTCGTCCTGGGCGCGGCAGCGCTCCGCCTGCTCGTCGGTGACGTGCGGGACGACCGAGGCGTCGGCGAAGTACGCCTGCCCGCCGGCGTCCGCGGCCAGCGTGTAGACGAAGGGCATGCCCTGGTAGGTGTCCTGCGCGCGGCGCAGCGCGGGCAGATCGCGGGCGGCGCCCATGGCCAGCCACTCGTCGGCGAAGCGCAGGTTGGCGGCGTTGACGTCGGCCAGCGCGAGCGCCGTCTCCTCGGTCCAGCCGGTGGCCAGCACCGGGCCGTACCGGGAGGTGGAGAGGGTGGTGGTGACGGCGCTGGTCACACCGTGGGCGTTCTTGACGGTGACCGACACCTCCTGCCGGCCCATCGGCTCGGGCCGGCCGTCCACCAGGTACGTGGTGCGGGTGCCCGGCACCAGCTTGAGCCGGTACAGGGTGAAGCGCTGGGCGTGGGACACGGTGTGCGTCCAGGCCACGCTCGCGTTGTGGCCGATCTGCACCATCGGGGTGCCGTACAGACTGCCGCCCGACACGTCCAGCACGCCGGGGATGGTGAGGTGGACCTGATAGAAGCGGCGGCTGCCGTTCCACGGGAAGTGGGGGTCGGCCAGCAGCATGCCGTGGCCGTCGCGGGTGGCCTCGCGCCCGATGGCGTAGGCGTTGCTGCCCGGGGCGGTCACCGTCTTCGGCGGCGCCTGCCCGTCCGGGCCGCCGGTCCGCTCGCCCGCCCCCTCCCGCGCCTGTCCGGAGGCGGCGATGGCCTCCTTGAACGAGGATCCGCCGGCCAGGCGGCCGAGGTCGAGCAGGTTCATCCAGACGTCCGTGGCGGTGATCGGCCCGACCCACTCCTTGCCCCGGCAGGCCGGGTCGGGCAGCCTGGCCACGCCCGTGTCGTTCAGGTAGCGGTTGAAGCCGGCGACGTAACCGTCCACGAGCGCGCGCAGCTCGGCGCTGGGGCCGTAGGGCGCCGGGCGGGCGAGCACCCGGCGCAGCACGCCCGACGCCTGCACGCTCTTGTAGTACACGTCGCCTGCGAGGTTGGGAACCGGGTCGACGGCGTCGTCCGACATCGCCTCCGCGCCGAAGTGGCGGGACCGCTCGCCGCGCAACGTGAGCACCCACGACGCCATGACGCACAGGTTGTCCTGGGCGAAAGCGTAGCCGTAGCCGTAGCCGAGGCCGCCGTGGTCTTTCGCGGAGATGTGCGGGATGCCGTACTCGGTGCGCCTGATGTCGGCGGCATAGCGGCCTTGAGAGGTGTGGCGGCCCTCGGCGGCTCGCGCCGGCGCCACCACCAAGAGGGCGCCGACCAGGGCCGCCACGAGCGGTGCGGCCAACGGCCGCCGGACATGTGATCTGGGCATCGACGGTCCTATTCGAAACGGGCGTTGTCCGGCGCGGTCGCGCGCCTGAGCAGCGGCAGACCGGCGAGGATCACCAGCAGGGCGGCCAGCAGCCCGCCGCCGACGGTCAGGAAGTAGGCGGGACCCGGCAGCGCGGGCGGAGCGTTCTCGATGGACAGCCTGCCGACCATCGGCCCGGCCACGCCGAGGCCCGCGGCCGCCGCCACCAGGGCGGCCAGCACCACCGGGGCGGCCGTCTCCAGCAGCACCACCCTGGACAGCGTCCGGGTCGGCGTGCCGCACAGCCGCAACAGCGTGAACGGCCGCCTGCGCTCCACCACGCCGCCGGCGACCGCGATCAGCAGGCCGCATCCCGCTACCAGCAGGGTCAGCGCGACGATGGCCAGCGCGACGCGTTCCCCTTGGTCCAGCAGCACCGCACGGGCCCGGGCGACCTCGGCGAACGTCAGCGGCGTCTCGGCGCTGCCGGCGCGGGCGACGTAGCCGGCCAGCAACGTGCGGATCTGTTCGCGGACGGCGGGGTCGTGCTCGCGGATGAGCACCGCCGCCAGTGGAAGACCCTCCGAGGCGGCCGGGCCATCCCGGCGCGAGCCGCCGGCACCACCCGAGCCGCCGGGGGCGGCAGGTGCGGCCGGGTTGGTCGGGTCCACGATCGGCAGTTTGCGGCCGATGGAGAGCATGTTCTCGCTGCTCAGCACCCGGTTGAAGTCGGCCGCCACCGCACGCGTGCCCGGGGCGCACCGCCCGAGCGCCGGGAAGCCGGTCAGGGCGTCGCAGTCGACGACGTGCCTGAGCATGGCGTCGAGCCGGCAGCCGGGGCCCGGGTCGCACGGCAGGGGATCACTCGGCCGGGCCGGCGTCCCGGCCCTGCGGTAGATCGGCAGCACGGTGACGCCGGGATGGGCACCTACCTTGGCGAGCAGTTCGGCCGCCGTGCCGGGCGGCAGAGGCAGACCCGCGGTGGCATCGGCGTATCCGAACGAGGCCCGCATGACCTCGTTCAGCGTGCCGCCGCCCGCCGCCTCCTGGCCCGAGACGACGGCCGGCACGATGCCGGCGACGGCCGTGCCGATGAAGACCGCGAGCACGATGCCGTTCACCGACCGGAAGGCGCCCTTCGGGTCGGCCGCCAGCCGCCGGGCGGCCAGGAGCGTCGCCGCGCCGGGCGTGACGCAGGCGGCCAGCCGCGCGGCCAGCATCGTCAGCCAGGGGCCGGCCACCACGAGACCTGCCATGGTCAGCGCCAGGCCGGCATCGACGAGCACCCCGTTCGGGTCCTTGTCCGCGAACGCCGGACCCGCCAACAGCCCCAGCCCCGCCAGGAGCGGGAGCACCCGCCACCATCCCGGGGCGGAGGCCCGCACCTTGCGCGCCGCCCCGAGCGGCGTGATCCGCACCCGGCGCAGCGACCACAGGGCGGCGCCGGCGGCGGCGAGCGGCACGCCCGCGACCACGGCGGCGTACTGGAGCGTGGTGGGCGCGACGACGTCGGGGAAGAAGCGGGAGCCGGTGACGGCGAGACCGGCCAGGGCGGGCCGCAGCGGCTGGAAGGCCGCGATGCCGGCGAGCGCGCCCAGCAGCGCGCCGAGCGCCGCGTCCACCGAGGCGATCGCGTTGATCTGCCGCACGGTGGCGCCCGCCAGCCTGATCGCCGCGAAGCGGGCCTCGCGGCGGGCGGCGGCCAGGCGCGTGGCCGTGCCGACGAGGACGAGCAGCGGGAAGATCAGGCCGATGGCGGCGATGCCGAAGCCGTGCTCGTACAGGGCCGTGGTGTCGTCGGTGAACGGGGCGGTGGCGACGGCGTCGACGGCCACGGTGCCGGCCATGGCGGCCAGTTCTTCAGGGGTCTGGCCGACGACGACGACCAGGTCGTCGGGGCCGGACAGCGCCGCCCGTCCGACCAGGCCGGCGCGGGCGCCGGGGAAGCGGTCGGCGAGTTGCCCGGGCGGCACGGCGTCCATCAGCCGGGCCAGGGCGGGGGAGACGTAGTACCGTCCCGGGCCGGGCGGAGCGGGGACGCCGGGCAGGGCCGGCGGGGGCGCTGCCGCGTCGAGAACGGCGACGTCGAGCCGCTTGATCGGACGGCCCGCGTAGGAGTCCTGGCGGTGGTTCCACAGCACGGCGCCCGGGGTGGCGCCCAGCGCCCAGCCGCCCGGCGCCGAACCGGTCGTGCACTCCCAGCATGGGCGGTCCGCGGTGACCTGGAAGGCGTTGAACAGCGCCAGCGTGGACAGCAGCACCGTCACTCCCATCGCGACGGCGGCGGTGACGAGCGCGAGCCGGACGGCCGCTTCCCGGCCGCCGCGCAGCGACAGGCGCAGGCCCAGCCAGAGGGTCATCGGACGGCCTCGCCGGCGTAGGGGTCGGTGACCTTGCCGTCGCGCACCATGACCTCCCGGTCGGCGCAGGCGGCGACGCGGGCGTCATGGGTCACCACGATGACGGTCGTGCCCTCCTCGCGGGCCAGGCCGACGAGCAGTTCCATCACCTTCTCGCCGGTGAGCGAGTCCAGCGCGCCGGTAGGCTCGTCCGCGAAGACGACCTTGGGCCGCGTCACCAGCGCCCGGGCGATCGCCACCCGCTGTGCCTGCCCCCCGGACAGCTCGCCGATGCGCCGCTCGCCCAGGCCGTCCAGCTCCAGCCGCCCCAGCCAGCCGCCCGCCCGCTGGTAGGCCTGCCTGCGCCCGGCCCTGCCCAGCAGCAGCGGCAGGGCGACGTTGTCGGCCACCGTGAGCTCGGGCACCAACTGGCCGAACTGGAAGACGAACCCGAAGGCGGTGCGGCGCAGCTCCGAACGCCTGGTGTCGCTCAGGGTGTCCAGCCGTCGCCCGTCGAACCAGACCTCGCCCGCGTCGGGGGTGAAGATGCCGGCCAGGCAGTGCAGCAGCGTGGACTTGCCGGAGCCGCTCGGGCCCATGATCGCCAGGATCTCTCCCGGCGCCACCGACAGGCTCGCCTCGCGCAGCGCCTGGGTCAGGCCGTAGGAGCGGTCGATGGAACGGGCCTTCAGCAGCGGACCCGGCGCGGGGAGGGCGTCGAGGATCATGCGCGGCGCACCGTTTCCGCCAGCGAGCCCAGACGGGCCGTGGTCACGTCGATCCAGCGCAGGTCGGCGTCCAGGTGGAACAGGGCGTGGTCGGCCAGCAGGGCGTCCACGAGGGCGCCGCCGCGTTTGACCTCCGACAGCTCGCGCATGCGCCGCATGTGCGTGGCACGCTGGGTGTCCAGGAAGCCTTCCGCGTCCTGGCCCAGCATGAGCGCCAGCACGACCTTCGTGAACAGCACCGTCTGCAGGAACGGCTCGGCCGCCACCGGCTCGGCCAGCCACGCCGCCACCTCCTGTTTGCCGGCCGGGGTGATGGCGTAGCGCTTGCGGTCGGGGCCGTCGCCGGGTTCGCTCTGGCCGGCGGTGACCTTGCCGTCCCTGGCCAGGCGGCCGAGCGTCGAGTAGACCTGCCCGAACGGGAGCGGCTTGCCTCTGCCGAAGTAGGCGTCGTAGTCGCGCTTCAGGTCATAGCCATAGCTGGGCTCGCGGTCCAGCAGGCCCAGCAGGGCCAGGGGGACTGTCATGGCGGATCACTATACACCGGAGGTATATACCCGGTGTGTAGAGCCGTGCATGAGGCTACGGAAAGATCGGTGCCGGCGCCCGGCCGATGGGCGGGCGCCGGCACCGATCACGTCAGGCCGGAGAGGGGGCCGCCCGGCCGGGGTGCCGGGCGGCGAACCGGACCGCGCGGCATCCGGCCGGCCGGGGAACCCGTGGTGGGCTACAACCGGCCGAAAGGATGATCACTAGCGGCCGGTGCAGGTGAGGGAGGGGGTCGAGGGCGTGCCGCCGCCGAGGAAGCCGAAGGTGGTCGAGCCGGACGCCGGGACCGATCCGTTGTAGGAGGCGTTGGTCACCGTCACCGCGGAGCCGCTGGTGGACAGCGTGCCGTTCCACACCTGGCTGACCGTCTGTCCGCTGCCCAGGGTCCATCTGACGCTCCACCCGCTGATCGCCGAGCCTCCCGCGGTCACCGTGACCTCGCCCTGGTAGCCGCCCGGCCAGGAGTTGGTGGTGCGGTAGCTCGCGGTGCAGCCGCCCACGGAAGGGGAGGGCGAAGGGCTGGGCGAGGGGGTGGGGGTCGGCGACGGGGAAGGCGTGGGTGTGGGTGACGGGGTGGCGGACGGGGACGGCGAGGGCGAGGGCGAGGGGGACGGCGAGGAGCCGCCCGGCGGCACGTACGGGCACTTGTTGCGGTACATCGAGATGTTGCTGGAGTCCATCAACGGGCACAGGAACTGGGTGTAGCGGGTGTCGTTGTCGACGAAGATCTTCAGCCACGGGATCAGCGTCCGCATCTCTGTCGCGTTCGCCCTGGTGGCGAACAGGTGGTCCACGCCGGTTATCTCCACCCAGGCGCTCGGAGTCGAGGCCGGCAGAGTGGTGTACAGCCCGTTGAGGTAGGACTGCGTGACCGTCGTGTCCCTCTGCCCGGAGATGAACATCATCGGCACCCGGTCATTGGCCAGACTCAGGTTCCCCGTGGGGGAGCCGGGCGCGAGCCCGACCGCGGCCTTCAGCGAGGGCCGCTGGACCGCCGCCAGCAGGACACCGGCGCCGCCGGCGGAGTGGCCGACCACCGACAACCGGCTGGAGTCGACCCGGTCGCGCACCGAACTGTGCTGAGTGAGATAGTCCAGCGCGGCGAGCAGCTGGGCGGCCCGGGCGTCGGCGCCGTCGGTGCGGCTGTTGGTCTCGATTCCGATGACGACGAAGCCGAAGGACGCGAGCCAGGGGCCCATCCAGGCTTCTTCGTTGGCGAACAGGGCGGAGTAGCCGGGCACGATCGCGACCCCGCCGAAGGTCCCCTGGCTGGTGTCGGTCGGATAGTAGATCACCCCGCTGCCGAAGCCGTTGCCCGACGGCACGCTGACCTGCGCGGTGGCGAAGCTGCCCCTGCTGGCGGCCACACTGGCCAAGGTCGGGTCGGGACCCCGCTGATAGGGATTGTCGGCGGCCGATGCCGGCCGGGTCACGACGGTCACCGTGAGCAGGCCGAGGATGACGACCGCCGCGGCCATCGCCCGCCTCACCAACCCGCCCTGTGAGCCGGGCCCTGAAGGTGATCTCGTGGCGGCACCGGGCGCCGGAGTCTCGCTGGAACGTCGTCGCACTGTGGTGTTCCTTCTCCTCGAGTGAGCCCCTCATAGGGAGCAGCACGTGACCGCCGTCGCGGAGTGGTCTGAAGGTGCGGCGGTTCCCACCGCACCGGTCGCCTCTCCGTCCCGGCATCGGAACGCACACCACCACGCGGGCGTCGCGATCAGCGGCTCCCGCACCACCACCGGCAGGAAACCTCTTGGGGACTCAGTGTGGAAACATCGCCGAAACGTGTCAATATTCACAGGAAAGTTTCAGGACCCCATTCGGACGCGGATGCGTCCTCCATGCCGTGACCCCCGGTCCGTGGTCACCTGGAACCTGCGATGGCTCCGCACAGCGCATGGTGTACCGGCACGGGACGCCGGTCATGAAGATGACTGAAAGTTTCAGCACAATCGAGGAGCCGGTGCGGTGCGGGAACGCCGATAGCACCAGATGGGCCGCGCCGGACCCTTCGACGCTTCGGACCGCTGCGCCTGAGCGCCGCTTGACGGCACGTCCCTGTCTCGGATTTGCTCCACCCCACACCACCACCTCCGACCACCCGCCGGAGAAGGAGACGCGACTCGGCCACTGATGTGAACGCTAACAATGCAACTCCGTTCAGACACGCCTGGTGACCGAGGATGTCGCGAGCAGTTCGCCTGGAAATGCCGAACCGCGCCACCACCAGCGGCGTCCGGCTCCAGACCTGCGACGCCCCGCCGACCGGCGCTGGACCCGCGTCTTACCCGCAACCCCTCGGTCCGCCGGGCGAGGGCCGGCCCTTGAGCGGTCCGCGACCGCGTGCTCCGCGCCGAGCCGTCGATCGCGGGCATGCCCGTCGCCGGCGCCTGTCCCGAGCACCCGGGCGTGAGCAAGGGTTTCGCAGGCCGACGCCGTTCCGGCGCCTGTTTCGATGACGAAAGGACATGCCGTGAAACGAAGGCTCACCGCCATCCTCGCGGCCGCCGCCCTCCCTTTGGTGGTCGCGAGCGTGCTTCTGGGGATCCGGCCCGCCGCGGCCGCCTCCCTCACCCAGGTCACCGGATTCGGGACCAACCCCACCAACCTCAACATGTACATGTACGTGCCCAACAATGTCGCCGCACGGCCGGCGTTGCTGGTGCTGGTGCACTACTGCGGCGGCTCGGCGAGTGCGATCTTCAACGGCAACGGGCACGACTTCGTCACCGCGGCCGACCGCTACGGCTACATCATGGTCCTGCCCGAGGCCACTCGTAGCGAGAAGTGCTTCGACGTCTCCACCGCCGCCGGGCTCAAGCGCAACGGCGGCAGCGACTCCACCGGCATCATGTCGATGGTCGCCTACGCCCGCCAGCGCTACAACATCGACCCCGGCCGCATCGCGGTCAGCGGATTCTCCTCCGGCGCCATGATGACCAACGTCCTGGCCGCCCAGTACCCCGACGTCTTCACCGCCGCCTCCGCCTACTCCGGCGTCCCCGCCGGCTGCTTCGCCACCACCAACGGCTCACTGTGGAACAGCCAGTGCTCCGGCGGCCAGCTCATCAAGACCGCCCAGCAATGGGGCGACCAGGCCCGCGCCATGTACCCCGGCTACACCGGCCGCTACCCCCGCATCCAACTGTGGCACGGCACCACCGACACCACCCTCGCCTACCCCAACTACGGCGAGGAGATCAAACAATGGACCAACCTCAATAGCCTCAGCCAAACCCCCGCCTACACCGACCACCCCCAGTCCAGCTGGACCCGCACCCGATACGGCGGCACCGGCAACCAGGCCCCCGTCGAAGGAATCAGCATCAGCGGCGTCGGCCACCAACTCCCCATGACCGGCCAACTCGCCTACGCCATCACCTTCCTCGGCCTCGACGGAACCTCCACCAACCCCACCCCCACACCGACCCCCACGCC
>NZ_JBHTCG010000054.1:0-36950 GCF_042665155.1 Sphaerisporangium rhizosphaerae | reverse complement strand
GGCTCGGCGCCCCGGGCGTCCATGACCGCCGCCAGCCACTGCTCGGCATGACGCCGCCCCGCACGCGCCGCCGACTCCACCGACTCCACCGAGATGTCCAGCACCCGGGCCACCTCGTCGGACTTCAACCCATGGCGAAGCGTCAGATCAAGGATCTCCCGCTCACGCGGCTCCAGGCAGGCGAGCACCTCCACGCCCAGCTCGGGCGACCCGCCGCGTCCCTGCCGGGCGTAGGAGCCCTTGTGGGCCACCCCGGCCAGGCGTGCCTGGCACTCGGCGCGGGCCAGCGAGTACAGCCACGCGCGCAGCCGCGTCGCGTCGTAGAGCCGGTCGGTGTGCGCCACCGCTCCGTACAACGCTCCTACCGTCGCCGAGAGGGCGTCCTCATCGTCGAGCAATGACTGGCAGTAGTCGTAGAGATGATCTCCATACTCGCGGCAGAGCCGCTCCAGCGCAGCGGGGTCATCCCTCCTCAGCACGGGGATCGCTCTCCTGACATAGATGCAAATGGAAAATCTGGTACTGGCAAAGCAGTCAGAAATATACGGGAGGACGCCCCAGCTGCTCATATCACTTTCATCACATAACAAACTTCTATACTCTGTTGACTGCGTTGCGGTCTTAACCCACACCTGAATGCACACGCAGGGACGACCGCCGCGATGTGCGTCGGGTGACCGACGAGGAACCCCGCCCCCGGAGACTGAGCAACGTGCGAGACAACTGGGATGAACCTTCTTCACCGCGACGTCGTCCGCCGTATGCCAAGAATTCCGCTGGAAGCGGTCCCCGCGCGGACCGATGGCGCACGTGGGAGACCTCGATGGAGCTGGACGACGGAGACGACGGGCCGATCCGCCGATGGCTCGGCAACGACCGGCGCGGCCCCATCGTGGTCGGGCTGACGCTGCTGGTGGCCGCCGGGTCCGGCATCTGGTTCGCCTGGCCGGAGTCCTCCGGAGGAGGGTCCGACACGCCGGCGGCGATCCAGACGCCCTCCGGCCGGTCGACGCCGAGAGCGTCCACCTCCGCTCCCTCGATGGGCGTGGAGTCGCCCCCGCCGCCGCCCACCGCCGACCACACACCGACGCGCAAGCGGGCCACGGCCACTCCCCGTCCCCGGGGGACGGACCTGCCCCCGCCTCCGGCGAGGTCCGCACGGCCGACCGCGAGGCCTCAGGCCTCGACCACGACCGCCGCGCCGTCCCGGACGGCCAAGCCGACCCGCACGTCCAAGCCGAGGAAGAGCCCTCCCTCGCAGACGGGCCCCACGGCTCCCCCTCCCCCGCCGTCCTCCCGGACCGGCAGCCCCACCTCACCCCCCAGCACCACCGGCCCCGACCTTCCCCCGCCGCCTCCGGGCACCTGATCGGGAGATATCACCCGCCCGCACTTACCGCGCAATATCGGTCATCCATTAACCCGATAACGGACCACCCCAAAAGTGGCCCGCGGTAAATGGCTCAGTGGAGGGAGGTGGCGATTCTCAGGGCTTGGGCCGAGGTCGCGGGGCCTTCCAGGCGATAGCCGGTCTGGCCCTGTTGCCAGATGAGGGTGGAGGCGGCGCGGCGTTGCACCGGCTCGGAGCCGGCGCCGGCGCGGGGCATGTAGGTGAGCCCGTGGGGGCCGGAGACCCACCAGCCGGGCGAGGCGCCTACGGTGACCTGCTCGGGGAACGGCCCGGGGAGGTCCTTGCGCCAGACCACATCGAGCGTGCCGTCGTAGGCGTCCAGCCGCGTCCCGGGCCAGAAGAGCGACAGCACCCGGCCGTCGTCGCTCACGCGGACGTCGTCCGGCTCGCCCAGATCCGCGGGCACCCTGACGGGGAAGGCGACCAGCTCGCGGGCCCGGTCGAGGGTCATCCGCCGCTCGCCGGGCAGCGGGGACGGCACCCCGGACGGCAGCGGCCCCGGCTCGCCGACGTGGATCTCCACACCGGCCAGCCTCAGGACGTGCGCGACGGCGGCCTGCCCTTGAGGGGTCAACCCGAGCAGCGCCGCCACGACGACCGCGACACCGGCGGCCACCCACCGCCACCGGGACCTGTGGGCCGGCCCGCGAGGTTCCGGCGACCGGCCGGGAGGGGCGGCCGGATCCTCGGTGGTCAGCCCTTCGAGGCGGGTGCGGACGGAGCGGGCCACGTCGGCGGGAGGCGGGGCAGGCATGTCCAGCGCTTCGCCGAGCGCCAGGAGCTCGGCCTCCAGACCGCCGCCCGCGCCGCCGCTCCGACCATCGCCTGTGCCGTCGTTCGCGCCGCTGCCCGGGTCGCCGTTCGGAATGTCGTCCGTGCTGTCGTTCGGACCGTCAGGAGAGTTCACCGCCCACCTCCTTCCGCAGCCGTGCCAGTCCTCGGAAAGTACGGGACTTCACCGAGCCGACCGGCCAGCCGAGGACCTCCGCCGTCTCCGCTTCCGACAGTTGCAGGAAGTACCGGCAGACCACGGCCTGGCGTTCCCTGTCGGGCAGCGTGCGCACGGCCTCCAGCAGCCTGCTCCGGCGGTCGGTGGCGATGGCGGCGCCCTCGGGGTCGTCGGGGACGCGCAGGTCGGGCTCCGCGCCGGCCTTGAGCACGAGCTCGGCCCTGCGCCCGCGCGACCGGGTCATCGTGTGGGTCTCGTTGGCGACGATGCGCAGCAACCATGGCCTGAACGCGGCGTCGCGGCGGAAGGTCGCGAGGTGGCGGAAAGCCTTGACGAACGCCTCCTGGACGACGTCCTCGGCTTCCTGGCCGGCGCCGAGGAGCGCAGCCGTACGATGCGCCACCGCGCTGTAGCGCGCGACCAGCACCTCGTAGGCGGCGAGATCGCCGGCCAGGGACCGGGTTATCGCCTCGTCGTCGTCCGTCGCGGGCTCCTTGGAAGATCCTTGCGCGACAAAAGGTAGTTTCCTGGAGGTCTGCGTGCAAAGGGATGGGAAGACTCGCGTCAAGTGTTTCCGGTCGCGCTCGGCGGGAAGTTGGGACCGGCGCGGATCAGGGCGGCTAGACTCGATCCACATCCGTAGCCGTGGCCTCGTTCGGGGCCGCGGTTTTCCGTGAGCGAAGCTGGGCGGGACGCATGTCTGGGTATGACCGCGTGGTGCAACCTGCGGCCGGTGACGAGGCCTTGGAGAACCACCTCGGTGGCGACGAGGCGAAGAACTACCGGCAGTACGAGTTCGACATGGTCGCCCCGCACGTCGGCAGGTCCATGCTCGAGATCGGTTCGGGCCTCGGCCACTTCGCCGAGCAGTTCCTCCCCCGCCTCGACCGTCTGGTCGTCAGCGACTTCGACCCCTACTGCGTCGAGCAGCTCGGCAAGCGGTTCGACGGGCGCGACGACATCGAGGTGCTGCAGTTCGGCCTGCCCACCGACATCCCCCTCGCCGACCCGGTGGACACCGTGGTCCTGATGAACGTCCTTGAGCACATCGAGGAGGACGTCGAGGCCCTGCGGTCGCTGGCCAGGGTCACCCAGCCGGGCGGCCGCATCGTCATCTGGGTGCCCGGCTACATGCAGCTTTATGGGGACTTCGACCGCAAGGTCGGCCACGTCACCCGGTACACCCCGGCGACGCTGGGCAAGACGGTCGCCGAGGCCGGGCTGAAGGCCGACGTGCTCAAGCCGATCAACTTCCTCGGCGGCCTGGCCTGGTGGGCGGCCGTGCGACGCGGCGGCGTCGGCTATCCCGACCCGCGGCTGGTCAAGATCTACGACCGCACCGTGGTGCCGACGACCCGTTTCATCGAGCGTTTCATCCGCCCGCCGTTCGGCCAGACGGTCTTCTGCGTGGCCCGCGTCCCGCAGAAGTAGCCCGCCGGTCCCGGTGGCGGCGTGTCCGTTCACCGGGATATCCCAGGGATTCCTCGCCGTTCTCCTAGCCGTGTCCGGTGTCCTTGGGATCATGAGGAATCTCACCGGAACACTGGTCGCCGGAGCGGTGGCCGGCGCGCTGTCGGTCGGAGCGCTCGGCGGCGTCGCCCTCGCGCGGCAGGCAGGCAACCCGCAGGCGGGCGGCGCACAGACGAGCGAGGCGCGCACGGGCGTCCCCTACGAGCTGCTGTCAGCAGACTCGGCCGCGGACGAGGCAGCCGGCCTCGCCAAGGACCCGAAGGACCACCCCCGGCTCCGCGCCGCCCTGCGCCGCGGCCTGATCGGCGTGCACGGCGAGGCCACCGTCCGCGCCCGCGGTGGCGGCTACGCCACCTACGCCTGGCAGCGGGGCGAGGTCACCGCGGCGTCCGCGAGCTCGGTCACCGTCAAGAGCGCCGACGGGACGAGCTGGACATGGGCGCTGACCACGGATACTAAAGTTCGCAAGAATGGCGCGAAGTCCGCTTCCTCCGCTCTGACGTCGGGTGACGGCGTCTTCGTCCTGGGCCGGCCCGACGGCGACGCCCGGACGGCGCAGGGAGTGGTGGTGCCCAAGAAGACCAGAAACTGACCGACCAAGGACCGTCCGACCACAGACGGACCGGCCGGGGACGGACCTACCGAGGTCCGCCCGACCACACACCGGCCGACCAAGGACCGAGGACGGACCGACCCAGGAGTGACCGAAGGACGGATGAGCGACCAGACGAACAAGCCCCGGGTCCTCGTCGTGGACGACGAGCGCAACATCCGCGACCTGGTGGGGATGGCGCTGCGCTTCCACGGGTTCGAGGTGGTCAGCGCGGCCCGGGGTCACGAGGCGCTGGAGATCGCCCGCTCCGGCATGCCCGACCTGCTCGTGCTGGACGTGATGCTGCCCGATCTGGATGGTTTCGAGCTGTGCCGGCGGTTGCGCGCCGAGGGCGATGACGTCCCGGTCATCTTCCTGACGGCGCGCGACGCCCCGGCCGACACCGTTCACGGTCTCACGCTGGGCGGCGACGACTATGTCACCAAGCCGTTCTCGGTGGAGGCGCTGGTGGCGCGGGCGCGCGCGGTGTTGCGGCGGGGCGGCGGCCGCGGCGGGTCGGGGTCCGGATCCGGGTCCCTGGCGGCCGAGCACGCCGTCCTGACCGTGGCCGATCTGGAGCTGGACGAGGCGCGCTGGGAGGTCCGGCGGGGTGGCACGCTGGTCGAGCTGTCCCCCACCGAGTTCCGCCTCCTCGCGTTCCTGATGCGCCACCCCGGCCAGGTGCTCACCAAGGCGCAGTTGCTGGAGAACGTGTGGGGGTTCGGCACCCAGTCGCAAGTGGTGGAGACCTACGTCTCCTACCTGCGGCGCAAGCTCGACCCGCTGGGCCCGCCGCTGATCCACACCCAGCGGGGCGTGGGCTACGCCCTGCGTCCGGCCTCCGACGGCTGAGCCGGTGAGCTCGCGCCCGGCGTCCGCCCGCGAAGCCTCCTCCCGCCGGCCGGTGAGGTGGCCCGCGGAGACGCTGCGGGGACGACTCCTCGCCGGGCTGCTGTCGGTGACCGCGGTGGGGCTGGCGGCGCTGTCGGTCGTCAGTGTGCTGGTGCTGCGCGGCCACCTGCTCGACCGCACGGACGCGACGCTCGCCGCCGCCGCCACGGCCTCGGCCGCCCGCCTGGTGCGGGCGTCCAACATCGCGCTGGTCAACGCCAGTCCGACCTCCGCGGTGGCCCTGCTGAACCTCACCACCGACCGGGGACGGCTGCTGGCCGGCGACGACCCGGAGGCGGTGCACGTCCCCGAGATGCTGGAACGGATGGGCGGGGCCCGGTTGCAGCAGTTGGCCGACAGTGGCCGCCCGTTCGCCCTGACCGACCGGCTGCGCGCCGCGGCGGCGCGGATGACGGTCGGCAACCGGGTCGTGGTCGTCGCCGTGCCGCTGGACGAGGTCGAGGACGCGGTCCGCCGTCTGGTGGTCACCGAGCTGGTCACCGGGGTCGTGCTGCTCGCGCTGCTCGCCCTGCTCGGCAGGTCGCTGATCGGCAGGGGGCTCGCGCCGTTGTCCCGCATGGCCACGACGGCGCAGCTCGTCGCCGAGGGCGGCGACCTGTCGGCGCGCATGCCCGAGGGCCGGTCGGAGGCCGGGCGGCTCGGCTCGACCATCAACCTCATGCTGACCCGCATCCAGGACGCGTTCGCGGCGCGCTGGGCCTCGGAGGAGCGGGTGCGGCGCTTCGCCGCCGACGCCTCGCACGAGTTGCGCAACCCGCTGACCACCATCCACGGGTACGCCGAGCTGTACCGGCAGGGCGCCATCCCCGCGGAGGAGGTGCCGCAGGTGATGCGCCGCATCGAGGACGAGGCGGCGCGCATGACCCGGCTGGTCTCCGAGCTGCTGGAACTGGCCCGCCTGGACAAGGGCGCGCCGCTGACCATGGCGCCGGTGGACCTGACCGCGGTCGCCGCCGAGGTGGCCGACGACTTCACCGCGCTGGACCCCGACCACCCGGTGACCGTCGAGGCGCCGGGCCGGCTGGTCGCCGTCGTGGACGAGGCACGGATCCGCCAGGTGCTGGTCAACCTGCTGGCCAACGTCCGCGCGCACACCCCGCCCGGGACGGTCGCAACCGTACGGCTGACGCCTCCCGCCGTCCTGGAGGTGAGCGACGACGGACCGGGGATGTCGCCGGAGCACGCCACTCTCGCCTTCGACCGGTTCCACCACTCGGCCTGCAGCGACGGCAGCGGGCTGGGCCTGGCCATCGTGCAGGCCATCGCCACCGCCCACGGCGGCCAGGCGACGCTGCGCTCGCTCCCCGGCCAGGGCACGCTCGTCCGCGTGGTGCTCCCCGACCTGTCGACCATGTACGAGGCCCCACAGCCTTCGCCCCGAGCAGTGCTGCCGCCCCCGCCCTCCGGACCCGCTCGGCCGCTCCGTCGCAGGTCATAAATCGGTTGTCGGGTACCGGAGGAGTCCGTACTGTCGGGGTATGCGCATTTTTCCTTACTGACGGCGCCGATCGGGCACGCTGCCTGATCGCTCCGCACTCAGCTTTCTGGTCCCGTCCATCCTGACGCGGCGGCTGAGGCTCCGACCGGCATGAATACCTGCCGCGTCGTCATTCGTAAGGAGACGTGCATGCCCGCGCGCAATGGCCACCCCAAGAGCGGCAAGGCCGCCACGACCTCGAAGAGTCTGCTCACGGCGAGCGACCTGCCGCCCGTGACGCCGGACCTTCATCAGCCGATCTTTCCCCCGCCGCTGATCCTGCCGGACGCCCAGCCGGGCTCTTCGCAGCCCGAACGGCACCTGCCTCCGGCCCCACGCCGGATTCCGGTGCCGCCGGCGCCCGTACGGCGCGTCACGCCGCCTCGGCGACAGCCGAAGGGCCGCTGACGCCGCCAGGCGGCGGCTCGCCGGGGTCTCCCCTTCCCGGAGCCCCGGAATACGGCGGTGTCCCGCCCCCACCTTCCCGAGGGTGGGACACCGCCGTCTCAACCGCGCCAATCGCGAACTCGCGGATACATCCCATGTCGGGGCATCCGATGCGATCTGAAAGTTGCATCATGCCGGTGCTGCGGCATCTGACGTGGCCATGGTGAAGCCGCACGAACCGGAGACATCCCATCTCAGTGCAACCATAAGCCTTGACGGGAGGAACCTTAGGTATTACGTGTGATGTCCTACCACGCCGCGGCCATGTGGCGTCGCGGGCGGCGGGCGGACCGAGAGCTGCGCCGCACGGACATCCCCCGAAAGGATCACCCATGAAGCGGAGCGATCCCTCCTCCCGTCCTCGACGTTCGGCGGGCAGGTGGCCGGCCGTGATGGCGGGGCTCCTGGTCGCGATGATGGGAGCCCAGCCGGCTGTGGCGGCACAGCGGTCCGCGCCGTCCGAGCCCGGTGCGACGGTCGCCGCCGTCCCCGGGGACATCGACGGCGTCACCGCGGGCAATGCCGCGATCGCCTCGGTCGATCTCGCCGGGACGTGGAGCTTCACCCCGGCGGGCCGGTCGACGACGTCGATCAAGGTGCCCGGAGGCGGCTGGTACAAGCAGGGGTTCACCGATGTGTCCCAGGCGGTGTACTCGCGGACGGTGACGGTGCCGGACTCGGGACAGCCGCAGTCGGCGTGGATCGAGTTCGGCGCCGTGAACCACCAGGCGACCTTGTCGGTGGACGGCCGGGTGGTCGCGACGCAGACCACGGCCTTCACCCCGTCGAAGTTCGACATCAGCGCCTACGCCGCCCCGGGGACCACTCACACGATCACCGTCGACGTGAAGGGCCGCGGCGCGCTGAAGAACTCGGCGAACGGCAAGTACGTCGTACCCGTGGCCGCCGACTGGTCCGAGGCGGTCCCTCAGGGCATCTACCGCTCCGCCTTCCTGCGGGTGTATCCGGCCGTGTACGTCAGTGACACCTTCATTCGCACGTCGGTGGCGAACCAGACACTCGGCTACGACGTGTGGGTGACCAACACCTCGAGCAGCGCCCGATCGGTGACGGTGACCGGCGAGTTGTCGTCGGACGGCGGCGGGACCTTCAGTTACCCGGCGCCGCCGGCCCGCACCGTGACCGTGGGGGCGCGGTCGACGGCCAAGGTCACGGTCGACTCCCTCGCGTGGAACCTCGGCACCACCTCCTACTGGTGGCCGAACGTCCCCTATCGGCCGGGGTACCGAGCCCAGCTTCACCGCCTCAAGGTTCACGCGGCGGCCGACGACGGCCGGACAAGTGACGCGACCTACCGGTTCGGGTTCCGGGAGACCACCCAGAGCGGCGAGTACTACTACATCAACGGCGTCCGGGTGAACTTCCGCGGTGACAATCTGCAGGGTGCGGACTACGACCGGGTCAACAACGGAGGCAAGGGCGACGCCTACGACACGCTGCCCGGCTTCCTGCCGCCTTCGGCGGGCAACGGCGGCTGGCCGCAGGCCGTGGACAACTACCAGCGGCTCAACTACAACGTGGCGCGCATCCACCAGGAACCGGCCAGCCCCTACATGCTCGACGTGGCCGACGAGATGGGCCTGATGATCATCGACGAGACCGGCATCCGCGGCAGCGCGCAGGACTTCGTCGCGGGGCACGACAACATGGTGGCCCACGCCCGTGCACTCACCTTGCGGGACCGCAACCATCCTGCCGTCATCCGCTGGAGCCAGGCCAACGAACCGACCTTCGGCAATGACTCCGAGCAGTTCGAGCAGGATCTCTACGCGGCGATGAACGGCAACGACGGCACCCGCCCGGTCAGCCTCGACGCCGCGCCCGGCGCCGACTCGCCCAGTCGGTACCCGAACATGAGGTACGCCAACTTCGCGGTCTTCGCGCACTACCTCGACGGCGTCGGACAGTACGGCGAGCGGGTGGCCACCGTGACGGGCCGGCCCGACGGCGAGGGCGAGTACGTCTGGAACAAGTGCAACACCAAGCAGGGCTTCATGTGGTTCGCCACGGCGACGGCCGCCAAGCGCGGCAAGGACGCCGCCGACCTGCGCCCGTACACCCTGCTGTCGGCATGGGCCGGTTTCGTGCCCGGCGTGCGCACCACGGACTTCGTGCCCGAGGAAGGCGGCCATCCGCTCTACGGCGCGGACAACCTGTCCGACCCGTGGAGCAACCCCCAGGTCCAGCGCGTCCAAGCCGCGTTCAACCCGGTCGCCGCGATCGACCTGCCCTACTGG
Source organism: Sphaerisporangium rhizosphaerae (assembly GCF_042665155.1). Taxonomy (NCBI): domain Bacteria; kingdom Bacillati; phylum Actinomycetota; class Actinomycetes; order Streptosporangiales; family Streptosporangiaceae; genus Sphaerisporangium; species Sphaerisporangium rhizosphaerae. Next base: position 27,434 of record NZ_JBHTCG010000054.1, on the reverse strand, counting down.
TCGGCGTCCGGTGCCTCCGACGCCAACGGGACCTTCCCGCTGCCGCAGGCCGTGAACACCTACGCCTCCAACGCCTCCGTGACCCGCGACATCACCGTCTTCAACGACGACCTGCGCGACACCTCCGTCGCATTCTCCTGGTCCGCACGGCTCGACCGCCCCGACGGCACCGTGATCGCGTCGGGGCAGACCACGCTGAACATCCCGCTCGGCTCGCGGGTCACCCACCCGGTCACCTTCACCACACCGGCGAGCGGCTCACGGGTGTACCTGGTGCTGACGACCACCAAGTCGGGCGCCACGACGTTCACCGACGCGATCGAGTACTTCAACCTCGGATCCGGTTCCAGCGGCCCGGTGTCCGGCGCGACCTACCGCATCGTCAACCGCAACAGCGGCAAGCCGCTCGCCGTGGCCGGTAACTCGTCCGCCGACGGCGCCAAGGCCGTGCAGCAGACCGGCTCCGCCGCATGGACCGTCACCAGCGGTCAGGGCGGCGCGTACACCCTGCGCTACGTCCCCACCGGCAAGGTCCTCGACGTCAACGGCGGCAGCACGACCCAGGGGCTGCAACTGCAGCAGTGGACCGCCAACGGCGGCGCCAACCAACTGTGGTACCTGCGGTCCACCGGCGACGGCTATTACACGATCGCCAACTACGGCAACGGGCTGCTGGCGGACGTGTACGGCGCGTCGACCTCCGACGGCGCCCAGGTCGTGCAGTGGACGGCCAACGGCGGCGTCAACCAGCAGTGGCAGTTGATCCCGGCCTGAGACCACCTGGTACGGCCCGGCCACGGGGGCCGGGCCGTACCCCGCGCCGTGCCGGATGTGGAAGCCGATGCGTCTTCCCCGGAGCACGCGAAACGGCGGTGTCCCGCGTCCGTGTCACCGGAAGCGGCACACCGCCGTCGTCTCGCGCGGGTGCGCTCAGAGCCGTTCGATGATGGTGACGTTGGCCTGGCCGCCGCCCTCGCACATGGTCTGCAGGCCGTACCGCCCGCCCGTGCGCTCCAGCTCGTGCAGCAGCTTGGTCATCAGGATGGCGCCGGTGCCGCCGAGCGGGTGGCCGAGGGCGATGGCGCCGCCGTTGGGGTTCGTCCTGGCCGGGTCGGCGCCGATCTCCTTCAGCCACGCCAGCGGCACCGGGGCGAACGCCTCGTTGATCTCGATGACGTCGATGTCGTCGATCGACAGCCCGGCCTTCTCCAGCGCCCTGCGCGTCGCCGGGATCGGCGCGGTGAGCATGTACACCGGGTCGTCGCCGGTGAGGGCCAGCGTCGTGATGCGGGCCCGGGGCGTCAGGCCGTGGTCCCTGACCGCCTGCTCGGAGGCGACGAGCACCGCGCCCGAGCCGTCGGAGATCTGCGAGGAGGTGGCCGCGGTGATCTGGCCGCCGTCGCGCAGCGTCTTGAGCCCGGCCATCTTCTCCAGCGTGGTGTCCGGCCGCGGCCCCTCGTCGTCCTCGACGCCGTTGACCGGGACGATCTGGTCCTTGAAGTGGCCGTTGGCGATGGCCTTGGCGGCGCGCTGGTGGCTCTCGTAGGCGTACCGTTCGAGCTCGTCGCGCTTGAGACCCCACTTCTCGCACATCAGCTCGGCGCCGCGGAACTGCGAGATCTCCTGCTTGCCGTACCGCTCGACCCACATCTCGCCGAACGGGAAGGGCATGCCCTTCTCCAGCGCGGCGGTGATGCTCGACCCCATGGGGACGATGCTCATGGACTCGACGCCGGCGGCGACGACCAGGTCCTGGGTGCCGGACATGACGCCCTGGGCGGCGAAGTGGATCGACTGCTGCGAGGAGCCGCACTGCCGGTCGATCGTGACGCCCGCGACGCTCTCGGGCAGGCCCGCCGACAGCCACGCGTTGCGCGCGATGTCCATGCTCTGCGGGCCGAACTGCATGACGCAGCCCATGATCACGTCTTCGACGGCGGAGGGGTCCACGCCGGTGCGCTCGACCAGTGCCTTGAGGGTGTGGGCGGCCAGGTCGACGGGGTGGACGGTGGACAGGCCGCCCTTCTTCTTGCCGACCGGGGTACGGACCGCCCCGACGATGTACGCCTCTGCCACAGTGCCTCCTGGGTTCCGTCCCACCACATGAAACCGAGCAATGTTCGGTCTATCCGAGGTTACAACAGAATAATCCTCCGTGGACGGGAGGGCCAGGTCACCGTCCGCCCTCCCCGGCCGTGGACGGGAGCGGACGGACGCGCAGGTCAGCCGCGCGAAGACGCCCTGCGCGTGCTGGTCATCCTGGCGTACACGATGACGTTGTCCACATAGTGGCCGGTGATGTGGTTGTAGCTTCCGCCGCAGGTGATCAGCCGCAGTTCCGCCGCGTCGGCGTTCCCGTACACGCGGTTGGTGGGGAAGGTCTCCTTCGCGGCCTGCTCGATGCCGCCGACGGTGAAGATCGCGACCGTGCCGTCCATGCGGGTGACCTCGATCGTGTCCCCGTACTGGAGCTCACGCAGCCGGGCGAACACGGCGCTGCGCGACACCGTGTCCTTGTGGCCCAGCATCACGGCGGGGCCCGCCTGACCCGGCGTCGGCCCGTACCGGTACCAGCCGACCAGGTTCGGGTTGTTGATCGGCGGGGTCTGGATGGCGCCCTTCTTGTCCGTGCCCACCGACTGGATGGGCGCGTTGATGCCGAGCTTCTTGATGATCAGGCGCCTGGGCGTGGACGGCTGCATCGCCGGAGCCGCCGGCAGCGGCGGAGCGGGAGGCGGCGCCGTCGGGTCCGCCTGCGTCAACGGCTGCCCGGGACCGCCCGGGCCGACCGAGGGGGCGAACGCCCCGGCCGGGGGCTGCGCCTGGAGCTTCAGGGGGGTGCGCGCGTCCGTGAGGTTGTACTCCTCCGGCGAGCTGATCATCAGCAGCAGGCCGGCCACGACCGTCACCACTCCGGCGACGGCGGCCAGGATGAGCACGGCCCGCATCATCTGCCCGCGATCGGCCCGCTCGGGCTCCTGGTACGCGCCGCCGGGCCCGGCGTACTGGTAGTAGACCTGCTGGGCGTACGGGTGGCCGGGCTGCTGGACGCCCTGACCGTCCTGGTACGGGTATTCCGGAGGCATCGTCACCCCGAGCGCCTCCGATCAGTCGTGCTGCGGACGACGCCGCCGCAGGAACAACCCACCCACTCCGGCCGCCGCGACCAGCGAGGTGCCCACCAGCACGAACGTCCGCCCGTCAGGACCCGCGTCCCCGCCTCCACCGGTCGCCGCCCCGGCCACCGGCTTCTTGGTCACCTGCTGAGGATTCCTCGGCGAGTGCGTCACCGTCTCGAAGACAGTGTGCGTCTGCCGAGGAGTAGGAGTCGCCCTCGTCGGTGTCGGAGTAGGTGTCGGAGTGTTGTAGTAGTCCGTATCCGTGGGGGACGGTGATGGCGACGCCGTGGCAGACGCAACAGAGAACGTGATAGCTGCTGCCGCTGCCTCAGTAGGGGTCGCAACGGTACAGCTGTACCAAGTAGCCGTAGTAGCAGGAAGAGCCGTCGGAATCACCTTGACGGTCAGTTTGTCTGGCCTGATGCCCATAGTTCCGGTAGCCGTAGGCACCACCGTCATGACCATGGTTGGCAGAGGAAGAGCCGCCCTGGAAGCAACCTCCGTCGCAGGCGCGACAGTTCCTACAGCCGTCTTCGTCGCGCTCGGCACCGCGATCGGGGTACCTGATACGACCGCTTCCCCCTCCAGCACGACCTTGTTCAAAGCAGCCGCAGGAAGGTCGCTCAGCGCTGGCAGAGGCTCCCCCTGAGCGGCTGCCGGTTGAAGAACATTCCACGTGATCGTGGCGGTAGCACCTCGCGTAACTGGAGGTGGCGTCACCAGTTCGAGGCTGAACTTGTGCGTACTGGTACCGACCCCGGGCACTGTAGAGGTACAGCTGTAGGTCACATCAACGGCGGTAAGTGCAGCAATCGCAGGGACTCCGCCCAGTAGAACGCCAGCACCGATAGTTGCACCTACAGCTGCCTTGGTGGCGATGCGGCGGCGTGCTTGCGACTTCAGCACGTACTTCTCCATTCCAGCGGCGGCGGCGACCGGTGTACCAGGGCGTATCAGGATTCCAGTCTGTGGTCACAGTTCGGTACTGATCCTACGGAGGGTTCGTGCCGCCGTGGTGCGGTTTGACTGGTCTTCTCGAATCGTTAACTCGTCGCCGCAGGTCAGAGACCTCACTGCCAGTCAACTTTCAGCTGTAAGATCCCTCGCTCACCTCAAGAGTCCGTCACTGAACGTGAGTAGCCGTGTTGTGGTTGTGACCGGCGATACTAGAGTGGCTGCGCCCATTTGAGATCTTGGTCGCCCGAGCATGATCTCAGGCGACCAAGTCACCTGTGACTACGCCTGATCGAACCGCCCGGCCTTGACATCGCCGATGAAGGTGTTCCACTCACCCGGCGTGAAGAACAGCTTGGGGCCATCGGGACGCTTGGAGTCTCGGACGGCGATCAGTTTCAGCGACTGCGCGACCTCAACGCAGTTACCTCCGTTGTTACCCGTGTAGCTGGACTTCTGCCATTTGACGCGATCTAGGTCCATTGTTCCTCCGCTGTTCTCCTGATGAGATCTAGCGACATCTGCAGCGGCAGTGCTTCGATTCGAATGGCCTCGAACTTTCGGACGGCGGCCGCAACGTCGTCCGAATCGGCGGTCACCACTCCACGCACAGCGGTGTCCAAATAAGCTACCTCGTCTGCTCCTTGCAAAGTAGCGAGCATGAACCCAGCGAGCAGCCCAGCATTCATACCACCGAGCGGTACGACCTGGACACTGATACGGGATGTAACCATTGAGGCCAGGTATTGCAGTTGGTCGCGCATGAGCTTGGGAGAGCCGATCAGTCGGTGCAGCACTCCCTCGTCGATGATGCACCGATATAGAGGGGGCGCGGGATCCTCACGCGTAAGGATCTCCTGACGCTCAATGCGAGCCCGTACAGCCGCTTCATCACCACAGAGCACCTCGAAGGCGTACTCAGGGGTTTGCAGCAGGCCGGGGATCAGGATCGGCTCATACGCATGCAGAGCAGTGGCGACTCGCTCCTTGTCATGCCACTGCCCGAACCACGCAGGGAAGACCTGGCCCTTTCTCCAGTCCAGGAGGCGGGAGAGGGCTCCGGCGGTGGTGAGGGTGGTGTCGCAGGACTGGGCGAACTCGGGGCTGGCGGGGAGTTGGCCGGTCTCTACGCCGCTGATGAGCGACTCGCTGAAATGGATCTTCTGGGAGAGCTGCGCCTGGGTGAGCCCCGCCGCCTGACGGTAGTGCCGTAGCTCTCTGCCCCAGATGGCCTGAGGTGTGTACCGATCCACCATCGTGCCCCCAATCGCGAAGATTCAAGGAACGGCCGCCGACCTTCAAACCGGCGGACTGGTAACCGTTCGCCTACCGAGCGTAGTCACCATTCGGCACCCTTGGCATACGAATTCCGCAGCGAGGAGAAAGATCATGTCAGGGGCGGTAGAGGCCGGCAGAACGTCATGTGAATACGCTCACGAGCCCGGTGGACCCGTGGCTCTGCTGGGGCAGAAATGGATACCGCGCGACCGCAAATGCGTCGCCTCCGCGCGACGGTTCGTCCGGGACGTCGCCCTCGACTGGTGCGCGGCCGAAGAGACGCCGGAAATCGCGGAACTGCTGGCGTCCGAGGTCGTCACCAACGCGCTCACGCACGGCGCGGTGAATCTCGCCGCACCGGCCACCGCACCGGCCACCGTGCGAATCGCCGTCGGCCGCGACGGGGAACTGATGACCGTGGACGTGTACGACTCGTGCATCGCGATTCCGGAGCTGAGAAGCGCCGGCTCCATGGAGACCTCCGGCCGGGGACTCGCGATCGTGGAGAGCCTGTCGCACAAATGGGGCTGGAACCTCCACCCCTACGGCAAGTCCGTCTGGTTCCAAGTCACCGCCTGGCCAGATGCCTGAAGGAAGACGAACGGGCATCATCTGATACGGCCCAGGCGTCGCCGGCGGATCCATAGGACCCCACCCCGCATGCCCGTGGGGAGTCCAGCACGGCTGCCCACCCAGCTCGCGCCCATCCGACACAGGCGGCACAGGAAAGCCCGCACGCCAGAGATCAGAGCCCCACCCCGCATGCCCATGGGAAGTCCAGCACGACTGCCAACCCACCCGTACACGCACCACAGGCGACACAACAGACCCCGCGATGTCGCCCAGCGGGCCTCTGATCAGCGATCGTCGGGCTCGGGCGCTTCGGGTTTGGTGTGGAGGACCTCGCGGGCCTGGTCGGCGGCGCGGATGAGGGTCTCGGTGACGAAGTCCAGGAACCGGGCGATGTTCTCCAGGCGGGTGGCGGCCGGGCTGCCGGGGCCCAGGACGCCGACGCCCTGCCGTGCGGTCTCCACGACCCGGTTGTTGGCCTTGGCACTGGCGATCATCGACTGGTACCAGAGCTCGTCGTCGACGACGTAGCGCTCGCGGCGGCGTTCGTCGCGGCGGCGGCGAACCAGGTCCTGGCTCTCCAGGAACGTGATCGCCTTGGAGATGGACGCCGGGCTGACCTGGAGGCGCTGGACGAGCTCCGCGGTGGTGAGGCTGCCGGCGTCGGTGGTGTAGAGGCAGGCCAGCACCCGGGCCATCATTTTGGGCAGGCCCGACTGCATGAAGACGGTGGTGAGCGTCTCCTCGTACTCGCGCACGGCCTCGGCGTCGCGCCCATGGGGTTGGGGGGACGCCTGCGGCCCTGGGGGCGTGGCCTGCGTACGCCGGTGGGCGCGGCGCTCGGTGGCGCGGTGGGCCAGCTCGGCGCGGTAGGCGGTGGGGCCGCCGTTGCGCATCACCTCACGCGTGATCGTGGAGGTGGGGCGGTCGAGACCCCTGGCGATCTCCGCGTAGGCGAGGCCGTCGGCCAGCCCAAGCGCGATCTGCTGACGGTCCTGCTGGGTGAGCCTGCCTCCCGGCATCGCGATCTCCTTCGTGTTCCCGGATGCCTCCACCATAGCGTTCACCCTCAAGCCATTGCAACATGTGCAAGCATGCTGTTGCGTTACCTCACAAGACCACTGCAACGATTCTATGGCTGTGACCTGCAGATACATCTCTTGTTCGCAACAAGTATCTTGCGGCAAATTGGAAAGCAACGTAGCGTTTCCGGTGTCAGAAACAACGAGCACAGGAGCACACGATGCAGACCTTCGACACCCCCGCCCCGATCTCCGCCGTCCTGGACATCCCCGCCGGGCGCGTCCGGTTCATCGCCGCCGACCGGGCCGACACCGCGGTGGAGGTCCTGCCCGCGGACGCCTCCGACCGCCGCGACGTGAAGGTGGCCGAGCAGACCAAGGTCGAGTACCGCGACGGCGTCCTGCGGATCGAGGCCTCGGCCAAGAACCAGTTCCTCGGCCACTCCGGCTCCATCGAGGTGACCGTCCAACTGCCCGCCGGTTCCCAGATCGAGGTCAAGGCCGCGAGCGTCGAGCTGCGGGGCGTCGGCCGCCTGGGCGACGTCGCCTTCGACGGCCCGCACGCCTCGATCAAGCTCGACGAGGCCGCGAGCGCCCGCCTCACCACCCTGGCCGGCGACATCTCGGTAGGCCGGCTCAACGGCCCGGCGGAGATCCGCACCAGCAAGGGCGACATCCGCGTCGCCGAGGCCGTGCGCGGCGCTCTCGTGCTGCACACCGAGGCCGGCGAGGTGTCGGTCGCCGCCGCCGCCGGAGTGTCGGCCTCCCTGGACGCCGGCACCTCCTTCGGCCGCGTCCACAACTCCCTCATGAACACCGAAGGCGCCGCCGCCCCGCTCACCATCCACGCGACCACCGCCTACGGCGACATCGTCGCCCGCAGCCTGTGATCCACGGCCTCCGAGGAGCTCCCATCATGACCAACCTGGCCATCGCGGCGAACGGGCTGCGCAAGTCCTACGGCGACAAGGTCGTCCTGGACGGCATCGACCTGACCGTCCCCGAAGCGACGATCTTCTCCCTGCTCGGCCCGAACGGCGCGGGCAAGACCACCACCGTCCAGATCCTGTCCACCCTGGTCCCGGCCGACGGCGGCACCGTCCAGGTCGCCGGCCACGACCTGGCCCGCAGGCCCGACGACGTGCGCGGGGCGATCGGCGTCACCGGCCAGTACTCGGCCGTCGACAAGCTGCTCACCGGCGAGGAGAACCTGCTCCTCATGGCCGACCTCAAGCACCTGTCCCGCAGGGACGGCAAGCGCAGGGCCGCCGAACTGCTCGACCGCTTCGACCTGGTCGAGGCGGCGCGCAAACCGGCCGGAACCTACTCCGGCGGCATGCAACGCCGGCTCGACCTGGCGATGACCCTGGTCGGCGACCCCCGCCTGATCTTCCTGGACGAGCCCACCACCGGCCTCGACCCGCGCAGCCGCCGCTCCATGTGGCAGATCGTGCGCGAACTCGTCGCCGGCGGCGTCACCATCTTCCTCACCACCCAGTACCTGGAGGAGGCCGACGAACTCGCCGACCGCATCGCCCTGCTCGACCACGGACGGCTGATCGCCGAAGGCACCGCCGACGAGCTCAAGCGGCGCATCCCCGGCGGCCACATCGCGCTCACCTTCGCCGACACCCACCAGCTCGACACCGCTCGCCGGCTCATCGGCACGGGGATCGCCAACCCCGAGGCGCTCACCTTGCAGGTGCCGAGCGACGGCGGCGTCCGCGCGATCCGCGAACTGCTCGTCGTCCTGGACGAAGGCTCGATCGACATCGCCGACATGAGCGTCCACACCCCCGACCTCGACGACGTCTTCCTCACCCTCACCGGCCAGAAGAAAGAAGCCACCCGATGAGCACCCTCACCCTCGCCATGCGCGACTCCTCCACCATGATCAGGCGTCAGCTCAAGCGCCTGCTCCGCTACCCGTCCATGACCGTGCAGCTGATCGTCACGCCCGTCATCCTGCTGCTCCTGTTCGTGTACGTCCTCGGCGGCACCCTCGGCGCGGGACTCGGCGGCGGCCGCGACGCCTACGTCAACTACGTCGTCCCCGGCATCCTGCTCATGGCGGCGGCAACGGCCGCGACCGGCACCGCCGTCATGGTCGCCACCGACATGACCGAGGGCATCATCGCCCGCTTCCGCACCATGCGGATCTCCCGGGCGTCGGTGCTCACCGGCCACGTCGTCGGCAGCGTCGTCCAGCAACTCCTCGGCATGGCCGTCCTCATCGGCATCGCCCTGGCGATCGGCTTCCGCCCGACCGCCGGCGCCGCCGAATGGCTGGCCGCCATCGGAATCCTCACCCTGTTCGTGGTGGCCGTCACCTGGCTGGCGGTCGCCCTGGGCCTGCGGTCCCCGACCCCCGAGGCCGCCAGCAACGCCCCGATGCCGCTGATCCTGCTGCCCTTCCTCGGCAGCGGCTTCGTCCCCACCGACTCCATGCCCACCGTCCTGCGCTGGTTCGCCGAGTACCAGCCCTTCACCCCGATCATGGAGACCGTCCGCGGCCTCCTCCTCGGCACCCCGATCGGCAACAGCGGCGCCATCGCCACCGCCTGGTGCGCCGGCATCGCCGCACTCTCCTACCTCTGGGCCAAGAAGACCTTCAACAAGGCCTGACCGATGAACCGGCCGAACAGGGCCGTCAGACCACCAGGTCTGGCGGCCCTCAGTGCATCGCGCATGGGTTGTCGCGGCAGGACGTGCCGGTGCGCGTGCTCCTGCCGGCGCGCTCGTCCGCGAGCGGGCGACCGTGGGCACCTCACCGCTGCGGGACTGAAGCCCGGCCCGGTCGACCACCCGCGCCGGCCGCTCCGTCCGGCGGCGAAGCGGGCCGCGCGCCGTACCGGGTGGCGATGGCGTCGAAGACCTCCTTCGGCTCCCACGCCATGTCGGGATACCGACCGCCTTCGTGCTCTTTGAGGACTTTGACGGTGCCGTAGCCGGCCATGTCGAGATCGCGCCTGGGGTCGGGGTCGTACCGGGTCTCGTAGCCGGCGAAGGTGAACCAGAACGCGCCATGCACTTCCTCGGCCTCGAAGACGTCCATCAGCTCGTGGAAGTAGGCCACCTGGACGGACTCGTCGCGGACGTACTCGCCGTTCAGCACCCGGGGTGTGGCCGCGTAGTCGACGATGGCCCAGCCCATTCCGCCGGCCTCGGCCGCGCCGCGGTAGGCGCAGCAGCCGAACTCGGTGATCACCAGGGGCTTCCCGTGGGCACGGTAGGCCCGCACGCGTTCGGCGAAGTCGGCGGCGTTGTCCGCCGAGCGGTACAGGTCGACCGCGGCGAAGTCGAAATGCGACCAGTCGATGTCCTCCCACTCCCCCGAGGCATAGGTGATCTTGCCGCCGAAGCGCGCCCGCGCGACCTCGGCGACGCCGCGCAGCACCTCGGTGAAGTCGGCGGCGGGCGAGAAGCCGGACCATGCCTGCGGGTCCATCGCGTTCTGGAGGCGTTCCATCAGGTACGCGCCCGGCACGAAGCCGGCGCAGAACAGCGACATCTCACAGCCCAGCACGAGCACGGTCTCGGGATCGCGCGTCCGGATCTCCTCGGCTCTGGCCGCGCAGTCTTGGAAGTAGGCCGGCAATCGCGCGGGCGTCAGGTCGACCGGGAACGGCGCGAACCACACCCGCAGCCCCGCGTCGACGGCGGCGTGCGCGGCCAGCGCGATGCGGTCAGGGTCGTCCCCGCTGATGCGGACCGCGTCGCAGTGAAGGTCCGTCGCGATGATCTCCAGTTCGCGCCGCACCACATCGGGGTCGAAGTCGACCCGCGACCGGTCGCCGACCGCGCCGCCGAACCCCGTGTCGTAGTTGATCCCTCTGAGCTGCATCGACACCTCCAGAATGTACGTTGTACACGTGATGATACGTAGTACACTCCAAGGATGCCAAGCACTTCCCCGGAACGGCTGATCTGGCACCACCCCGAGCCGCCCGGCCGCAAGCACGCGCTGACGCGCGCGGAGATCGTGCGCACGGGCATCGCTCTCGCCGACACCGAAGGGGTCACGGGGCTGACCATGCGCGCCGTCGCCGGCGCGCTCGGCGTGTCGACTCCGATGTCGCTGTACCGCTACGTCCTCAACAAGGACGGCCTGGTCGACCTGATGCTGGACGAGGTGTCGGCCGAGGTCGACGTCCCCGCCGACCCGGGCGACGACTGGCGCGGCGACCTGCGCGGCGTCGCCTCCAGTCTGTGGCGGATGATCGGCCGGCATCGCTGGTACGCCGAACTGGTGGACAGCCGGCCACCGTTCGGGCCGACGACCATGCGGCGGGCGGCCTTCATGCTGGCCGTGCTCGACAACGCCGGGCTCACACCGGCCGTCACCTACGTATCGCTGCTGGACAACTACGTGACCGGCACCGCGATGAGCGTCAGCAGAGAGATCGCGATGCTCGAGCGGTTCGGCATCGGCACCACGCAGGACCTGCAGGCGTACGCGGGCGAGATGGCGAACGACTCGCTCGACTCCTGGCTCCAGGACATGCCGCTCCTCACCGCGGATGCACGCTTCGAGCTCGGTCTGGACTGCCTGCTGGACGGAATCGCCGCCAGGCGGCCGGTCGGCCGGCGGTCCCGCTCTCGGCCATCGCGCGGATGACGCACGCGGAGGCTGGTTGCGAGCCGCCGCAGGGGTTCCTGCTCACCGCCCGGCCCGCGAGATGACGCCGGACCGCCGGGCGCGGCGCGGGCGATCGTCCCTCACCAGGTACGGGCCTGGAGGAGGAGATGACGGCGCACGGCGGTCCCGGCCGGGTTCGCGGCGCCGGCGCGGGAGACCAGGAACAACGTGTTGATCGGCGCGAGCTCGGGATCGAGGAGCAGCCGGAGGCGGCCGTCGGCGAGCTCGTCCGCGCACAGATAGCGGGGCAGGACGGTGACGCCCGCTCCGGCCACGACGGCGGCCAGCACGCCGCGCAGGTCGGGGACGACCACCGCGGGGGCGCGGGTGAGACGGGTGTCGAAGACGGTACGCCAGTAGCGGCGCAGGATCGGCAGGTTCTCGCCGTAGGCGATGAGGGGCGCCCGGTCCAGCCCCTCCCCCTCCCAGCCGGCGGACGCGACCAGGACGAAGTCCTCGTCGCACAGCGGCTCGACGACCAGGCCCCGGCGGCGGGGCCGCAAGGTGGAGACGACCAGGTCGAGGGCGCCTTCGGCCAGCTCGCTCAGCAACCTGTCGGGCAGGCCGAGGGTGACGCGCAGTTGCAGCCCCGCCGTGATCATCGGAGCGAGGCAGGGGAGCACGCGGGCACAGGTCAGCTCGGCCGGACCTCCGAGGTGGACGACGCGGCCGAACACCTCGGCCGGGCCGCCGGAATCGCCCAGCACCAGCTCCTCCAGCGAGTCGAGGGGGACGGCGACGCGGCGGGCGAGCCGGTCGGCCGCGGCGGTCGGGGCCATGCCGCGTGGCACGCGGTCGAACAGCGGCCGTTCCAGCGCCTGCTCCAGCGCCTTGATGTGCCCGGTGACGGCCGGTTGCGAAAGGCCGAGCAACCCGGCGGCGCGGGTCACCGAACCTGACCGGTACACGGCGAGGAAGGTCCGCAGCAGATCGAGAGAGACGCTCACAGCACCCACACGTATCAGCATTCTGATACCGGCAGGGTGGTCTTCCTATTGGATGCCGATGTCGGCAGTGGGTGACGATCTACGCGTCGTCCCGCGCAACGGCACGGGGGCATCGGACGAAGGAAGCAGGTACCGGCGGATGTCGGAGCACATGGAACAGACCCGCGGCAGGCGCGTCGAGCTGCGGGTCGGAGACGGCGTCATGGGCGCCTACCTCACCCTCCCGCGCTCACCGGGCGCTCACCCGGGAGTCATCGTGGCCCACCAGCTGTTCGGGGTGACCCCGGACATCCGCGCGGTCGCCGACCGGATCGCCGCCCTCGGGTACGCCGTGATCGCCCCCGACTTCTTCCACCGATCGGAGGAAGTGGGGGTGGAGCTGGACGCCGACGAGGAGGGCCGTGCGCGCGGCTTCGCGCTGATGGGCGAGCTGACCCGCGCCGGCGTGCTCGCCGACGTGCGCGCGGCCGAGCAGTACCTGCGCCGGGACGCGGCCGCCGCGGGCCCGGTCGGCATGGTCGGGCTCAGCATGGGAGGTCACCTGGCCTACTACGCGGCCACCCGGCTCCCCCTGACCGTCACCGTCGTGCTGTACGCGGGCTGGCTGACCGGAACCGACATCCCGATCAGCAGGCCAGAGCCGACCGTCGAGCTCAGCGGCGGCATCACCGGGCGGATGGTCGTCATCGTCGGCGCGGACGACCATCTGATCACCGAGGAGCAGCGCGGAATCATCGAGGCGCGTCTGCGGGCCGGAGGCGTCCGGTACGAGATGGCCGTGCTCCCCGGCGCCTCGCACGCGTTCCTGTCCCCGAGCGCGCCCACCTTCCACGCGGCCGCCGCCGAGCATGCCTGGAAGCTCATCGAGCAGAACCTGGCGGCCGAACTCGGGCACGCCCTTCCGCAAGCGTGAACCACCGACGAACGCAGAGGACGGTCAAGGACACGAAGCCAGGTCACCGGGTCCTCGACGCCTGCTCTCGCCCACCTGGTAGCCGCTCTCCGACCTCCCCGCGCGGCGATGACTCAGGGGATGAGATCCAGGCCGGTGAGGCCGGCCGAGAGCGCCCAGAGACGCGCCGCCTCATCGCTCGGCCCATCGGTCGGCTCGTCTCTCGTCTCGTCGCTCGGCTCGTCCCTGTCCGCCGGACCGCCTTCGACGATGCGGCAGCCAGCGCAGTAGTCGCCGCCGTGCCCGTCGAGCTCGGGCGAAGCAGCGGCCCACACCATGGTCGCCGCACCTCGCTCGGGTGTCGTGAACAGGCCCGGCGCCGGATCACCGTCGGCGTCGAGCCAGCCGGCGGCGACCATCTCCTCGACCGTCAGGTGTCGTTGCAGGGATGTGCGGATCCATCCCGGGTTCACCGAGAAGGCCCGGACGCCGTGCGGTTCGCCCAGCCGGTCGAGGTGGCGGGCGAACAGGATGTTCGCGAGCTTGGACTGGGCGTAGGCGGCCCACTTGTCGTAGCCGTGCGCGAACTGCACGTCCTCCCAGCGGATGCGCCGGCCGGGGTCGTATCCCGAGGAGACCGCGACGACGCGGGCCGTGCCGGCCGCCTTGAGCACGGGCCACAGCAGGTTGGTCAGCGCGTAATGGCCCAGGTGGTTGGTGGCGAACTGCGCCTCCCAGCCGGGCCCCACCCGGGTCTGCGGACAGGCCATGATCCCGGCGTTGGCGATCAGAATGTCCAGCGAGTCATGGCCGCGCCGGAAGCGTTCCGCGAAGGCCCGGACGGAGGCGAGGTCGGCGAGATCGACCTGGTCGACCTCGACTTCGTCCACGCCGGTCAGCGCCTGACGCGCCTGCTCGGGCCTGCGGGCCGGAACCACGACCCGGGCTCCGGCGCGCGCGAGCGCGCGGGTGGCGGCCAGCCCCAGACCGGAGTGACCTCCCGTGACCACCGCCGTCCTGCCGCTGAGATCGATTCCGGAGAGGACGTCGTCAGCGGTGCCGGCCGCTCCTGGTGGACGGGGGGTCACGCCGACGGTCTCGTGACTGTTCATGCCGCGAACGCTAGATGCTAGACCGAGGTATAGGTCAACGAGATACGTTCGACACCATGCGGAACGATCTGAGCATCGGCGAGGTGGCGAAGCGCATCGGGCTCAGCGTCCACGCCCTGCGCCTGTACGAGCGTGAAGGCCTGCTCGCCGGCGAGGTGCGGCGCGACGACAGGGGCCGGCGGGTCTACAGCGACTGGGACGTCGAGTGGCTGGCCAACTGCGTCAAGTTTCGCGCCTCCGGCATGCCTCTGGCCACGATCGGCCGCCTGGCCGCGCTGGTCCGCGCGGGCAGCGGCAACGAGGCGGAACGGCTTGAGCTGCTCCGCGCGCACCGGCTCCGCGTCGCCGAGCAACTCGCGCGGCTGCACGACTGCCTCGACCTCATCGACACCAAGGTGGCGAGCTACGAGAAGCACCTCGCCGCCGGCGCCTCCGGAGACCCCTGGTGAGCGCACCCGCCCACGACCCGAACCAAGGCGGCGGGCTCCGAATCAGGTCGATCATCTCTTCGGTTCCTCGTCACGTGGTCCGCCGGCCGTCCGCCTCCGGGCCGCGATACCGGGGTCAGCCGCGCTACCGCGGTCAGACGGAGGTGGGGACGCCTTCGCGGACCCAGCGCCTGACGCGTTCCGCCGCCTGGTCCGCGACGGGATGCCCGGCAGGGCGGGTGACCAGGTCGCTCAGCGCGAACATGTCCAGGACCCGCCCAAGGTAGAGCCAGTCCTCGGCGAGCGGAAGATCGGCGGGCTGGTGACGGGCGAAGGCCGCCCGGAAGCCGTCGAGGAAACCGGCCGGATAGCCGGCGCCGAACCGGACCATGTTGGCGGCGTCGCCGTACGGGCATCCGGAGTAGCCGAACTCCCAGTCCAGAAGGGCGTCCACGCGCCAGCCGCCGGATCGTGTACGGGTGACCAGGATGTTCTTGGGATTGATGTCGGCGTGCACCAGCCGGGCCTGCCCGTCCACGCCGGCGAGCGCGGGCGCGTGGGCGGCGCACAGTCCGGCCCAGGCCCGCCGAGTGGCCAGGTCGAGGCGGGCGTCGGGGGTGGCGGCCATGCACGTCTCGGCGAACTCGGGGAGCTGCTGCGACCACGGGCTCCCGGGACGCACGGTGAGGTGCTCGTCGGCGAAGAAGCCCGGACGCTCGAACCTCACGGCGCTGACGGCGGCCACGACGCGTCCGACCTCGGCGCCGAGGTCACCCAGGGCGGCCCGGTCGTGCTCGCCGCCGGAGAGAACGTGGTCGAGCGGCGTGCCGGGCACGTGTTCCAGCACCATGGCCGGGCGGGCGCCCTGGTCGCCGTCCTCGGCGGGCAGGACGAGCAGCACCTCGGGAACGGGGACGTGACGGCGGGCCGCGGCCATGACGGCGGCCTCGATGGCGGGGTCCGGCCCGCCGAGGCGGGCGACGACCTGGCGGTCGGCCAGCGTGAGCAGGGTCGTCTCGTGGGAGAACCCGCCGGCCAGGTTGGACGTGCCGGCCACCGCGCCGCCCAGCGCGGTGGCGATGCGGTGGATCTCCTCGGGTTGCATCGGCCCAGTCAACCATTCGGCGCCGACCCCTGGCACGCAGGGATTGACGGCGTCGCACGCGAACCTTCCATGAGCCTTTCCCGTACCGTCAAGGGCTCGCGCTCGTCCTGGAACCAGCCTGCCGCGAGGTTCCGGAGTCACACCTGAGTCGCTACCATCGATCCATGACTGCCGGGTCGGCCACGCGCCGCACACAGAACGGGCGCCCGGCCGCCGCTTGATCACCCCGCGGGCGAGAGGCCCGCCGCGTCACGAGAAGCGCGTACAGCCAAGCGCGTACAGCCACTCGTGACGAAAGGAGGTGACATACATGAGCTGGCAGTCCTTCCTCGCCGGTCACCAGGTCGGTGACATCATCGAAGGCGTGGTGACCAAGGAAGTGCCGTTCGGTTCGTTCGTCGAGTCCGACGGCTTCACCGGTCTCGCCCATGGGCGATCGTGGCCCGTCGGCACCCGCGTCTCGGTCCGGATCCTCGCGATCGACCCCGACAACCAGCGGTTCAGCCTGGCCGCCGTCTGAGTGAGCGCTGATCCGGGGGAAGCGCACTCCCCCGGATCAGCGTCCACCGCATTATCGTCCGCGTCGCCTGATCGCGGTGTGCAACAGATTGGTTTCGGCGCGTTGGCGTCCACGGTGGGCGGCATGTCGGTTAGGTCATCATCTGAGCCATGAGGACCGGCGGACGCGGAGCGGCGTGGGCATGGGGAGCGGTCGCGCTGGTGGCGGTGGGCGCGGCCGCGATGGTGGCCTGGCGGGCGGGGCCCAGCTCGAAGGCCGGCGAATTCGATCCGGTCGGTGCGGTCATCGGTCTGCTGGGCCTTGCGGTCGGCGCGTTCTCGGCGTGGATGAGCGTGCGCGCGGCACGTTCGCAGGAGAGCCTGGAGGACGCCGCGGCCCGGCTGGCCGGTGCCGTGCTGGACGGCGAACGCACCGCGCGCCGCAGGTTGCTCGGCGAGCATGACAAGCCCATCGATGTGCGGTTCAGCCTTGAGCGGGCTCCTGCTCACAACGCCGAAGGCGCCGGCCGGCGCAGCCGCCTCACCGAGGTGGTGGACTACTACCGCGGCCTGTCGCCGCAGCGGATGGTCATCACCGGGGCGCCCGGCGCCGGCAAGACGGTGCTGGCCGTGGAGCTGATCCTGGGGTTGCTCGAACAGCGCCGGCCGGGCGAGCGGGTGCCGGTACGGATCTCAGCCGCGTCGCTGGACACCGAGCTGAGCGGCCACCAGGTGATGGAGCGCTGGTTGTCGAGCCACCTGACGCAGGTCTACAGGGAAAGACGCGCGGTCGCCGAAGCGCTGGTCGCGGCCCGGCTGGTGGTGCCCGTGATCGACGGCCTGGACGAGATGGACGCCGCCGCCGAGCCCGGGTACGACTCCCGAGCCGGGCGGGTGCTGCGCGCGATCAACACCTACCAAGACGTGCGCGGCAAGGGGGCGGTGGTGCTGACCTGCCGCACCGCCCAGTACCAGGCACTGCAGGAGCTGCTGGTGTGGGCGAAGGACGCCGCCCGGGTGGAGATCGCCCCGGTCGACGGCCGCCAGGCCCGCGCCTTCCTGGACGGCCGGGTGGACGACGCGGCCCGCTGGGAGCCGGTGCTGCAGGCCATCCGGCGAGCGCCACGCGGGCCGCTGGCCGACGGGCTGTCCACCCCATGGCGGCTCACCCTCGCCGCCACCGTCTACGAACAGCGCGTCCCCGGCACCGCGGCGTTCGCGCGCGACCCCGCCGAGTTGACCGATGCGCGCCTGGACAGCCCCTCCGCGGTGCGCGACCACCTGCTGGAGTTGTTCATCCCGGCGACCGTCGCGCTCGACCCGCCACCAGGCCACGCCGACGCGGGCCGGGTGCACCGGTGGCTGGCGACGCTGGCCGGCTACCTGGACACCAACACCACGACCGGCCGCACCCTGGGCGGACGGGTCCTGTCAGGCACCGACATCGTGCTGCACGAACTATGGCCACTGGCCGGCGCCCGCCCCCGCCTGCTCACCACCGCCACCATCTGGCTGCTCGGTGGTGCGGCCACGCTTCCCCGGCTCTTCCTGGACACCATTTACGATCAGCTCTACCTCGGCTCGCTGATTCTCATGGCCTTGACGACAACGTTGGGAGATCGGCTCGCGATCTGGCCAGAACCCGCTCGAGTAGATCCGCGCCGCCTGCGAACCCGCGCCGGCCGCCGCATTTTCGTGGTCTGGCTGGTAGCCGGGCTTGTGGTCGGGCTTGCGGTCGGCCCTGGGGCCGGGCTTGTGGTCGACCCTGGGATCGGGCTTGTGGTCGACCCTGAGCTCAGGTTTGTGGTCAGCCCCGGGGCCGGACTCGGGGTCGGGCTGGCGTTCGGGCTTGTGACCGGGCTCTCCACATCGGGGACGGTGAGCGTGGGAGATCCCCGTGACCTGGTCCGCGCCGACCTCATCTCCAATCTCGTGTTCGGGCTCCCGCTCGGGATCCTGTCCGGGCTCGCGTTCGGGTTCCCGTTCGGGATCGTGTCCGGACTCGCGGTCGGGATCGTGTCCGGGCTCACGTTCGGGCTCACGTTCGGGCTCGCGTTCGACCTCGCGTTCCCGCTCGCGGGCGTGCGGTATGTGGCTTTGCTGGTGTGTACGCGGCGGTGGAACGCGGTGTGGTTGCCGTGGCGACTGGGCCGGTTGCTGCACTGGGCCACCGGCGCCGGGCTGATGCGGGTGGCGGGCATCGGCTACCAGTTCCGGCACCGCGAACTGCAGGACTACCTGGCCGCGCACCCTGTGCCCCAGGTCACGGGCACGGAGGACCGCCCGCCGGCCCGCCCGCGCTGACCACCGTCCCGCCGAGGGGGCGAGGTGGCCGGGCCGTCAGCTCACCGAGCCGGGTCGTCAGGTTGCCGAGCCAGGCCGTCAGGTCGCCGGGCCGTCAGGCGGCCGGGCGACGCCATCACGCCGGTCATCAGCCGCCGGTGGAGTGGTGGCCCTCCTTAGCGCCGTCGAGCAGGGAGGTCGCGGGGGGTGCGCTCGGGGCGGGTTCGTCCTCGGGGACCGTGAGAGGAGGAGCCGGGCTCGGCGTGGGGGCGGGGGGAAGGGCGTGGTCTCCGGCCAGGCCCGTGCCCTCCAGCAGGCCCATGTGGGTGTTCACGAACTTCGCCGCGCTCTCGGCGAAGCCGCGGATCAGGGTGTTACGGGTGGAGGCCCGGACCGCGCCGATGGCGGGGAAGATCTTCCCGTGCGCCATCCGCAGTCGCATGACGGCCGTCTGGTCGTAGGCGAGACCCTTCTTGGCGGAGATCTCGGCCATCCACCCCTTCTGGTCGTCGTTGGGCTCATCGGGCAGCGGCACGCGTAGCTCCTCCGCCACCTCCCGGACCTCGGCGTCCAGGAGTTCGTGCTGCCGGGCGATCTCCCCCAGGTTCTTCCTGGTGACGGCCCGGAAAGCGCGTTTCGCGGCCTGCCTTCCCGTCGGGATCTCCCAGAGGCCGGCCAGACGTACCTTGACCACCAGATCGCGGTCCGCCGGACTCAACGGACCCCACGGCGTCGACACCGTCCCCTGCGCCGCCGCGTCCTGCGCCGCCGCGTCCGTGGGCGCCGCGTCCGTAGGCGCGGCATCCGTGGGCGCCGCCCCGTCCGTCGGAACGGCCGCGCCCGCCGGGGCCGCGCCGTCATTGGTCGCCTGCGCCGAGGAGCCGGAAGCGTCGGCGTCGGGCTCGGCGGCCGCCGCCGACGCGAGAAGCCCTCTCGCCAACTCCTCTGCCGGCACGGCGCTGGGCGCGGGATCCGTGGCGCCCGCGATCGGCTCGCCGAAGATCCTGGAGCAGGCCGTGGTCGTCTGAAGAACGACGAGGCTGAGAACCACGGTGGCGACCGAGGCGATACGTGCGCGTCGCATCTGTACCCGATCCCTTCTCCCCCTGGGGAATTGCGATCCAACGTCACAACGACGGTGGCCGTTCATGCGGAGCTACGGGCGGTTCGCGTGAGTGGTTCGATGCGATTGGAACGAGTTTCTACTCAGCCGCGAACAGAGGGTCGCGCCGGAGCACGACACGAACCCGCTCAGGCGGAGCGGGGGACGCCGAACCGAACGCCCTGCGTCCAGGGCGAACGGCCTGAATAGGATCGACGTCATGATCTCGCCCCACCGCTCCGACACGGTGTTCGCCGACCACGTCTTCACCGTCCCCCTGGACCACGACCGTCCCGAGGGCGAGCGGATCCAGGTGTACGCGCGGGAGGTGCGGGCGGGCGGCAGACGGGCCGAGGACCTGCCGTGGCTGCTGTACCTGAACGGCGGTCCCGGCTTCTCCTCCCCGCGCCCACTCGGCGGGGAGGGCTGGCTGGAGCGCGCCATGGAGGACTACCGCGTGCTGCTGCTCGACCAGCGGGGCACCGGCCGCTCCACGCCGCTCGACCGGCGCAGCCTGCCGCGCCTGGGCTCGCCGAGCGCCCAGGCGGAGCACCTGACGCACTTTCGCGCCGACTCCATCGTCCGGGACGCCGAACTGATCCGCCGTACGCTCATCGGCGACCAGCCGTGGAGCGTCCTGGGTCAGAGCTTCGGCGGATTCTGCACGGTGACCTATCTGTCCTTCGCCCCGCAGGGCCTGGCGGAGGCGTTCGTCACCGGCGGCCTGCCCGGCCTGGGGGCCCGGGCCGACGAGGTGTACCGCGCCCTGTATCCGCAGGTGGAGGCAAAGAACGCCGCGCACTACGAACGCTACCCCGAGGACGTCGAACGCGCCGTGCGCGTCGCGAGGCACCTGCGCGACGGCGAGGTGCTGCTCTCGAACGGCCGGCCCCTGACCGTGGAGCTGTTCCAGACGCTGGGCAACCTGCTCGGCGGCGGCACCGGCAGCCGGCGCCTGCACTACCTGCTGGAGGACCCCTTCGCCGGCGGAGATGATCTGAGGGACGGCTTCCTGGTCGAGGTGGAGGCCGAGCTGGCCTGGACCGCGGGAGCCCCGCTGTACGCGCTCATCCACGAGGCGACCTACGCGCAGGGCGAGGGCGCCACCGGCTGGTCGGCACAGCGCGTCCGCGACGAGTTCCCCGGATTCGCTCCCGCCGCCGCCCTCGACGGTGACGGGCCCCTGCTGTTCACCGGGGAGACGATCTACCCCTGGATGTTCGACACCGATCCCATCCTGCGGCCGCTGCGCGAGACGGCGCACCTGCTCGCCGAGCGCCCGTCGTGGCCGGCGCTGTACGACGTCGCCCGCCTGGAGGCCAACACCGTGCCGGTCTCGGCGGCGGTCTACTACAACGACATGTACGTCGCCCGGGAGCTGTCCCTGGACACGGCCCGCACGATCAAGGGCCTGCGGCCCTGGATCACCAACGAGTACGAGCACGACGGCCTTCGGGCCGGCGGCCGGACGGTCCTCGACCGCCTGCTCTCGCCCACCTGGTAGCGGGCCGCTCGCTGAGGCCGGGCGCCGGCGCCTCGCCGCTCAGCGGCGGGTGGCGGCGGAGAGGGTGGCGTAGACGATGATGTTGTCGGTGTAGCTGTGCGCCTTGGCGTTGAACACGCCGCCGCAGGTGATCAGGCGCAGGCTCGGGCGGTCCACGTGCCCGTAGACGCGCTTGGTCGGGAACCGGTTCTTGCTCGCCTGCTCGGCCCCGTCCACCGTGAACCGCGCCGTCGAGCCGTCCGCGCGGACCACCGTGATCATGTCGCCGCGCTTCAGCTCTCGCAGCCGACTGAACACGGCGGGGCCGCCGCGGGTGTTCACATGGCCGAGGATCACCGCCGGGCCCATCTCGCCCGGAGCCGGTCCCAGCCGGTACCAGCCCGCCAGCTTCGGCCTGCTCAGCGGGGGCACCTCGATCTCACCGTTCCTGTCCACCCCGACGGACACGAGCGCCGCGTCCACGCCGATGCCCGGGACGCGGACCCGGGTCGGCACCGACTTGCGCAGCGCCTTCACCGGCGCGGCCACCGGGGCCGGTGGCGAGGCGGCCGGCGCGGCCTCGACCAGAGGCGCGTTCACTCCACCGGGGCCGACCGTCGCCGTGCCCACCGCCGTGGACGCCGCGTCCACCGCTGAGACACCCGTCGAGGTTCCTGTCGGAGTTCCGGCCGAGGTTCCTTCCATCGTGGACGTCCCGGCCGTGGCCTGCTGCCCTGCATCGGAGCCGGGCGCGCCGTTGGCATCGTCGGCCGGGAACATCTGGGCGACGATCGGCGTCGGCTCGGAGCCGGACGCGGCGTTCTCCGTGGGTGACAGGTAGGCCAGCAGGCCGGCCATCACGGCCCCGATGCCCGCCAGGGAACCGGCCGTTACCAGGAGCGGCGCCAGCATGCCCTTCCACCGCCCGCGCCGAGGCTCCTCGCCGTCCGGCGCCGGCGGTAACGTCCCGCTCAACCCGCCCTTCCCCGGCGGCGTCTCAGCACGAGACCGCCCGCCACACTGCCGAGCAACAGCACGGAGCCGTATGCGATGAAGGCACCGGGCCTCGGATCCTGTTCCGGGGCCTCACCGGTGTGCGCGCCACCTCTGGGAGTCACCCGCACCTGGGGGGTCGAGCGAGCCTTGGAGGTCTTGGACGCCTTCGGCGTCGGACTGGCCGTCTCGGTCGGCGCTCCGTGCCCCGAGCCGCCCCCCGACAGCACGATCACCCCGCGAGCCGAGTCATCCCCATCACTGATGTGCTGGTTCCCATCGTTCTCATCACTAGGGGCCGCCGCCACCACGTCGACGGTCACCGGGTCAGGAGTCTCCGTGGGTGTACATGTCGTCCGCAAGTACTCTGGAGGGCTCGAAAGCTGATCGGTGATGATATTAAACGCGTCGACGAGCATGTACTTGCCGTCCTGGCCATTGATCACCCACAGAGTGTGCTCACCATAGGGAAGATCATGGATCGACCACAGGACCTTCTTGCTGATCCGCGTCTCGGCTGGTTTCCCGTTTTCATCCTTGGACGCATCCGGCTTCGGCCAAGGTCGAGAAGAATCCCTATCGAGCCTTACTTCAACTTCCCCCATGTCGATGTATCTCTCGGTGAGGTACTCGATCCCCGTACCTGTGAACTTGACCGCCACCTTGCCGTCCGCCGCCGTGGTCCAGTGGACATCCTGCAGGTGATCTCCGGACCGAGCAGGATCAGCCTTGTCCGAGTAGTGCCATGCACCCGTGTACTCGATCGGCAGGGTCTCCGTGTCGTTTATGAGGTCCTGAGAGACAGGCGGTGTGAGATCCACGACAAGGTCTCGTGGCGTGACAGTGAGCTTGCCCTCCTTGGTCGTGGCCACCGAACCTGACACCCCGGTCGGCAAAGCCAAGCTGCTCTGCTCGCGCTTGAGCTCTCCCTGATCCTTGGTTCCGACGGAATTCAGTTGTCCTTGCCACAGACCATCCACATCGGCAGTGCCCGTGACCGATACCTTGCTCCCGGTCTTGAAGTCTGCTGGTGAAAGGAGTTTGGAGTCACTTAGGGTCCACGTCAGCGCCAACTGCTCCCCCACACGAACCGTCCGGGGAATCGCCACTTTTACCCTGACGGTCTCGTAGCTGTCGCTGAGCTTCCGCTTGCAGCTGTACGTATAGATGTAATTGTTCGTGTCCGCCGAGCCTTGACCCGGAGGCATGAGCAGGAGAGCCGCGCAGACACCCAGGATTCCCGCTGCCAGGGATCTGCGGAGCTTGGGAGCCCAGCCGTTCACGATCGCCTCCGATCACGCGTCCAGGCCGACAGGCAGCCGGAGGTAGATCGTATGACTCTGCGGGCTTACGGCGGGCTTATGCAGGAGTAACACTGCAGAAAGTGGCTGATTTGTGACGTAGGGGAACGCCCCTCGACCGTGCGGGGTCCCCCGGGTCCGGCGATGACCAGAATCGTATTCTGGTGCGGTAACCTTAAGGAGGAAGCGAATGCAGCGAGACCTCTTCGAGGAGGAGCATCTGCTCTTCCGTGAGACCGTGCGCGAGTTCATGACGCGCGAGGTCGTCCCCCACCACGAGCAGTGGGAGAAGGACGGCATCGTCCCGCGAGAGGTGTGGAAGAAGGCCGGCGAGCTCGGCATGTTCGGCTTCTCGGTCCCGGAGGAGTACGGAGGCTCGGGCATCTCCGACTTCCGCTTCAACGCGGTCATCGTCGAAGAGATCATGAGGTTCGGCGCGACCGGGCTCGGGTTCGGCCTGCACAACGACATCATGGCGCCGTACATGGTCGATCTCACCAACGACGAGCAGAAGCAGCGCTGGCTCCCCGGCTTCGCCTCCGGCGAGCTGATCACCGCCATCGGCATGACCGAGCCGGGCGCGGGGAGCGACCTGCAGGGCATCAAGACGACGGCGGTCCGCGACGGCGACCACTACATCGTCAACGGCCAGAAGACGTTCATCACCAACGGCGTCAACTCCGACCTGGTCGTCGTGGTGACCAAGACCGACCCGGCGGCGGGGGCGCGCGGCACCACCCTGATGGTCGTCGAACGCGGCATGGAGGGCTTCTCCCGGGGGCGCAACCTGGAGAAGATCGGCATGCACGCCCAGGACACCGCCGAGCTGTTCTTCGAGAACGTCCGCGTCCCGGTCGCCAACCGGCTCGGCGAGGAGGAGGGTCAGGGCTTCATCCAGCTCATGGTGAACCTCCCGCAGGAACGCCTGTCGATCGCGGTGGCGGCGGTCGCGGCGGCGGAGGCGGTGCTGGAGACGACCATCGAGTACTGCAAGTCCCGCCAGGCGTTCGGCCGGAACATCGGCAAGTTCCAGAACACCCGCTTCGTCATCGCCGAGCTGTCCACCGAGGTGGAGATCGCCCGGCACTACGTGGACAAGTGCATCCGCGCGCTGAACGCCAAAGAACTGACGGTCGTGGACGCGGCCAAGGCCAAGTGGTGGACGACCGAGCTCCAGCACAAGGTCATCGACCGCTGCCTGCAACTGCACGGCGGCTACGGCTACATGGTCGAGTACCCGGTGGCCAAGGCGTGGATGGACAGCCGCGTCCAGACCATCTACGGCGGCACCACCGAGATCATGAAGGAGATCATCGGCCGCTCCTTCGGCTTCTGAACCCGACGCCCCGGAACCGACCCCCGGAACCGACGCCCCGGGAACGACGCTCCTGAATCGGCGCTTCTGAACCGAGGTCGAGCCGAAGCGCCTCACTCGAACCCCTGAGCCGGCGGGCCCTGCGCCCACCGTCTCAGGTGCGGGTCGGCGATGGGGGCGTATGGCGGGCGCCAATACTCGGCCTGACCGCGTATGGAATCCGTCAAAACGCGTCAACCACGCCAAGCATCGCGATTGTCTCGTCCTGCGGCCCCTGCCGGGCCCTGGGAGGCGTCTTGCGGGATTGCGAGGAGTGGCGATGGCCGACGTCGGCTTCGTGGCCCTGACGATCGTGGTGTTCGCGATCGTCGGACTGGTCGTGCGCGGGGTGGAGCGGCTGTGAACGCCGTGAACGCCGCCGGACTGGCGGTGGCCGCCGTCCTGGTGCTGTTCATGGTCGCCGCCCTGCTGTTCCCGGAGCGGTTCTGATGGGCACCGCGACGGCGGGCGCCGTGTTCGTCTGCTCCCTCGCCGTCGCCCTCGCGCTGACACACCGCCCGCTGGGCGACTACATGTACCGCGTCTACACCGGGTCCAGGCACAGCGCCGCCGAGCGCGGCGTGTACCGGCTGATCGGCGTGCGCCCCGGCGCCGAGCAGAACTGGACCGGCTACGCCCGCGCCGTGCTGGCGTTCTCGGCGGTGTCGGTCCTGTTCCTGTACGCCTTCCAGCGTCTCCAGGACAGGCTGCTGCTCAGCCTGGGCCGGCCACCGGTGCCCGATCACGTCGCCTGGAACACGGCGGTCAGCTTCGTCACCAACACCGACTGGCAGGCGTACTCGGGTGAGTCGACGATGGGCCATCTGGTGCAGATGGCCGGGCTGGCGGTGCAGAACTTCGGGTCGGCGGCGGTCGGGATGGCCGTGGCGATGGCCCTGGTGCGCGGGTTCGCGCGCAGCCGCACCGAACACGTGGGCAACTTCTGGGTGGACCTGGTGCGCGGCACGATGCGCGTCCTGCTGCCGATCGCCTTCGCCGCCGCGCTCGTCCTCGCGGCGGGCGGTGTGGTGCAGAACCTGTCCGGCCCGCACGAGGTCGCCACGCTCGCCGGCGGCGCGCAGCTCATCCCGGGCGGGCCGGTGGCGAGCCAGGAGGCGATCAAGGAGCTCGGCACCAACGGCGGCGGCTTCTACAACGTCAACTCCGCCCACCCGTTCGAGAACTCCACGAGCTGGACGAACTGGGTCGAGATCCTGCTGCTCCTACTGATCCCCTTCGCCCTGCCGCGCACCTTCGGCCGGATGGTCGGCCAGGTCCGCCAGGGGCGGGCGATCCTCGCCGTGATGGCCGTGATCGCGCTGGCGAGCATCGCGCTGACCACCGCGTTCGAACTGGCCGGGGGCGCGACCGTGCCCCGGGCGGTGGGCGCGGCCCTGGAGGGCAAGGAGGTGAGGTTCGGCGTGCCGGACTCGGCGACCTTCGCCGCCGCGACCACCCTGACCAGCACGGGAGCCGTCGACTCGGCGCACGACTCGTTCACGCCGCTGGGCGGGATGATGACGATGCTGAACATGATGCTGGGCGAGGTCGCGCCCGGCGGCGTCGGCGCGGGCCTGTACGGCATGCTGGTGCTGGCGGTGATCACGGTGTTCGTGGCCGGCCTGATGGTCGGACGCACTCCGGAGTACCTGGGCAAGAAGATCGGGTCGCGGGAGATCAAGCTGGCCTCGATGTACTTCCTGACCACGCCGGTGCTGGTGCTCGTCGGCACCGCCCTGGCGATGGGATCGCCGGCCGAGCGGGCGAGCATGCTCAACTCCGGTCCCCACGGCCTGTCGGAAGTGCTCTACGCGTTCACCAGCGCGTCCAACAACAACGGCTCGGCGTTCGCCGGCATCACGGTGAACACCCCCTGGTACGACACCGTCCTCGGGTTGTGCATGGCGTTCGGCCGGTTCCTGCCGATCGTCTTCGTGCTGGCCCTGGCCGGGTCGCTGGCCGGGCAGGCGCCGGTGCCGGCGTCGGCGGGCACGCTGCCCACCCACCGGCCGCAGTTCGTCGGCATGGTCGTCGGCGTGACGATCGTCCTGGTCGCGCTCACCTTCCTGCCCGCCCTGGCGCTCGGGCCGCTCGCGGAAGGGCTGTCCTGACATGTCCGATCGCACGCTCGGCAGCCCGGTCCGTCCGTGCCGCTCCGCAGGGAACGGCCGATCCGGCGGCGGCCCGTTCGACCCCCGGCGCCTGGTGGCGGCGCTGCCGGACGCGGTGCGCAAGCTGAATCCGGTGACGTTGTGGCGTAACCCGGTGATGTTCATCGTGGAGGCCGGCGCGGTGTTCACCACCGTGCTGGCGGTGACCGGCCCGTCGTTGTTCGCCTGGGCGATCGTGGTGTG
>NZ_JBHTCG010000053.1:0-38536 GCF_042665155.1 Sphaerisporangium rhizosphaerae | reverse complement strand
CAGGAAGGCGGCGGCCAGCCCGGTCGCCACGCGCGGCGCCCAGGCGGCCCGGCTCGCCGCCCGCCACCCCGACCGTCTGCCGCTCCCCCGGCCGGGCCCCTGCCCCGGCCCGGGGAACGGCGCCGGCCCCCCTGGCCCGGCCCCCGGCGAATCGGAACCGGGGCCCCCCACGGACCCCGCACCGCCCCGGGAACCGGAACCGTCAAGTGAAGCGGGAGCACCCGGAAAGCCGGGGCCTCCCAGGGGATTCGCGCCACCGGCCGGGGCGGGGCCCGGGCCGGGCGGGGGCTGGACGGGGAAGGAGAGCGGGCCCCTGCCGGGGGCCGGGTCGGCGGCGGGGACCGGCGGGAGCTGGCGGACCATGCCGATCTCGGCCATGACGCGCCCGCGCAGGCGAGCCGGCGGCTCCACCGCGAGCGCGGCGCCCAGGCGGGCGGCGGCCTCGCGCAGCCCGCGCGCCTCCAGCTCGCACTCCGGGCACCGGGACAGGTGCTCCTCGAACGCCTGACGCTCGGCGGCGTCCTCGACCGCGCGCAGCGCGTACGCCCCGGCCAGCGTGTGCGGATCGCCGCTCATCGTTCCACCCCCAGGCAGTCGCGCATGCGGATCAGTCCGTCGCGCATCCGGGTCTTGACCGTCGCCAGCGGCACCTTCAGCAGCTCGGCGACCTCGCGGTAGGTGTATCCGCCGTAGTAGGCGTAGGTGACCGACTCGCGCTGCAGCTCGGTGAGGCCGCCCAGGCAGCGGCGCAGCCGTTCCTGCTCCAGGGTCGTCTCCACCGACTCGGCGACGTCGTCGTAGGGTCGGCGCACCTCCAGCCGGGCCACGCGGTCCTCGCGGTCGATCGCCGCCTGCGCCGCGCGCACGCGGTCGACGGCGCGGTGGTGGGCGATGGTCATCACCCACGCCATGCCCGAGCCGCGCGCGGCCTCGAAACGGGCCGCGGACCGCCACACCTCGATCAGCGCCTCCTGGGCGACCTCCTCGGCCTGGGCCGGGTCGCGCAGCACCCGCAGGGCCACGCCGTACACGGCGGGCGCCACCATGTCGTAGACCTGCTCGAAGGCGGCGCGGTCTCCCCGCGCGAGCCGTCTCAGCAGCTCCTCCAGACCCGGCCGGTCGTGCCGGCCGCCGTCCAGTGGCACGGCTCGTGTCGGCCTCATGCCTTCTTCTCCAACCGTCGGCGTGGACGCGGACACCACTACTTCGGCGCAGAAGGCCCCGTGGATTGCGCGGGAGCCGATCGAGTCGCGGAATCCACCGCCCGCGCCTCCGGTGACGGCCACGGAGCCGGTGGTGAGGCCGTAGTTTGAGAACGACCCGCCCGGCGTGGCGGCATCATGGGTCCCGGCACCGGACGACCGAGGAGAGGCACGTGACCAAGCGTCCCCTTGTACTGCTGGACGTGGACGGGGTGCTCAACCCCGCCCGGCGGCCCACGTTGCGGCTGCGGCGGTACGAGTGCGTCCTGGACGGCCACACCTACACCGTCCTGCTGAACTCCCGGCACGGCGCCAAACTGGCCGAGCTGGCCCGCGACACCGGGGCCGAGCTGGCGTGGGCCACCACCTGGGAGCACCACGCCAACGAGCACATCGCCCCGCGCCTCGGCCTGCCCGCGCTGCCGGTCATCACGGTCAACAGCGACCCCGGCAGCCGTGCCGGGGAGCACTTCAAGACCCGCCACGTCGCCGAGTACGTGGCGGGCCGCCCGTTCGTCTGGTTCGACGACAGCCTGGGCGCCCACGACTGGCAGTACCTCAAGGACCACCCGGCGGTCGGGGAGTTCCTGCTGGTGGAGGTGGACCCGCGCACCGGCCTGACCGACGGGCACCTGACGCGGGCCCGCGACTGGCTGGCCGGCCGCACCGCCTCCGGCGCCGGGCTGCGGCCCCTGCCGCCCTGAGCCTCAGCCGGCCCGTCCGATGTGGTCGCGCAGCCAGCGGTAGCTGGCCTTGGGCGTGCGCCGCTGGGTCTGGTAGTCGACGTGCACGAGCCCGAAGCGCGCCGCGTAGCCGCGCGCCCACTCGAAGTTGTCGATCAGCGACCAGCAGAAGTACCCGCGTACGTCCACGCCCGCGGCGATCGCCCGCCGGGCCGCGGCCAGGTGGTCGCGCAGGTAGTCCACCCGGCCCTGGTCGTCCAGCTCGTCCCGCCCCCCGTAGCCGTTCTCGGTGATCAGGACCGGCGGCAGCGCCGGGTAGCGGGCGGCCAGCCCGGTGAGGGTCTCGTACAGCCCGTCCGGCTCGACCGGCCAGCCCAGCCCGTTGGTGCGCCCGCCCTCGGGGGTCACGCCGCTCACCCCGAGGTCGAACGCGGAGCGCCGCGCGGGGTCGGGCTCATCGTAGGGCGCCGCCGCGGCGTGGATCCGGTAGTAGTAGTTCAGGCCGAGGAAGTCCAGCGGGGCGCCGATGACGGCCAGGTCGCCGTCCGCGCGGAAGGAGAAGTCGCTGATGTGCCCGAAGGTCTCGGCCATGTCGGCGGCGTAGGCGCCGCCGAACAGCGGCTCGGTGAACTGCCGGTTGACCAGCAGGTCCATCCGGCGGGCCGCCGCGTGGTCCTCGGGGGTGCCGGCGGCCGGCGCGGTGGGCGACATGTTGATCGTCACGCCGACCCGCTCGTCCCCCCGCGTGCGCAGCCGCGGCACGGCCAGGCCGTGGGCGAGCAGCAGGTGGTGGGCGGCGGCCAGGGCGCCGTGGCCCTCCTTGGCGCCCGGGGCGTGCCGGCCCTCGCCGTAGCCGACGATCGAGGAGCAGTACGGCTCGTTGAGGGTGATCCAGTGGCGGACACGGTCGCCCAGCGCACCGTGCACGATCTCGGCGTAGTCGGCGAACCGCTCGGCGGTGTCGCGGGCCCGCCAGCCGCCGAGGTCCTCCAGCGCCTGCGGCAGGTCCCAGTGGTAGAGGGTCACGTACGGCTCGATGCCGCGTTCGAGCAGCGCGTCGGCCAGGCGCCGGTAGAAGTCCAGGCCGCGCTCGTTGACCTGGCCGGAGCCGGTGGGCAGCACCCGCGGCCAGGCCACCGAGAACCGGTAGGCGTCCACGCCGAGGCCCGCCATCAGCTCGACGTCCTCCGGCCAGCGGTGGTAGTGGTCGCAGGCCACCTCGCCGGTGTCCCCGCCGGCGACCGCGCCCGGGACGCGGCAGAAGACGTCCCAGATGGACGGTCCTCGCCCGTCCTCGTCCGCCGCGCCCTCGATCTGGTAGGCGGCGGTCGCCGTGCCCCAGACGAATCCGGGCGGGTAGGCCGCCGGGCCCGTCCGCCGTCCCTGTGTCACGCTCATCCCTCGATCGCTCCTGACGTGGTCCGCCGATGCCGCGCCGCCCCGCGCCTCGCGGGGCGGGTGCGGTCGCCAGAACGGTACCGGCCGCCGGGAGGGCCCGCCGGGCCGGGACATCGTTAACCGCTGCGCCACTTCGGGTACAGATCTCGCCGTTAGCGTGCCCCGCGACGACGAGAGAGTTGGGGTGTGCCCGATGGTGAGGAAGTTCATGGCCGGCGCGCTGGCCGTTCTGGCGGGCGGGGTGGCGCTGGTCGCCCTGCGGCCGGAGATCGCGACGGCCGACAGGCGGGGGCACGAGCAGCGCGGCGCGCTGGTCATCGGGCACCGGGGCGCGAGCGCGATCAGGCCCGAGCACACGCTGTTGTCCTACGAGGCGGCCATCAAGCTCGGGGCCGACTACATCGAGCCCGACCTGGTGTCCACCAAGGACCACGTGCTGGTGGCGCGGCACGAGAACGAGATCTCCCAGACCACCGACGTCGCCGCCCACCCCGAGTTCGCGGGGCGCAAGACGACCAAGACGATCGACGGCGCGGCGGTGACCGGCTGGTTCACCGAGGACTTCACGCTGGCGGAGCTGCGCACGCTGCGGGCCAAGGAGCGCATCCCCGACCTGCGGCCGGACAACACCGCCTTCGACGGGCTGGCGCAGATCCCGACGTTCGAGGAGGTCGTCCGGCTCGCCCAGAAGAACGGCGTGGGCGTCTACCCCGAGACCAAGCACCCGACCTACTTCGCCTCGATCGGCCTGCCTCTGGAGGAGCCGCTGCTGGCCACCCTCAGGCGGTACGGATGGGACGGCGAGCGGGCGCCGGTGTTCGTCCAGTCGTTCGAGACCGGCAACCTCAAGCGGCTGCGAGAGGTGACCCGGCTGCGGCTGGTCCAGCTCATCAACGGAAGCGGCGCGCCGTACGACCTGGTGGCGGCCGGCGACCCGCGCACCTACGCCGACCTGGTCACCCCCGAGGGCCTGCGGGAGATCTCCCGGTACGCCGACGCGGTGGGCGTGGCGACCAGCCGCATCGTGCCGACCGGCGCGGACGGCCGGCTGCTGGCGCCGACGAGCCTGATCAAGGACGCGCACCGCCGCGGGCTGCTGGTGCACACCTGGACGATCCGCCCGGAGAACTCGCAGCTGCCGGTCGACTACCGGCTCGGCGACCCGGCCGGCCCCGCCTTCGCCGGCGCGACCGGCGACGTCATGGGCTGGCTGGAGCGGCTGCTGACGCTCGGGGTGGACGGGGTGTTCTCCGACGACCCGGGCATCGCCCGCGCGGTCCGCGACCGCCTGCTGGAGGACTGAGCCCGGCCGGCCCGCTCGCGGGCCGGCCGGAAAGCCGGCAGGAAGGCTCCCGGGTCTCCCGGAAGCTCCCCGCCCCCGGAGGCCGTCCGGACCTCCGGGGGCGTTCGCATGTCCGAGGCCCGTCGATGGTCGATCTTATCCTTCACATATATCCGTAGATCAGAGTCTTTGAGTCGATCGTCCCATTTGTGCTTTATTGCGGGTAGTGACCGGGTACCAGACGCTTAGCAGGACACCCCGGTGATCGGAGACACGGAGGTCCGCAGGCGGTCAACCCATCCCATCGGTCCGCTCGATCTCGCCGAGGCCGCAGGACGGCCCGGCCGCACCTCACCACCGCGCGAGGCCCGAGGCCTCGCCAACGGCCCCTACATCCTGACCTTGCACACCCAGCCCGTCCCTGACGGGAGGGCACGGGTACGCCGCCCGTCCGCCACCGCTCGCACGGCCGCGTCCGGCCGCGCGCGATCGCGCCCGCCTCGCGCGGGCGGCCACCGCCGCGAACCTCGCGCGCGCCGCCACAGGTCGCTCCCACGCCACCGCACGCCCCCACGACCCTCGTCGACCCTTGCGAACCCTCGCGAACCGCCGTGAATCCTCGTGAACCGCCGTGAACGAAGGAGGCCGTCCAGCTTCGCCGCCGACCGTCCCACCCGCCAAGGAGGGCCCATGACCGGTACGGAGAACAGCGACGCGCGGGTCCGCGGCCCGGCGGAGGTGGAGGAGTTCGCACGGCGGTGCTTCCAGGGCACCCCCGGCGACCGCGTCGGCGTCGAGCTGGAGTTCCTGGTCTTCGACCGCGAGGACCCCTCCCGGCACGTCCGGGTCGAGCGGACCGCCGAGGCGCTCCCCACGCTCGCCGGAGGCAGCGCCGTGAGCTTCGAGCCCGGCGGCCAGCTGGAGCTGTCCGGCCCGCCCGGCGCCCTGCCCGACGCCGTGCGAGCCCTGGCCGCCGACGTCGCCTCCGTCCGCGCGGCTCTGCGCGAGGAGGGCCTGGTGCTGGCCGGGATGGGCCTGGACCCGGTGCGGACGCCGCTGCGCCAGCTACGCCAGCCCCGCTACGAGGCGATGGCCGAGCTGCTCGGCGTGCCCTACGGGCCGATCATGATGTGCCTGACCGCGTCGGTCCAGGTCAACGTGGACTTCGGCGCACGGCCCGCGGAGCGCTGGGATCGCGCCGTGCGCCTCGGCCCGCTGCTCAGCGCCTGCTTCGCCAACTCCCCCATCCTGGACGGGCGCCCGTGCGGGTGGATGTCGGGCCGCCAGGCCGTGTGGCTGCACCTGGACCCGACCCGTACCCACCCGGTCGTCTCCGGCGACGACCCGGCCGCGGCGTGGGCGCGCTACTTGATGGACGCCCGCCTCATGCTCGTCCCGGAGAAACGCCCGCGCCGCACCACCCCGCCGAACCGGGCCACCTTCGGCCGGTGGCTGAAGGCGCCCCGCCTCGGCGGCCACCCGCCCACGGCCGCCGACCTGGCCTACCACGCGACGACGGTGTTCCCGCCGGTCCGGCCGCGTGGATGGCTGGAGATCCGCTACCTGGACGCCGCGCACCCCCGCTGGTGGCCGGCCTGCGTCGCGGTGACCTCGGCGCTGCTGCTGGACGACCGGGCCGCCGACGCCGCGCTCGCCGCGGCCGAGCCCTTCGCCGGCCGCTGGTGGCAGTGCGCGCAGGCCGGCCTCGGCGACCCGCGGATCAGGCGCGCCGCGGAGGCCTGTTTCCTGGCCGCCGCCGAGGCGCTGCCCCGCCTGGGCGCCGGGCCCGGCCTGATCGCGGGCGTGGAGTCCTTCGCCGAGCGTCACGTGGTGCCCGGGCGCTCGCCGGCGCTGGACCTGCTGCGCGCCCGCGACCGAGGCACGGGCCCGCTGCCCTGGACCGGCGAGGAGGTGCCGGCGTGAGCGGGCTGAAGGAGCGGATCGCCGCCGAGCTCGAGGCGGGACGGGCCAGGTCGCTGGCCTACACCGACGTGGACGACGAGGTGCTGGTGCGCCAGCACTCCCCCATCATGTCCCCCCTGGTGTGGGACCTGGCCCACGTCGGCAACTACGAGGAGCTGTGGGTGCTGCGCGAGGCCGGGGGGCTGACCCCGCTGCGCCCGGAGATCGACGAGATGTACGACGCGTTCGCCCATCCCCGCGGGGAGCGGCCCGCGCTGCCGCTGCTGCACCCGGACGAGGCCCGCGCGTACATCGCCGGCGTGCGGGGCCGGGTGCTGGACGTGCTGGACGCCGCCGACCTGTCCCGCCCGGACCCACTGTGCTCGCAGGGCCTGGTGTTCGGGCTGGTCATGCAGCACGAGCACCAGCACGACGAGACGATGCTGGCCACCTTGCAG
Source organism: Sphaerisporangium rhizosphaerae (assembly GCF_042665155.1). NCBI lineage: Bacteria > Bacillati > Actinomycetota > Actinomycetes > Streptosporangiales > Streptosporangiaceae > Sphaerisporangium > Sphaerisporangium rhizosphaerae. Next base: position 31,611 of record NZ_JBHTCG010000053.1, on the reverse strand, counting down.
CTGTGCGGGCTGCCGGGGCTGGTGCGCGACGGCGACCTGCCCGCCGGACGGCCGGCGGGCGCCGCCGAGGTGCTGGTCCCGGCCGGCCCGTTCATCGCCGGGACCGGCACGCTGCCGTGGGCCTACGACAACGAGCGGCCCGCCCACCGGGTCGACCTGCCGGCCTACTGGATCGACCGCTTCCCGGTGACCTGCGGCGCCTACGCCGCGTTCCTCGACGACGGCGGCTACGAGGACCCGCGCTGGTGGAGCCCGGGCGGCTGGGAGTGGCGGGTCCGCCGGGAGGTCCGGGCGCCGCTGTTCTGGACGCGCGAGGCCGGCGCGTGGTGGCGCACCCGGTTCGGGCGGCCCGAGCCGGTGCCCGCCGAGGAACCGGTGCAGCACGTGAGCTGGTTCGAGGCCGACGCCTACGCCCGCTGGGCCGGAAGGCGGCTGCCCACCGAGGCCGAGTGGGAGAAGGCGTGCGGATGGGATCCCCGCGCCGGACGGGCCCGCGCCTACCCGTGGGGGGACGCCGAGCCCGGGCCCCGGCACGCCAACCTCGGGCACAGGGCGTCGCGGCCCGCGCCCGTGGGCGCCTTCCCCTCCGGGGCGAGCCCGTGCGGCGCCGAGCAGATGATCGGGGAGGTGTGGGAGTGGACCTCGTCCTGCTTCCTGCCCTACCCGGGCTTTCGCGCCTTCCCCTACCGGCAGTATAGCGAGGTGTTCTTCGGCGACCACTACCGGGTGCTGCGCGGCGGCTCGTGGGCCACCCATCCCTCGGCGGTCCGCACGACGTTCCGCAACTGGGACCTTCCACACCGCCGGCAGATCTTCGCCGGGTTGCGGTGCGCCCGCCCGGCCGCGCCCGGGGAGGCGTAGATGTGCCGGCACGCGGCCTGGCTCGGCGCCCCGCGCCCGCTGGCGTCGCTGCTGCGCGACCCCGGGAACGGCCTGCTGCGCCAGTCGTACGCGCCGCGCCTGCAACGGTGCGGCGCGGTCAACGCCGACGGGTTCGGCGTCGGCTGGTACGACGCCCACCGCCGTGAGCCGGTGCGCTACCGGCGCTCGGTGCCCATCTGGTCCGACGCCAACCTCCCCGGGCTGGCCGCGATCGCCCGCTCGGGCTGCCTGATGGCGGCGGTCCGCTCGGCCAGCCCGGGCATGCCGGTCGAGGAGACGGCGACCGCGCCGTTCACCGAGGGGCCGTGGCTGCTCAGCCACAACGGGCGGGTGTCGCGGTCCGCGCTCGGCCCGCTCATCGACGGCCGGGAGCCCGAGAGCGCCTGCGACTCGGCGTGGGTGGCCGCGGCGGTGTTCGCCCGGCTCGGCCGGGGCGCCCCGCTGTGCGAGGCGGTGGGCGAGGTGGTGGCGGGCGCCGGGACGGCCGACCCCGGGGCCCGGCTTAACCTGCTGGTCAGCGACGGGGACGCGGTGGCCGCGACCGCGTGGAACGAGACCCTGTTCGTCCACCTCGGCCAGGGAGTGCTGCTGGCCAGCGAGCCGCTGGACGAGCGTCCCGGCTGGGAGCCGGTCCCGGACCGGCACCTGGTGCTGGCCACCCCCGACGGCGTCCGCGCCGACCCTCTCTGACCGGCCCGCCAACCGTCACACCAGGAGGCCCGCGTGTCCGTCACCCAGATCCCGCTGCCGTTCCTGTACACGGTCAACCACCTCGGCCCCGACCACCTGCGCCGCGCGCTGGCCGAGGACGTCCGCGCCGGGCTCACCTCGGCGCCCAAGTGGCTGCCGCCCAAGTGGTTCTACGACGCCACCGGGAGCGAGCTGTTCTCCCGGATCACCCGGCTGCCGGAGTACTACCCGGCGCGCCGGGAGACGGCCATCCTGCGCGAGCACGCCGAGGAGATCGCCGCGCTGTCCGGCGCCGACACGCTGGCCGAGCTCGGCTCGGGCACCAGCGAGAAGACCGGGCTGCTGCTGGGCGCGCTGTCGCGGGCCGGCACGCTGAAGACCTACATGCCGGTCGACGTGGACGCCGCCACCCTGGACGCGGCGGCCCGCCGGGTCGCCTCCGCCCATCCCGGCCTGGCCGTGTGGGCGATCTGCGCCGACTTCGAGCGGCACCTGGCCCGGTTGCCGCGCATCGGCCGGCGGCTGGTCGCCTTCCTCGGCGGCACCGTCGGCAACCTCGACGACCGGGCCCGGGCGTCGTTCCTGTCGGAGCTGCACACCACCCTGTCCCCCGGCGACGGCCTGCTGCTGGGCGCCGACCTGGTGAAGGACACCGGGCGGCTGGTGGCCGCCTACGACGACGGCGCCGGGGTGACGGCGGCCTTCAACCGCAACGTGCTCGCCGTGATGAACCGCGAGCTCGGCGCCGACTTCGCCCCGCAGGCCTTCGAGCACGTCGCTCTGTACGACGGCCGGCTGCACCGCGTCGAGATGCGGCTGCGGGCCACCCGTCCCATGCGCGTCCACTTCCGCGAGCCGGCGCTGACGGTGCCCTTCCGGGCCGGGGAGGAGATGCGCACCGAGATCAGCACGAAGTTCTACCGCTACCGGCTGGAGCGCGAGTTGCAGCGCGCCGGGTTCGCGGTGTCCCGCTGGTACACCGACCCGGCGCAGGACTTCGCCGTGGTCCTGGCCTTCGTCCCGGAACCGCGCGGAGGTGGAGCCGACCGCCACCACACATAACTTTGTGGAATTTTCCTGACATTGACCACATCCGGCGGTTTCTGGGGAACAAACCATAAGAGACGAGGGATTCCGGCAAGCAGGGAAACCCATGGCTCTGTGCCGGTATGCGGTCGAAATGGTGGTGGCCCGCGCCCCGCCCCTGGTGAACGGGCATCCCTCAGCGGGTCACCCCATGCGGCCTTTGCCGCGAACCGGATATATGCTTTGTCATCACTCTGGCGTTTCGCCGTCGGTATCCCTCGACGCGTATACCGCAAGACCGGCCGAGGAGGTTCGCAGGGTGTCGGCGCAGGAAAGACGCCTCTCGGCGATCGGAGAGGCCGCGGCCGGTGTCCTCCGCACCACGGCCTACCACCTCGTCCGCGCCGAAGACGTCGCCGCGGCCGTGCGGCTCTCCCGCGAGGGCCACAGCGGGCGGCGCAGCGCGGTCTGGCTCTACAACGAGGTCAAGAGCCGCAGGGTGCTGGTGGCCCTCGCCCTGGACCACGCCTTCGCCGAGTTCGCCGAGCGCAACGGCCCGCAGGAGCCGCCCTCGGTGCCGGCCAGCCTGGTCGAGGCGCGCGACCAGGTCACCCAGGCGCTGCTGCTGGTCGCCCGCTTCCACCGCGCCGAGTCCTTCCTCACCCAGCAGGTCCAGCTCGGCATCGGCGACATCGCCACCTCCGAGAAGCGCCAGTCCGCGCCGCAGGAGCCGCCGAGCTGGCCCGGCAGCGCGATCGGGCGGGTCGCCTCCGCCGGCTGGGCCGGCCGCGTGCTGGCCTACGCCCGCCATCTGGCCCCCGTGCTCGCGGCGGCGGCCCAGGCGGTGTGCCCGCCGCCGCCCGGATGGGCGGAGTCCTGCGCCGAGAAGCTCTCCGACCTGGCCTTCGACGCCCTCACCGACGACCCCGACGGTCCGGTGGACCGTCAGGCGGCGGCGCTGGGCGCCCACTGGTACGAGCGGCACCTGGTGCCCCTCGCGGGGTCGTGGATCAACGACCTGGACGTGGCCGAACGCGTCCTGGACCTGGCCCGCCGCTCGGCGCCCGGCACCCGGGCCGAGACCGACGCCCAGGCCGGCGTCCTGCGCTCGGTCGCCGACACCGGCATCCTGCTGCGCCGCGCCGCCGACGAGGCCGCCGAGCTGACGCGCCTGCTGCCCCGGCCGGGCGAGCCGGGCGGCGACCTGAGCTCGCTGTGCGACGTGCACGGCCGCCGCGGCCTGGCCCTGGCCAGGTACGGCGATCTCGAGGCCGCACGCGCGTGCCTCATGGACTGCCTGGCCGTCGCCGAGAACGAGCTGGCCGCGCGGGAGCCGGCCGAGGGCGTCGCGTACGCCGCCCGGGCGCGGCACAACCTCGGCGAGCTGCTGATGGAGGCCGGCCGGCCCGCCGAGGCCGCCCAGCTGATCGAAAGGGCCCGGTCGGCCCGCGCAGAGGGCGCCTCCCCCGGCGCGGGCCTGTCCCCGGCCTGGCGCCGCTACACCGTGACCGCCCAGGCGGCCGCCCGCGCGGCGGCGCGCTCCGGCGACGTCGTGGCGGGGCTGCGCCTGGCCGAGGCCGTGGTGACCGACCGGCAGGCCCGCCTCGGCGAGCCGGGCGACATCAACGTGGTCGCCGCGCGGGTGTCGCTCGCCGAGACCCTGCTGGAGGCGGGCCAGCCGATCGAGGCGCGCCACCTGCTCCAGGAGGCCCGCCGCCACCGCGCCGAACTGCTGCAGCCGATCGCCTACTGGCCCAACTACGACACCGTGCGCCTCGCCCAGGTGGAGCTGGCCCTGCGCGAGCCCGCCACCGTCCTGCGGCTGCTCGAACGCTCCCCCGTCCTTTCCGAGTGGTTCGCCGCGCACGTGTCGTTCCGGCTGTGGGCCGAGGCGCGCATCGCGCACGGGCTGGCCACCGCCCTGGCCGGCGACGCGGCGGCGGCGCGCGCCGCGCTGGCCGAGCTGGCCGGCCGGCTGGAGGGGGGCCCGGGCGGCGAGGCGCTCACGGCCGCCGCGCGGCGCGCCCTGGCCGAGGCCGAACTCATGGGAGGCGACGCCGAGACCGCCGCCGGCCTGCTGACCAGGGTGCGAGAGTGCGAGGCCGTCCCGGGCGATCCCCCGGGCCGCGCGCGGACGCTGCTGCTCGCCGCCCGCTGCGAGGACGCCCGCGGCGACGACGCGGCGGCCGGCCGCCACCGCGCCGCGCTCACGGCCCTGGCCGGGGGCGGGCTGGACCCGTCGCATCCGCTGCTACTGGAGGGCCGCTACGACGAGGCGGTGCGCCGCTTCGAGACCGGCCGCTTCGAGGGCCTGGACGCCCTGCTCGCCCCGCTGCTGGACCGCACTCCCCTCGCCCACGGCCGGCCCGCCCTGGGCGAGGGGCATCCGCTGCTGCTCAAGGCCATGGTGCTCGCCGACCGCAGCGGCGCCGTCCACCTGCCACGCGTCCCGCGCCAGGTGCTGTGGGAGGACGCCTGAACCGCCGCGCCTGACGGGCACCGCTATGCCGTGACGGGGCCGGACGGCCCGACCGGCCGGTCGCCGCGCAGCGTGATGCGGTGCATGACGCGGTGCGCGGCGCCGTAGTCGCGGTTGGCGTAGTGGGAGGTGCTGCGGTTGTCCCACATGGCCACGTCGCCGGCCCGCCACCGGTGACGCACGATGTGCTCGGGCTTGGTCAGATGGGCGTAGAGCAGATCGAGGATGCCGCGGCTCTCGGCCTCGGAGACGCCGACGATGTGGGAGGTGAAACCGGGGTTGACGAAGATGCCCTTGCGCCCGGTCTCGGGGTGGACGCGGACCACCGGATGCTCCACCGGGTCAAGGCGGGTGACGGTCTCGCCCTCCCACACGTTGCCCCTGCCGCCGCGCCGCTGGGCGAGGTAGTAGCCGAACTCCCGGTTGCCGTCGTGCACCGCGGTCAGCCGGTCCACCAGGTCGCGCACCGGCCGCGACAGCGAGTCGTAGGCGAGCTGGCCGTCGGCCCAGCTGGTGTCGCCGCCGGACTCCGGCAGCCGCACGGCGCGCAGGATGGAACCGAGCGGCGGGCGCGGCATGAAGGTGACGTCGGTGTGCCACACGTCCGCGAAGCCGTTGTCGGCGCTGTCGATGGCGTAGATCTCCGGGTGGGCCTCGTCCACGCCGGCGACGACCGGGTGGGAGGGGGTCAGCTCGCCCAGCCGCCGCCCGAGGGCGATCTGGCCGTCCTCGTCGAGGCCCTGTCCCCTGAAGAACAGCACCTTGCGCTCGACGAGCGCGGCCCGCACGGCGGCCAGCTCGGCGTCGGTCGCGGCGGCCAGGTCCAGCCCGAGGACCTCGGCCCCGAAGGCGGGTCCGAGCGGGTCGAGCGTCAGCGTCGCGGCCGGGTGCTCTGTGGTGGAGGTCATCTCGTTGCTCCGTTCCGGTCGTACGGCGGTGCGGTGGGTGGCCGCCGGGTCAGGCGGCGGCGCGGACGGCGTGGCCGATCTCGGCGCGCAACGCGGCGTACCGTGGCAGGCCGCGCAGCTCGTCGGGTTCCAGCCCGGTCCTCGGCAGGTCGACCTCGACGTCGAGGGCGACGCGCCCGGGGCGGGCGCTCAGCACGATGACGCGGCTGCCGAGGAACACCGCCTCGTCGATGCTGTGGGTGACGAACACCGAGGTGCGTCCGGTCTCGGCGCTCATCCGGCGCAGGTCCTCCTGCAGCCGCTCGCGGGTGAGGGCGTCCAGCGCGGCGAACGGCTCGTCGAGCAGCAGCAGCGGGTCGTCGCCGGCCAGGGCGCGGGCGATCGCGACGCGCTGCCGCTGGCCGCCGGAGATCTCCCAGACGCGGCGTGCGGCGACATCGTGCAGGCCCACCCGCCGCAGCAGCTCCCCAGCCCGTCGGGGGCGCTCCTGGCGGGGCACCCCGGCGTAGCGCAGCGCGAGCTCGACGTTGCCGCCGACGGTCTTCCAGGGGAACAGCCGCGGCTGCTGGAAGACGACGCCGGCCCCCTTGCCGGGCACCGGCGCGGCGCCGGCGACGCGGACCGTCCCGGCGGTGGGCGGCTCGAAGCCGGCGACCAGCCGCAGCAGCGTGGTCTTGCCGCAGCCCGAGGCGCCGACCAGGACCAGGAAGGCGCCGTCGGCGACGGTCAGCGACAGCGGCCCGAGCGCGGGGACGGCGCTCGCGCCCCGGCCGTAGACGTGCTCCACCTCGCGCACCTCCACGGCGGCGCGCTCGGAGGGGCGGGCGACGTCCGGGGCCGCCGTGCCCGTGGTGTCAGGAGAGGGCATCGGGAAGCCCCTTGTTGTAGATGGCGTCGCCCACGGTCGCCAGGTCGGGCACCGCGTCGATCTTCTGCTGGGACTTCAGGAACTCCGCGGCGCTGAGCAGGTCGCGGGCGAGCCCGCCGGGCTTGCCGGGCGTGCCCAGCCACTCGGGGCCCGGCAGGTCGGCGGGCTTGAGGAACACGCCGAGGTCGAGCTGGTGCCCGGCGTCGGCGGGGCTGATGTTGAGCTCGGCTCCGACGGCCGCCGCCGCGGCGGCGCGGTCGCTCGCGAGCAGGTCCAGCGCCCTGGCCTCGGCCCTGCGCCAGGCGTCGACCGCGTCGGGGTGGGCCTGCGCGAACGCGGTGGACACCACGCCGAGGTCCAGGGTGGGCTTGCCCGCCGTGGCCAGCTCGCGGCTGGTGACCAGCACCTTGCCGTTCTTCTTCAGGGTGTCCAGCACCGGCAGCCACACGTAGGCCGCGTCGATGTCGCCGCGCGTCCAGGCCGCCAGGATGTCCTGCGGCTCCAGGTCGACGACGGTCAGCTCCGACTCGTGGACCTTGGCCCGGTCCAGGGCGGCGAGCAGGCTGTAGTGGGAGGTGGAGGCGAAGGGGCTGGCCACCTTCTTGCCGCGCAGCCCGGCCACCGAGGTGACGCCGCTGCCGTCGCGGGCGACCAGGGCCTCGTTGTCACCGGCCACGTCCAGGACGAAGGCCACCTGGTAAGGGATGTTCAGCGGCGCCGACAGCCCGCGGGCCACCGGGCTGGAGCCGATGGCGGCGATGTCGACGCTCTTGGCGACGAACGCGGTGTTGATGTCGGCGCCGGAGTCGAACTTGGTCCAGGTGATGCGGTAGCCGGGCAGCGCCTCCTCCAGCCAGCGCTTGTTCTTCACGATGAGGTCGCCGCTGGGGAACGCCTGGTAGGCCAGGCGGATGGTCTTGCCCGCCGCGGAGGCGCCGCCGCCGGGCCCGCCCGAGGCGGTGCCGTCGCCGCAGGCGGCCAGCAGGCAGGCCGCCAGGGCGATCGCGGCCAGGGGCAGCAGGCGGCGCGGGCCTGTTCCGGTCATTTCGGGGGTTTCCTTTCAGGGCGCGGCTCAGGCGCGGCCGCGCCAGGGGATGAGCCTGTGCTCCAGCAGGCGCAGGGCGCCGTCGATCACCAGGCCGGAGATGCCGATGGCGAGCAGCCCGAGCACCACGACGTCGGTCTGCAGGTAGCGCTGGGCGTCGCGGACCATGCCGCCGATGCCGGGAACGCCGTTGATGGTCTCCGCCGCGACGACCGAGGAGTAGGCGATGCCCACGGCCAGCCGCACGCCGGTGAAGATCTCCGGCAGGGCGCTGGGCAGCACGACGTCGCCGATGACGTCCCGCCGCCGCGCGCCGAGGGCCCGCGCCGCCTCCACCAGCTCCCCGGGGGCGCCGTAGACGGCCGACGCGGTGGCGACGGCGACCGGCGGGAGCGCGGCGATGGTCAGCAGCCACAGCTTGGGGCTCTCGTCGATGCCGAACCAGATGACCAGCAGGCTGAAGTAGGCCAGCGGCGGCAGGGCGCGGACGAAGGTGACCACCGGCTCGGCCACCACGCGGATCCAGGACACGGTGCCCATGACCACGCCGAGCGCGAGCCCGGCCGCGACGCCGAGCACCGAGCCGATCAGGATGCGGCGCAGGCTCACCGCCAGGTGCTCCACGAGCAGGTGGCCGCTGTACCCCCGGACGCCGTCGTGGACGGTGGAGGTGAGCACGAACTGGTCCCACACCGCCCTGGGCGGCGGGATGAAGGAGGGGTTGCGCATGGCGACGGCCACGAGCTGCCACAGCACCAGCAGGACCACCAGCGACAGCAGGCGCGCGCCGAGCCGGCGCACCCGTCCCCGGCGCGCCTTCCGCGCGCCCGCCGACGGTCCGGGACCACGCTCCACGCCCGCGCCGCCGGTCCGGCCGGGACCGGACGCGCCCACGGCATCGGAGCGAACGGACACCGACGAGCTCACCGGCTCCCCCACCGACAGACCAGCATCTTCATAGGTATTTCCTACCGTAAATACATGAATTACGCAACGGTCTGGCCCGGCCCCGCGGTCAGGGCGCGATGCGCACCGGAAAGACCGCACGGCAGGACGGCGTCAACGCGGGACGGGCCGAGGTGTGCTCAGGAGTAGACGACGAGATCCATGGCGCTGGTGATGGGCCCACTGTCCGGGGAGCGGGCGGCGTCCTTCCTCAAGCGTTCGAGCCCCTCGGCGAACCGGTCGTCGCTCAGGCGGCGCAGCGGGCTGTGCGCACGCAGCGCCACCTGGCCGGCGAACGCGGCCAGGGTCGGCGCCGAGGTCTGGACGACCGTGTCGCGGCGCTCGGCGGCCATCCCGGCCCGTTCCAGCGCGCGCGTCAGGGCCGCCAGAGCACGGCCTCTCTCCTCGGCCAGGACGACGAGGTCGGGAAAGTAGGTATGGAACAGCGTCGTCCGCTCGGCGTCGTGGAAGGCGCCGCGGACGACGAGCCGGCCCCCGGGGACCAGAACCCGGCGCACCTCGGCGGCGCACCGGTCGAAGTCCTCGATGTGGTGGACCACCTGGGAGGCCCAGATCGCCTGGAAGGCCCGGGACGCGCATGGGACGGCCTCGGCCCGGCCGCCCACCACACCGACGTCGGGGCCGGCCGCGGCCGCCGCGACCGCGCGCATCTCCGCCGAGGGCTCGACGGCGACCACCCGTACGGAGAAGTGCCCGGCCAGCGCGCGGGAGAAGCGGCCCGTGCCCGCCCCCAGGTCGAGCACCGGGCCCCCAGAGACGGCGATGCAGGGCGCCACGGCGCGCATCCACACGGCCACCGTCTCCTCGGGAAGCCGGCGACCGTCCACGTAGTTGCGCGCCAGCTCGCCGCGGAAACGGATCACCGCCGCGCCCACCGCTGCAGGGTGGCCTCGACCTGGTCCTCCTCGGCCCGCGGGGAGACGCCCCAGTGGCGGTAGGCGTTGTTGAGCTTCTCGGTGAGCTTGGCGACCAGCTCGGGCTCGGGTTCGGGGGCGGAGTCGGGATCGACGAACAGCTGGGCGTAGCGGACGGTGTCCACGACGGCCGACTTGATCTGCTCGTGGGCCAGGTAGACCTCCATGTCGTGCTCCCAGCCGAGGATGTGCCCGGGGGGCATGGCGCGGGCCCACAGCTCGACGACGCGGTCGCGCTCGGCGCGCAGATAGCCCATCTTGTGCAGGTGCACGGCCATCTCGTAGACCGGATCACCCCAGAGGGCGAGCTCCCAGTCGAGGAAGACCGTCCGCCCGTCGTCCACGATCATGTTCTTGCGGTGGATGTCGGCGTGCACGCACACCAGGGGGCGGGCGGTCATGCCCGGCCACAGCGCCTCGGCGGCGGCCACCGGGTCCGCCGGGACCTTGAACGCGGAGTACAGCCAGGCGTACTCGGTGGCGAAGCTGGAGTACACCCACCGCGTCAGGTCCGACAGCCGGCGCCCGAACCCCTGGGTGTCCTCCCCCACCGGCCAGTCGGGCGGCAGGGACGGGAGCTTCTCGCGCGGGATCTCGGCCAGTTGGGTGAGCAGCCGGACGACGTCCCCGGGCACATGCCCGGGGACCGGGACGCCGCGGGGGGCGAGGTCGTTGAGCACCCGGCCGTGGATGAACTGGTGCACCTGGAAGAGCGGGGCCGCAGAAGTGTGCAGCAGCCGCGGCGCGTCGGCGACATAGGGCGCGATCGCCGGCAGGACCTCATCCTCGCGCCACAGGCGCAGGTCCATGACGTCCGCGCCGTCGATGGGGATACGGACGTTCACGGGCCCGTCGGGCGTGGGCACGCGGACGTTCTTGTTGTAGTAACCGGCGGCGGCGTCCAGGTGCGCCCGGGCGGTCTCGTACAGTTCCATCGTCATCGGTGTCCTCCCAGGACCGATTCGATCAGATCGGCCATGCGGGACTCCAGTGCCGGAAGCGAGTCGAGCGGCTCTATCTGGCCGCGCGCCTCATCGGCGGCCCGAGCCACCTGCTCGTCGGGCAGGTCGATGCGCTCCAGCGTCTGGTGCGCGGCCACGATCAGCGTGGGGTAGACCTCCGAGGCGATGAACTCCTCGGCCGCCCAGACCAGCGCCCTGGCCGCCCGCTCGGGCGAGCCCTGGAGGACGTGCAGCAGCGCGCGGAACAACTCGGCCCTGGCCCGGCCCGACCGGTAACCCGCCCGGTCGAGGTACTCGCAGGCCAGCGCGAAGGAGTCGGAGGACGCCCGCAGCTCGCCGAGGCGCATCTGCGCCAGGGCGAGCCCGGTGTAGGTCTTGCCGAGCTCGTGCAGCGCGGCGAGCTCCTGCTGCTGCGCGATCGCCTCGCCCGCCAGGCGCAGAGCCGCCGCCGGGTCGTCCCAGGCCGCCAGCTCGACCCGGTTGGTGGCGATGTTGGCCAGCCCCACCACCGACCCCGACCGCGCGTAGCAGGCGTGGGCCTCCTCCAGCCGCGCGGCGGCCTCGGCGAAGTCGAGGTGGAAACGGCGGCCGAGGTGCATCAGCCGCAGCACGTCACCGCGCAGCACCCAGTCGTCCTCGGGGGCGTCCCTCAGCACCTGCTCGGCCAGGGAGAACGCGGTGGCGAACCGGCCCTGCCACATGGGGACCTCGGCCACCCACAGTCCGGCGATCGGGCGGACCGGCCCCCGATGCCGCTCCCAGACGCGGGTGTAGACCCGGCCCGCCTCGGTGGTGTCGCCGGCGATGCGCATGGCGTGTGCCGCGGCCATCGCCAGCCGCGCCTGGGCCGTGCTGCCGACGGCGGGGGCCGGGCCGAGATCGGCCAGCGCGGCGGCCTGCCCGGCGTCGCCCATGGTGATCGCGGCCTCGACGGCCAGACAGCGGGCGGCCTCCGCCAGCTCCCCGTGCAGGCCGAGTTCGGTCAGGTCGGCGAGGATGCCGTCGCCCGCCTGCTTGCCGCCGCGCCGGATGCTGCGGTCGGCGTAGTCCAGCAGGTCCTCGGCGCTCAGCGCCCCGGCGCGCACCCCGTGGTACACCGCCTCGCGCAGGGCCGTCCCGTCGCCCGCGGCGGCGCGGGCGTCCCAGGCCGCGCGCAGGTGGGCGTGCACCTCCCGGGTGGCTTCGGGGCTGAGCCGCGCCCGCAGCGCGACCACCATCAACTGGTGGAGCCGCAGGCCGTGCTCCCCGGCGGGGTAGACGAAGGAGTAGGCGGTCAGCGACTCCCATGTGAAGCGGTCGGCGGGCAGGTCGTAAGCCTGGGCGAGGGTGTGGAAGATCTCGAAGTCGAAGGTCCTGGCGACGCTCAGCAGCTCCAGCAGCCGCACCTCGGCGGGGGCGACGTGGTTGAGGAACCGCTGCAAGATCTCCTCCATGGACACCGCCCGCGCGCTGCCCGCCTGGGTGTCCAGCGCAAGGTGCAGGTAGAAGGGCAGGCCCTGGGACGCCTGGGCGATGACGACGCCCTCGGAGATGCCGGCCTGCTGCAGCAGTTCCAGCCGGGCGTCCATCGGCAGCCCGCCCATCTTGCACTCGTTGACGATCTCGGCCCACTCGGGATGGTGGACCTGCCAGCCGAGCGGCTCGCGGCTGCCCACGACCACCAGACCGCGATCGAGCTGGGCGATCAGGTCGCGCAGCCACGCGTCGGCGCTGGACACCCGCCCGGTCTTCACCGGAATGGGGACCAACGCCTCGTAGGCGTCGACGAAGACCACGCACGGCGTGCCGCCGGAGGCCCGCAGGTCTTGGGCGAACAGGTAGGTGACGGCGTCCAGCACGTCGGTGTTGGACAGCTCGTCCAGCCGCTGGAGGACCTCGTCGTCCTTGATCACCCGTCGGTGACGGACCGAGGAGCGCGCACGCTGCGCGAGTTTCAGCAGCCCGACCGCGGTGCCGAACACCGGCAGGCCGGAGGTCTCGTCGAGGATCGAGGTGAGGATCTCGCTCTCGTCGGCGAACGGGAGTTCCGCCTGGCTGATCTTCAGGTGCGGATGCAGGCGCTGCCACAGGACGGCGTAGGCGATGTCGAAGTGGTCGAAGATCACGCCTTGCCGGCCGAGCTCCATGCGCAGGACCGCGAGGGCGTCCTCCTGCTGGCGCATGGCGGGGACCTGGAGGTCGAGCAGCGCGGTGCGGCAGCCCTCCTGCTCCGCCCGCTTCTTGAGCTCACGCAGCAGCCGCGACTTGCCGATGCCGCCGACGCCGGTCACGTTGAAGACCCGTGGGCCCCGCGCGTCCCCGCGGTCGCGCAATTCCCTCATGAACGCCTCAAGAACGTCCTCGCGGTCGACGAACCGCCTGTCGAGTGCGGCCACCCGCCGGAACCTCGGCTGCAGTGACATCCGGTCTCCTGGGGGAGGGAGTGAATACCAGGGTCCGCCCTTGGCGATGCACATCCTAACCGCCATTTCGCGGGTGTCGGCGTCCTACGCATGTCATGAAATATCTGGAGGTCGCGAAGGTGGCCCGGATTCTCTGCGGGGCTGGTGGGCGGTCGGTTCGCTCGTGGTGGGTGCCGGTCTCCGGGGAATGGCGAAAGCGGGGGACATACGCGAATAGAGTGCGGCAAAGCCGAAGAAGAGGGACGAATACCGCTTATTACGAGTAAGCGGCATTAGGCACTATCGGTCGCATTCATCGGCGGGGACGGACGACGCCGGCCGTCCGGTCAAGGGCGGCCGGTCAGGGGCGGCCGGCCAGGGTGTCGTGCAGGCCGCGGACGGCCTCGGTGATCGGCTCCAGGGGGCCGTCGGCGGTCAGGCGCACCTGGTCGGCCACCGGCCGCCCGGCGCGGACGTGCTCGGCGATCTCCTCCAGCGACGCGGCCGTCCGGCTGACCGCCTGCGGCGAGGGCGCGTCCCGGCCGTGCTCGGTCAGGGCCGCCGTGGCCGCGGTCGCGTCGGCCACCCGCTCGAGCGCGGTCATCGCCGGCAGCCAGGTGGTGACGCGCCTGCTGACCACCGGCGGCTCTGTCAGCGCCCGCTGGAAGACCGTGCGAAGGTCGGCCAGGGCGTCGAACGCCTCGCGGTGCAGCAGCGCGCACGGCGGGCCGCCTTCGAACGCGTGCCGCAGGTAGCGGGCCGTGGCGGCCACCGCGTCGGCGAACGGCGGCCCCACCGGCGCCTCCCAGCTCGCCGGCCAGGGCAGGTAGCCGAACACCAGCACGATGGCGCAGCCGATCAGGGTGTCCACCAGGCGGATCTCCGCCAGCCGCGGCCCCGCGCCGGTCAGAAGGTCGACCAGCAGCACGACCAGCGGCACCTGGAAGGTGGACATCAGCCCCCAGTTGCGCTGCTGGCCGTAGGGCAGGAGCGCGGCGAACAACGCCAGGGGGATGAGGATGCCGGGCCCGTAGGGCACCACGAAGAGCACCAGGGTGCCGAGCATCGCGCCCACGACCGTCCCGATCCCCCGCTGCACCGCCCGGGCGAAGACCGAACCGAAGTCCGGCTTGAGCACCAGCGCGACGGTGAGCATGACCCAGTAGGACCGCTCTATCCAGTGCAGCTCGCTCAGCGCGGCGGCCACTCCCATGCACAGCGCGAGCCTGACCGTGTAGACCCGGGCGAGGTGCCCATACCGCAGTCGCTGCCAGAGCCGGCCGATCCTCGCGCCGGGGCCGGCCGCCTCGCGGACCGGCTCCTGGCCGGAGGGGACCTCGCTCCCTGACACCAGCTCCACGGTGTCGTTCACCGCCGCGCACACCGCCCGTAGCGCGGGCGAGACGGCCTCCAGCCGCTTCGGCCGGCCGGCGGTCCCCTCACCGGCCAGCGCGCCGGCGATCGAGGCGACGGCCTGCGCGATCTCGGGCGCCGGCTCGCGCCCCTCCTCGATGAGCGAGATCAGGGCGTTACGGACGCGGATGGCTTGGTTGAGCAGAGCGACCAGGCGGGTGCGCTCCCGGTCGGGGCCGAGCGCCGCCGACCGGGCGCCGAGCACGGTGTCGTAGGCCTTCTTCAGCGCGGCGTCGAAGGCGGTCAGAGCCTCGGCCCTGCCGGTGTGCCAGCGCTCCAGCAGGCAGGCGAGCGCCCGGTAGGCGCCGGCGACGGCCGATTCCTCGGCGGCGCGGGGACGCAGCGGCCAGCCGGCGACCGACAGCACCATCGCCCAGGCCGCGCCGGCGGCGTAGGCCGACGCCCCGGTCACCGGCCCCTGGGGGAAGGACACGCCGAGGCCGAGCACGGTCATCACCAGCGACTGCAGCCCGCCCAGGGACCCGGCCGCCCCCGAGACGCTGACCAGCGCGGACAGCACCGACACCGCGACGGCCACCAGGACCGTCCACCAGCCGAGCCCGCGTGCGGAGTGGCCGATCATGTACCCGGCCGACCCGCCGCACGCGGCGCCGGCGATGCGGATGACCCGGGCGCGGTAGGAGCCTCCCCGGTCGGCCAGCGCCGCCGCCATGGCCCCCATCGCGGGCAGCAGGCCCAGGGTGAGCCGCCCGGCGGCCAGGGTCGCGATCAGGGGGCCGGTGACGGAGGCCGCCACCCGCGCCATCGCCGCCCAGTCCGGCCGCGCCGGAGCGGGCCGGACCGTCTCCACCAGCCAGCCGGGAGCCGCGCCGGCCAGCCGGTCGGCGGGACGCCGGAAGAGCGAGGACAGCGAGAACACGGGCCGGGGGCGCGTTCAGCGCACCAGCTTGTCCAGGCGGATCGGCAGGTCGCGAATCCGCACCCCGGTGGCGTGGTGGACGGCGTTGGCGATTGCCGCGGCGGTGCCGACGATGCCGATCTCACCGATGCCCTTGGAGCCCATGGGGTTGAGGTGCGGGTCGTCCTCCTCCAGCCAGAACGCCTGGACGTCGCGCACGTCCGCGTTGGCCGCGATGTGGTACTGCGCCAGGTCGCGGTTGAGGTAGTCGCCGAACTCGCGGTCCATGATGCTCTCCTCCAGCAGAGCCATCGACAGCCCCATGGTCATGCCGCCGATGAGCTGCGAGCGCGCGGTCTTGGGATTGAGGATGCGGCCCACGGCGAACACGCCGAGCAGGCGCGGCACGCGGGTCTCCCCCGTGTCGGCGTCGACGGTCACCTCGGCGAACTGCGCGCCGAAGGCGTGGCGGGCGTACCGCTGCCGGCCGCGCACCTCCTGGGTGGTGTCGGCCGTGGCCTCGAGCCCACCGGCCGGGACGGCGCCGCCCACGGCCGAGAGCCGTTCCCTGAGCGCCTCGCACGCGCGCACCACGGCCGTCCCCCACGAGGCGGTGCCCATGGACCCGCCCGCGACCGCGGCGCGGGGCAGCGCGCTGTCGCCGAGCTCCACCGTGACCAGGCCCGGCGTGGAGCCCAGGGCGTCGGCCGCGATCTGGGTCAGCACGGTGCGCGCGCCGGTGCCGATGTCGGCGGCGGCGATGCGCACCGTGTACCGGCCGTCGGGCTCGGCCCGGGCGCTCGCCGACGAGGGGGCGCGAAGGGCGGGGAAGGTGGCGGCGGCGACGCCGGTGCCGACCAGCAGCCTTCCCCGGCGCCGCATGCCCGGGCGCGGGTCGCGTCCGGCCCAGCCGAAGCGCCGGGCCCCCTCGCGCAGGCAGCCGACCAGGTTCCTGGAGCTGAACGGCAGCCCGCTGTGCGGATCGGCGGCCGGCTCGTTGCGCACCCGCAGGTCGATCGGGTCGACGCCGCAGGCGATGGCCAGCTCGTCCATCGCCGACTCCAGCGCGAACATGCCCGGGCATTCGCCGGGCGCGCGCATCCACGAGGGGGTCGGCACGTCCAGCCGCACCAGGCGGTGGGTGGTGCGGCGGTGCGGGGCCGCGTACATCGTGCGCGAGGGCACCGCGGCCTGCTCGGCGAACTCGGCCAGGGCCGAGCTCTGCTCGAAGACGTCGTGGGTGAGGGCGACCAGCCGCCCGTCGGGCTCGGCGCCCAGCCTCATCCGCTGGATGGTCGGGGTGCGGTAGGCGGTGGCCGCGAACATCTGCCGCCGGGTGAGGGCCATCTTGACCGGCCGGCCGACCTGCTTGGCGGTCAGGGCGGCGAGGATGACGTGCGGGTGCACCTTGGCCTTGGAGCCGAACCCGCCGCCGACGTAGGGCGACACGACGTGCACGTGGGCGGGCGGCATGCCGAACAGCGAGGCCAGGGTCGCGCGCAGCCCGGTGACGTTCTGGGACGGCTCGTGGACGGTCAGCCCGTCGCCGTGCCACTCGGCGACCGTGGCGTGCGGCTCCATGGGGTTGTTGTGCTCGGCCGGGGTGCTGTAGACCTCGTCCACCACGACGGGCGCCGAGGCGAGGGCGGCGTCGGGGTCGCCCTGCTCGGTGTCGGTGGGATGGCCGGCGTTGACGGAGTCGGGCCGGTACATCTTCGGGTGGTCGGCGCGCAGGCCGACGTCGTGCTCCTCCGGCGCGTACTGCACGTGCAGCGTTCGCGCCGCCTCGCGGGCGTCGTCCAGGGTCTCGGCCACCACGACGGCGATGTACTGGCCGCGGTAGGACACCCGCCGCGACTGCAGGACGGCCAGCTCCTCGTCGGAGGTCGCCAGCCGGGGCGCGTTGCCGTGCCAGATGGCCGCGACCACGCCGGGGCGCTTGAGCATGGAGTCCACGTCCACCTGGACGACCTCGCCGCGGGCGATGGCGGCCTCGACCGGCACGGCGTGCAGCAGGTCGGCCGGGCCGTGGTCGTAGGCGTACATGGCGCTGCCGGTGACCTTCGCCAGGCCGTCCACGCGGTCGAGGGCCTCGCCCACGTGGCGGGCGCCCGTGACGGGCGGGGCGGCGGTCATGGCCGGGCCGCCAGATCGGCCAGCACGCGCACCATCAGGTTACGGGCCAGCGGCACCTTGTAGCCGTTGCGCGGCAGCGGGCGCGCCCGCTCCAGCTCGGCGCCCGCGGCCTGGATGAACGCCTCCTCGGTCGCGGGCCCGCCCCGCAGCGCGGCCTCGGCGGTCTCGGCCCGCCACGGGACGTGCGCGACGGCGCCCAGGGCGATGCGGCAGTCGCGCACCACTCCCCCGGCGCCGCCGTCCAGCTCCAGCGCCGCCGCGACCGACACCGAGGCGAAGGAGAACGACGCCCGGTCTCGCGCCTTGCGGTAGGCCGAGCGGGCGGCCATCGGCAGCGCGGGCAGCTCCACCGCCGTGATGAGCTCGCCGGGCGACAGGACGGTGTCGCGCGAGGGGTCGTCATCGGGCAGCCGGTGCAAACCGGGCATGGGCACCTGACGCGCCCCGCCGGGCCCCTCCACGTGGACCAGCGCGCCGAGCGCCGCCAGGGCGACGGCCATGTCGGAGGGATGGGTGGCCACGCAGCTCTCCGAGTGGCCGAGGATCGCCAGGTTGCCGTGCTCGCCCTCGCGGGCCGGGCATCCGGTGCCGGGACTGCGCTTGTTGCAGGGCTTGGTGACGTCCTGGAAGTAGGAGCAGCGGGTGCGCTGGAGCAGGTTGCCGCCCGCGGTCGCCATGTTGCGGAGCTGGCCGGAGGCCCCGGAGAGCAGCGCCTCGGCGAGCACCGGGTAGCGGCGGCGGACCACGGGGTGGGCGGCGAGGTCGCCGTTGCGCGCGCCGGCGCCGATGCGCAGGCCGCCGCCGGGGGTCTCCTCGATGGCGGTGGAGACGGCGCGGGTGACGTCGACGAGCGTGCCCGGTGCGGCGACGCCGAGCCGCATGAGGTCGACCAGGTTGGTGCCGCCGGCCAGGTACATCACGTCCGCGTCCGCGCCGGCCGCGGCCACGGCGGAGGCGACGGTGGGCGGGCGCTGGTAGGCGAAGGGTCTCATCGCGCCACCTCCGCCGGCCGGGCCACCTCGGCGATGGCGGCGACGATGCCCGGGTAGGCGCCGCACCGGCACAGGTTGCCGCTCATCCGCTCGCGGATCTCCTCCTCGTCCAGGGTCACCGGGCCGCCGGCCCCGGCGGCGCCGCGGGCGGTGACCAGGCTCGGCCGTCCCTCCGCCGCCTCGGCGAGCATGCCCGCCGCCGAGCAGAGCTGCCCGGGAGTGCAGAAGCCGCACTGCAGGGCGTCGTGCTCGACGAAGGCCCGCTGCAGCGGGTGGACGGCGCCGGAGGCGGCGAGCCCTTCGACGGTGGTGACGGCGCCGTCGTCCACCGACACCGTCAGCGTCAGGCACGACACCACCCGCCTGCCGTCCACCAGGACCGTGCAGGCGCCGCACTGGCCGTGGTCGCAGCCCTTCTTCGCGCCGGTCAGGCCCAGGCGCTCCCGGAGGGTGTCCAGCAGTGACTCCCTGGTGTCGGCCGTGATCGGATATAGCCGGTCATTGACGCGAAGCTGGAGATCGGCGGTGATCGGGACCGGGGCCGGGTCCTCGCCGGGCGTATTGGCTAGGCCTTTCACCCGCGCTTCCCTACCCCCGGACATGTCACGGTTATCCCAAGGGCGGCCCATCATTGCCCGTCCCGGTCCCCGGCCGGGCAATGCGGCCCCCGGGCGGGTCGACCGGCGGGGACGGAGCGGGCCCCGGTTGGCACGCGGACGGCACCTGGGGTGAAATAGGTGTGCTCTTTACCGTTGAAAGGCGCGGCCGCGCCGCCCGATCGAGGAGGTCATCCGGTGGGCACATCGGCGCGCCAGGGCCGCGGCGAGCACGACCGGCGCGACCGGCCCGACGCCGTCGGCGCCCGCATGCGCCGCTTCCGCAAGGAGCGCGGCATGACGCTGCGCGGGCTGTCCACCCGCTCGGGGCTGTCGATCGGCTTCCTGTCGCAGGTCGAGCGGGGCATCTCCTCCATCGGGCTCACCGCGCTGAACGGCGTCGCCGCGGCGCTCGACCACAGCGTCGCCGACTTCTTCGACGACGAGCAGCAGGCGGGCGACGACCGCGCGGACATCGCCCGGCTTCCCTCCCACTTCACGCTCACCCGGGCCTCGACGGCGGCCACCGAGTACGTCTCCGGCCAGCAGACCTACCGCATGCTGTCGGCCCGCGGGCCGCACCTGGTGCTGGAGCCGCTGCTGGTGCACATCGCCCCCGGGGGGCGGCGCGAGGACGCCTATGGGCACGCGGGCGAGGAGTTCGCCTTCGTGCTGTCGGGCGAGCTGCTGTACGAGGTGGACGGCGTGGAACACCGGCTCTACCCGGGCGACAGCGTCCACCTGCGCTCCACCGTGCCGCACGCCATGTACAACGACACCGACGCGGTCACCACGGTGGTCTCGGTGGTCACCCCCCGGCTGTTCTGACCGGCTGTTTCCGACCGGCAGGACGCCTCGGCCCCACCCGTTCACCCGGAGGGCAGGGTGTTACGTGGGACGAAAACCGGTGAACATCGGTGCCGGAGTCACATGCGGGTGCGGGCGGACCACAGCTCGGGGAACACGTCGCGGCGCAGGCTGCGCTCCAGCCAGGTGAGCCCGCTGGAGCCGCCCGAGCCCGGCTTGGCGCCCATCGAGCGGCGCACGGCCATCAAGTGCCGGTAGCGCCAGTCGGAGAACCTCTCGGACAGGTCGGTGAGCGTCTCGGCGAGGGACCACAGCTCCTCCCCCGGGCCGTGCTCGGCGTAGACCCGGACCCAGGCGTCCTCCACCAGCGGGTTCGGGACGTACTCCAGCGCCGGGTCGCCGGGCGGGGGGATCTCGAACCCGCGCCTGGCGAGCAGGGCGAGCACGCTGTCGTACAGGCTGGGGCGCCGCAGGGCGTCGACCAGTTCCTTGTACACCGCCGGGCTGCGGCGGTGCGGGCGGGTCAGCGGCTCCGACTTGTTGCCCAGCAGGAACTCCAGGTGCCGGTACATGGCCGACTGGAACCCCGAGGCCTCGCCCAGCGCGTCCCGGAAGGCGTTGAACTGGGCGGGCGTGAGCCAGCTCAGCGCCGCCCAGGAGGCGTTGAGCGCCTCGAAGTAGCGGACGCTGCGGGCCAGCACCGCCGTCGCCCCCACCACCTCGTCGTCGTCCAGCAGTCGCTGCGCGAGCCACCACTCCGACCGGATCAGCCCGAAGTACAGCTCCATCACCTGGGTCGTCACCAGGAAGGCGCGCTCCTCGGGCACGTCGGTGACCGTCCGCTGGAGCCCGTGCAGCGCCTGCGCCGCCACATAGTGGTCGTAAGGGGTGCCGTCGGCGAACTCCAGGGTGGGCGCCACGTGCTCGGCCGCCTGCGCAGGGGCACGCAGGCGCCCGGCCAAGGATCTCACCCGGGCGCCTCCGGCCCGCCGTCTGCTCGTCATCCCAACTCCTCAGTTCACCTCCATGTTCACTTATATAGAATTCCAGTGAAATGATGAGTCGATAGCGATTCGCCCCTTCCGCCTTCCGAATGGAAGGCGGAAGACGGTTTCCGGTTTGCGAATGACGGAGCGTGACCGTGGACGCGATGGACTGGGCCCTGGTGGCCGAACTGCAGGCGGACGCACGACTGTCCTACAGCGAGCTGTCCCGGCGGGTGCACCTGTCGGCCCCGGCGGTCGCCGAGCGGGTGCGCCGGCTGGAGGAGACCGGCGTGATCGCCGGCTATCACGCCAGGATCGACCCCTCCCGCGCCGGCCGGAAGGTCAGCGCCCTGATCCGCATGTCCTGCTATGGAGTGCGGTGCGTGCTGCGCGACAAGCAGGCGCTCGCCTGGCCGGAGATCGTCGAGGTGCACCGGGTCACCGGGGACACCTGCTGCCTGCTGCGCGTCGCCGCCACCTCGATGACGGCCTTCGAGGAGCTCATCGACCGCCTGGCCCCCTACGGGCAGCCCTCCAGCATGATGATGCTCTCGAGCCCCCTGCCCTGGCGCGCGCTCGCTCCCGCCGACGAGTGACCTCTCGGCGCCGGCGGGCCGCTCCCCCGTGCGCCCTTTGCACTCTGTGCACCTGTGCCCCCTGTGCGACCGTGGCGCCTGGGCCCGCCGCCGTACCGGCCGGCTCGCGCGATGACACCGTGACCCTCCGCGATGGTAAGGTCACGGTAAGCGCATGGTCATGGTCGGCTCACGAGACTTAGGCAGGCTCATGCAGGCTTTCACGCTGCCCGATTTCTACATGCCGTATCCCGCCCGGCTGAACCCGCACCTCGAGCGCTCGCGCGCCCACAGCACCGCCTGGGCGCGCGGCATGGGCATGCTCGACGTGCCTCGGCCCGGCGGCGGCCTCATCTGGGACGAGGCCGCGCTCGCCCAGATGGACTACGCGCTGATGTGCGCCTACACCCACCCCGACTGCGACGGCGCGACGCTCGACCTCATCACCGACTGGTACGTCTGGGTGTTCTTCTTCGACGACCACTTCCTCGAACTGTTCAAGCACTCCCGCGACCTGGCGGGCGCCAAGGCCCACCTCGACCGCCTCGAGCTGTTCATGACCGCCGAGGACGAGACGCCGCCCGAGCCGGCCGACCCCGCCGAGGCCGGTCTGAAGGATCTCTGGGCGCGCACGGTGCCCGCCATGTCGCCCGACTGGCGGCGTCGCTTCACCACCAGCACCCACAACCTGATGGTCGAGTCCATGTGGGAGCTGAACAACATCGAGCTGGGCCGCGTCGCCAACCCCATCGAGTACGTCCAGATGCGGCGCAGGGTCGGCGGGGCGCCCTGGTCGGCCGACCTGGTGGAGTACGCCGCGCGGGCCGAGATCCCCGCCCACCTCGCCGGCACCCGGCCGATGAAGGTCCTGTCCGACACCTTCTCCGACGCGGTGCACCTGCGCAACGACCTGTTCTCCTACCAGCGCGAGGTTCAGGAGGAGGGCGAGAACTCCAACGCGGTGCTGGTCTTCGAGCGCTTCTTCGACTGCCCCACTCAGGAGGCCGCCGAACTGGTCAACGACCTGCTGACCTCCCGGCTCCAGCAGTTCGAGACCACCGCGCTGACCGAGGTGCCCGCCCTGCTCGCCGAGCGGGCGGCGCCCGCCCACGAGCAGGCCGCGGTCGCCGCCTACGTCAAGGGCCTGCAAGATTGGCAGTCCGGCGGCCACGAGTGGCACGCCCGCTCCAGCCGCTACATGAACGAGGGCGCCGCCGGCGGCCCATTCCCCGGCGTCCCGCCCGGCCCGTCCGGGCTCGGCACCTCGGCGGTGTGGTCGCTGCTGCCCACGTTGCGACTCGGCGCCGACCTGCGCTCCCGCCAGCACCTGTCCCCGCCGTTGCGCCCCGTGGGGCACCTTGACCTGCCCGCCTTCCACATGCCGTTCGCGTTCCGCACGAACCCGCATCTGGAGGCCGCGCGGCGCCACGGGGCCGAATGGGCGCTGCGGATGGGCATGTTCGACTCCCTCCCCGGCATCTCCGCCGGCGCACTGTGGGACGAGCGGCGCTTCCTCGGCTTCGACTTCGCTCACTGCGCGGCGATGATCCACGCCGACGGCGAGCTGGAGCAGGTCTGCCTGTCGTCCGACTGGCTGGCCTGGGGCACCTACGGCGACGACTACTTCCCCTGTGTCTTCGGCGTCCCCCGCGACCTGCCGGCGGCGCGGCTCTGCCACGAGCGGCTCGGGTCGTTCATGCCCCTGGACATGAGCGAGACCCCCGAGCCGTCCGGCGCGCTCGAGCGCGGCCTGGGCGACCTGTGGCGGCGCACCGCCTCCGGCATGGACGCGCGCGGGCGGCGGCGGTTGCGCGCCGCGGTGGACGACATGACCGGCAGCTGGGTGTGGGAGGTGGGCAACCAGGCCCTGAACCGCGTCCCCGACCCGATCGACTACGTCGAGATGCGCCGCAAGACCTTCGGCTCCGACATGACGATGAGCCTGGCCCGGCTCGCCCACATCGACGTCGTGCCCGACGAGGTGTACCAGACACGCGTGCTGCGCGAGCTGGACACCGCCGCCCAGGACTACGCCTGCTTCACCAACGACCTGTTCTCCTACCAGAAGGAGATCGAGTTCGAGGGGGAGGTCCACAACATGGTGCTGGTGGTCGAGCGCTTCCTCGGCGTCGACCGCTGCCGGGCCCGCGACATCGTGGCCGAGCTGATGACGGCGCGCATGCGGCAGTTCGAGCACATCGTCGCCCACGACCTGCCCGCCCTGCTGGACGACCTCGCCCTCGGCGAGCGGGCGCGGCAGATCCTCGTCGAGCACGCCGAGTCCCTCAAAGACTGGATGTCCGGCATCCTCGAATGGCACCGCCGCTGCGCACGCTACACCGAAGCCGAACTACGCACCCACGGCTCCGCCACCGCCCCCCGCCCAGCCGCCGCCTTCACCGCACCCCTCCCGGATGCCTCCCTCACCGCTCCCCCGACGCATGCCCTCCTCACCGCCGCCCCGTCGCATGCCTTCGTCACCGCTGCTCCCGCGCGGGTCTCCGCCGGCGCTCCCCAGCCGTCCACCCCAGAGATATGGCGCGCCATGCCCCCCACCGGCCTCGGCACCTCGGCGGCACGCCTCACCCCACAGGGACCGCCGGAAACGGCACCCGACCGCTGACCACGACGACCACGACACCCGGCGCCGTCATCACCACCCCGCGAGCCGCGGGAACCGCCGGGCGAGTCGTGAGGGACCACCGGGCAGGTCACGGCGGTAGGTCATGGTAGATGGCCGGGCGGTTCATGGAGAACCGCCCGGCGCGGGGTCACAGATGGATCAGGCTGCCGTGGTGGTCGATCTGGTCGGCGGTCTCGTCGTCGAACCAGAGGCCGGCGGTCGCCAGGTAGCGGAACCGGTGGACGCCCTGGGGCAGGATCACCGAGACGGTGCGCAGGCCGTTGTGGCGGCGGCGCAGCTCGTGACGCCCCGGGCACCAGTCGTTGAAGTCGCCGACGACGCTGACCACGCCGTAGGGCCGGTCGGCGGGCAGGCAGAAGGTGACGCGGGTCTTACGGCCGAAAAGCAGGTTGCGCTTGAGCATCGGGGGGTCCTCCGGGTTGCGACACCCCCAGCTTGGCGCACCCCCACACCCTCACCACACGGACACGCCACACGTAACACACTGTTCACCCTCAGATCCCCGCACTCTCCCCCTCCACCCGGCCGTGCGGCACCCCCACAACGGCCGCGCACCAGACCCGCTGCCCTCTGTCCACCAATAACGAGGCCATCCACCACCAGCCGCCCCAAGCGGGGGGCCGGCCGCCACGAACCTGCCCACAGCAGCGCGGACGACCGAGAATCGACCAGTGGCATGACCACTCACCGCTGACCGTACTGAGGCACAAGCGGGTCATCATTGATCGGCCTACGGCTGCGCCGGTCGCCGATGAGCCGGTGAAGCCTGGGCCGTCATCGCGAAGCGGTCTCAGGACCGGTGCCGGGGGCCGGGTGGTCGGCGAGATGGTCCGCCACGGCGTGCCAGATGGGGGTGTCGGGGTCGATGACGGCGAAGTGGTCGCCCGGCCGTTCGACGTGGACGGCCTCCGGGCCGGCCGCGCGCGCGTACCTGCGGCCGATGTCCACCAGGTCGGGATCGTCGTCGGTTCCCTGGACGACAAGGTGCGGCACACGCAGCGGCAGCCGGGCCAGCGGGCTCGCGGCGGCGTACACCTCGGGCAACTCGTGCGCGTCTCCGCCGAGCGCGGCGGCGACCGCTCCGACGCCCATGCGCCGCCGGTCCGCCTCCACCAGGTCCAGCACCCCCGCCAGCGACACGGCGAACGCCACCCGCGGCACACGCGTACCGGGGTCGCCGGCGACCGTCCGGGCGGGTGGCGCGGATCGGGCCGCGTCGGCCGCCAGGCGCAGGGCGAGCTGGCCGCCGGCCGAGTGTCCGAGGACCACGACGCGGTCGAGGTCCAGCGGGACGCCGAGCGCCGTCAGCGCCGTCAGCCCGCTCGCCACGTCCCGCGTGGTGGCGTCCCATCCGTGCAGGTCAGGTCGGCGATACTCCAGGTTCCACGTGGCGTGCCCCCGGCGGGCGAGGTCGATCGCGAGCGCGTCCATCAGGTCGGCCTGCCAGATGGACCTCCAGTACCCCCCATGCACCAGCACCGCCACCGGCGGCGGCCCCTCGGCGGACCGGCCCACGGAGCCCATGGACGACGATGGCGACCCGTCGGCAGCGGAGATGGCCGCGTTCATGGAAGACGACAACGACCCGCCGGCGGAGGAGACGCCGGCGTCCGCGGGCCAAGGTGCAGGACCGGCCACGGAGGACGGTAGCCGGAGTTCTCCCCACTGGTCAGGATGGTCCCCGTACGGGATGCGAACGGCCGGCGTCCGAAGCCGGTGCACGGCGTGGCGGATGGCCCATGTCAGACCCCACACTCCCCGGCCCTGAAGGTGAGCGGCCCCGCCGGCGGCCTGAAGCGGGCCCACGCGGGCGAGATCGAGCCACACCGTCCGAGGGGAGCATGCCGGTGGAGCGTCGATGAGCCGTCGGGCGTCCGGATCAGGGCCGGGCATCGCGACGACGGCCTGGTCGTCGCCCGTGGCGTCCAACTCGGCACGGAAAGAGGCGACGTCGGCCGCGACCACGAGGCGCCCCTCGACACCGAGCACGGCGAACTCCCGCGCCGCCATGTCCCGCAGCAAGCGCGCGTCCGCCGCGACCCCCGGCCCGACCAGGACAAGCACGTGCACTCTAGGCGTCCCCTCCACGAAGCTCTCCATCCTAACGATCCTTAAGCAGGCGCATCGCGCCTGACCTCCTGGCAAGTGGGTCGTCGAGGTTCAGGCAGCCTGACTGACCAGGCGGCGGCGCGTCGCTGGTCAGGGGGGCGAGGTGGGCGGGGAGCGGTTGAGGAGGGGGAGGACTTCGGCGCCGAGGAGGCGGATGCCTTGCTCGTCGTCGAGGCCGTGGGGGGTGCCGAACTCGACCCTGTGCGCGCCGGCGTCGATCAGCGCCTGGGCCTGGGCCGCCACCTGCTCGGGCGTGCCGGAGAAGGCGAACAGATCGAGGATGTCGTCCGGGATCAGTTCGCCGGCCGCCCGGTCCTCCCCCGCCGCGACCAGGTCTCGCACTCGGACGAGCAGGTCGTCGGGGATCTCGGCGGTCGGGTCCAGGTCCGCCACCACGGCCAGGTACATGGCGACCTCGGTGCGGGCTCTGGCCCGGGCGGCGGCGCCGTCGGTGTCCACGACGGTGACCGCGCCGAGCACGACGCCGACCTCGCCGGGGTCGCGTCCGGCCGCCTCGGCGCCGGCGCGCACCCGGTCGCGGATCACGGGCACCATCGCCGGGTTGGCGCTGCCGCCCACCTTGATCTCCTCCGCGATGCGCCCGGCCAGCGCGGCGCCCTTCGGGCCCCAGGTGCCGAGTAGGAGCGGCGGCCGTACCCGCTGGACGGGGTAGCGCAGGAGCGTACCCGCCTCCAGGCGGAACACCTCGCCCTCGTACCCGGTGTCGTCGCCGCCGAGCAGCCGGTAGACCACCTCGGCGGCCTCGGCGAGGGCGGTCAGCGGCCGGGGCCGGGCGATGCCGACCGCGCCGAGCCAGGTGCCCCGCGCCAGGCCGAGATAGGCACGGCCGGCCGAGGCGAGGTCCAGGGCGGCGATCTGGCCGGCGATCTCGTAGGGGGCCAGGGAGTAAGGATTGAGGCAGGCCGGACCGAGCCGCACGTGCTGGGTGGCCGCCGCCATCTCCAGCAGCGGGTACAGCGGCGGCTGGTACATCAGGTCGCCGAACACGCTGAGCACGTCGAACCCGTGCTCCTCGGCCACGCGCGCCAGCCGCGCGTAGTCGCCCGGCCGTTTGTCACTCTGCAACCCGAGGCCGATCTCGGCGGGTCTCATGGCAACCTCTCCCTTCTCCTCCAGGACCGTGCGCCGTGTCTTCACCAGGACCGTGCGCCTTGTCTCCACCAGGACCATGTGCCGTGCACGGGGCCGCCACCGCGACGCGCACCGCCGCCGGGACGCGCTCGCGCCTTCGGGTGATTCAGGTCAGGTCCGCGGAGTTCATGCGGCGGCGGCGGGTTCGTTCGACGCGCATCACCAGGCGTTCCTCGGGATCGGGGCAGGCGAACAGCGTGTCCTTCGCCAGCCAGTCCCCGGCGGCGAGGTCGCGCTGCTTGGCGGCGAGGAAGGGCAGCACCGCGGCCAGCGCGTAGACGCAGAAGTGCTCGCCGTCGGGCAGACGCAGGTGCGCACTCTGTTCGAGGTCGAAGCGGTCGCCCACCCGCATGCCGCAGACCGATCTGCCGTCGATGCGGTCGACCACGACCCGCAGGTCGTACAGCTCCATATCGCCCTCTGCCGCCCCGTCAGACCCATCGGGCGCCACGCCGACCTCCTCGGGCGCAGTGATGAACTCCTCGGGTGCCGCGCCGGGCGTCTCGTCCGGGGGCGCGTCGTCGCCATCGGCGGGGAGCTGGTCATTCATGTGGAGGACTCCAGGACGCGCGGGCGTGCGGGATGAGGGCCATCAGGGGTGGACCGTCGCGCGGTCGTCGCGGACGATCCGGCCGCCTTTCATCACCCAGTGGACGCCCCGGAATGCCGAGGCGGTGCTCAGGGGATCGTCGTCCATCGCGATGAGGTCGGCGTACCGGCCGGGCTCGACGGTGCCGAGGTCGTCGTCGGCGCCGAGCCAGCGGGCCGGTTCGAGCGTCGCGGCCCGCAGCGCGCCGGCCGGGCCGAGACCGGCCTCGGACATGTGCTCCAGCTCCCTGACCGTGGCATTGGTGCCCTCGAACGGCCAGAACGGGGGCATGTCGCTGCCGAGCATGACGGTCACGCCGGCAGCGAGGGCCATGGCGTAGCTGTCCAGGTGGCGGGGTCCGGCGGCCAGCGCGCGGCACTGCATCCATCCGGGGACGCCGAGCTCGTCGAAGAACTCCTTGCACCGCGTGACGAGCAGCGTGGGGACCAGTGCGGTGCCGCGGGCGGCCATGGCGGCGGCGACGGCGGGGGTCAGCTCGTAACCGTGCTCGACGCAGTCCAGCCCGAGCTCGACGGCCTGGGCGATGACGGCCGCGGGGCCGGCGTGCGCGGTGACCTTGCGGCCCCACGCGTGCGCCGTGTCGAGCACCGCGGCCATCTCGTCGGCGAACAGCTGGGGGGTGTCGATGCGCTCGTGCTCGCCGGCGATGCCGCCGGAGATCATGACCTTGATGAGGTCGGCGCCGGCCTTGATCTGGCTGCGCACGCCGCGGCGGAAGGCGTCGGGCCCGTCGCACTCGAGGGTGTCGGCGCCCTCGTGCCCGTGTCCGCCGGTGCACACCAGGGCCCGTCCGGCGGTGTAGAGGCGCGGCCCGGTCGCGCGGCCTGCTTCGATGGCCCGGCGCAGGGCGAAGTCGGCGTGGTCCTTCTCGGCGACGCAGCGCACCGTCGTCACCCCGCACGCGAGGGTGCGGCGGGCGCCGTCGGCCATGTACAGGGCCAGGTCGTGCGGTCCCATGCCCTTGACGTCGTCGCCTCCCTGGCCGGGCAGCGACAGCGACAGGTGGGTGTGCATGTTGATCAGGCCGGGGGTGAGGTAGGCGCCGTCGAGGTCGAGGACGGGCACGCCGGGGATGCCGCGCAGGATCTGCGCGCGGGATCCGACGGCGAGGACGCGCTCACCGCGGACGTGCACCGCCGCGTCGGGCAGGGCCTCGGCACCGCCCGCCGCCCGCCCGTGCACGACGGTGCAGTTGACGATGACCACCTCGCCCATCGGCCGGCCTCGATCCATGAGAGGAACCGCTGTTCATGAACAAGAGCACAGCCTGTTCACTCGGTAATATAGCGGCCCGACCCGTAAAAACCGAGTTCACCTCACTTTTTCGGTCCCGACGTTCATGAAATTTCAGAGACTTGCGGCCGGTCTCAGCCGCAGCCCTCGAACTGCGGGACGGTGAAGGTCAGAGCCAGCCCCGACTTGGCGAACCACTTCTGCAGCAGCCGCTTGGCCGTGCCGTCCTGGTACATCTCGGTGATCGCCTTGTTGACCGCCTCGCAGCCGTCGATGTCGCCGGTGCGGATGCCGATGCCGTACCGCTCGTCGCTGAACGGCGCGTTGACGATCTTGGTGCCGGAGGTGGCGAACCCGGTCAGGATCAGGTCGTCGGTCGAGACGGCGTCCACCTTGCCCGCGCGCAGGTCCTCGACGCACTCGCTGTAGGAGGCCGAGGGCACCAGCGTCACGGGGATCTTGCGCTCCTCCTTGACCCGGCGCCAGGAGTTGGACCCGGTCACCTGGCACAGCTTGCGGTCGCGCAGGTCGCGCACGTTGTCCACGCCGCTCTGGTCGGCCCGCACCAGCGTGTCCTGGTGCGCCACGTAGTACGGGCCGCCGAAGGACACCTTGGTCTTGCGCTCGGCGGTGATGGAGTAGGTCGCGACGACCAGGTCGACCGCGCTATTGGTGATCATGTTCTCGCGCTGGGCGGACGGCGCGGTGACGAACCGCACCTGCTTGCCGAGCTTGCGGGCGACGTAGGTGGCGACGTCGACGTCGAACCCCGAGTAGGCGCCGCCAGCGCCCTTGACCCCGAGGTTCGGCTGGTCGGCCTTCACCCCGATCACCAGGGAGTCCTTGTCGAGGATGGAGGTGCCGGCCGCGCAGGAGGCGGCCAGCGGGACGAGCGCCGCCACGGCCGCCAGCGCGGCGGCGGCGCGGCGGAACCCGCCGTGCGCGCGCGTGGAAGTGAGCGTGACCATCAAGGGGTTCCCTTCAGCGGTACTCGGCGAGCCGGGGCCGGACACCGATGAGGACCATCAGGATGGCGGCCAGGGCGGCCGCGGGAGGCACCCAGTTCCACCCGCCGAGCGCCCCGTCGCCCTCGCGCACCGCCGACTCGAACGCCTGGCGGTGCAGCGCGGTGAGCTTGACCAGGGCGTCGTCGTAGGAGGCGAAGGCCGGGCCCATGGCCTGGCCGACCGCCGCGCGCCGCGAGCCGGACGTGGCGAGCTGCCGGACGCGCTGGTCGTTGTGCTGGAAGGCCTGGTAGCGCTGGAGGACCTGGTCGAACGCCGGCCGCTGCGGGGGCAGGGACAGGCCCGCGGCCTCCGCCCCGAAGAACCCGAGGAAGTCCTTCTTGCCGCCGGAGACGCGGTCGTTCACCGCGGCGTAGTACTTGTCGAGGTTGCCGGCCGGGACGTAGAGGACGGCCTGCGACTTGTCCAGGTACACCTGCTCGTAGGTGTCGGCGCGTTCGGGGTCGAGCAGGTAGCGACTCTCGTCGCCGTGCAGCGTGTTGCCGATGGCGCGGGCCCGCGAGAGCGCGAGGACGGAGTTGAAGCCGTCCTCCTTGGCGTCGCGCAGCACGTCGCCCTCGTGCTGGAGGACGGCGAACGCGGCCACGGTCAGCGCGGCGACCACGACGGTGGCCACCAGCGCGGGCACGTTGAACGTGCGGCGGAAACCGCGGCTCAGATAGACCTGCAGCACGATGAGCGCCAGCAGCGCCAGCCCTCCGGTGACGCCCACCCAGATGCGCCCCTGCTGGACGGCCGACAGCTCGGCCAGGTAGGCGTGCCGGACGATGGTGCCGCTGTCCAGGGTCAGGTTGTAGGCCTTGGGCAGCAGGTCCAGCCGCATGAGGTCGGTCGCCTGGCGGTAGACGTCCAGGACGGCCTGGGGCGGCGGCCCGGCGGCGTGGCCGGACTGCTCGTCCAGCAGCAGCGCGCGGGCGGCCAGCCGCTCGTAACGGCCGAGCCCGTCCAGCAGGGCCTGCACGGTCATCTGCTCGGTGGCGTCGCCGCTGGCGAGGTCGGCCGCCTGCAGCACGGCGCGGTCGGCCTGCGAGCGGCGCTCGTCGTAGCGGTCGAGCATGGTCTGGCGGCCGGGCCCGAGGGCGGACTCGCGGCCGGTGAGCAGCACGGAGGCGACCTGTGCGTCCATGTCGCTGAGCGCGAAGTACAGGTCGGCGGTGGTGACGACCTGCGGGCCGGCGGTGTGGCCGATGACGCGCAGGCCGTCCCTGGCGTGGCCGACGCCGATGCTGACGGTCGCGAAGACCAGCAGGACGGCGGCGACGGCGAGCCCGGTCAGCAGGCGGATCCACCCGGGGACGGTGCGAACCCGCAACAGGCGGCGCAGCGCTGGGGTGCCGGCGGCCGGCCCGGCCG
>NZ_JBHTCG010000052.1:0-40777 GCF_042665155.1 Sphaerisporangium rhizosphaerae | reverse complement strand
GGCGCGGCCGGCGGCCGGGAACAGGGATCCGCGCCGGGGCCGGAGCCGCAAGAGTCCGCGGCGGCGCCTGAGCCCCAAGAGTCCGCGGTGGCGCTGGAACGGCGGGCACCCGCGGCGGCGCCGCAGGAGCAGGAGGAGGACGACGACCTCTGGGAGGTACCCGACCCCGGAACCGCCGTCCAGGGCGGCTTCTACGCCTGGCTGGCCGGCGAGGCCGGGGTGGTCACGGGACTGCGCCGCCACCTGGTCGGAGAGCTGGGCGTCGACCGCCGGACCGTCGCCTTCATGGGCTACTGGCGCCACGGCCGCCCCGGCGGCGAGTGAACCGCCCGCCCGGACGGCCGTCTCCCCCTGCCGGTGGGGACGGCCGATTCACCAGATCGCTGAGGAGAGGATCGTTCATGCGGGTCGTCATGTTCGGCTACCAGACGTGGGGCCATCGCACCCTGCAAGCCTTGCTGGACGCGGGTCACGAGGTCGCGCTGGTGGTCACCCACCCCAAGAGCGACCACGCCTACGAGAAGATCTGGGACGACTCGGTGGCGGAGCTGGCCGCCGAGCACGACGTGCCCGCGCTCCTGCGCAACCGCCCCGACGATCCCTCTCTGCTCCAGGCGCTGCGCGACGCGGCACCCGACATCATCGTCGCCAACAACTGGCGCACGTGGCTGCCGCCGGAGGTGTTCGACCTCCCCCCGCACGGCACGCTGAACGTCCACGACTCGCTGCTGCCGTCGTACGCGGGCTTCTCCCCGCTGATCTGGGCCCTCATCAACGGCGAGGAGCAGGTCGGCGTCACCGCCCACCGCATGAACGCCGAACTCGACGCGGGCGACATCGTGCTGCAACGGGCCGTGCCGGTGGGACCACGCGACACCGCCACCGACCTGTTCCACAAGACGGTCGACCTGATCGGCCCCATCGTGCGCGACGCCCTCGAGCTCATCGCCTCGGGCCGGGCCACGTGGGTGCCCCAGGACCGCACCAAGGCGAGCTTCTTCCACAAGCGGTCCATCGAGGACGGCCGCATCGACTGGACCTGGCCGGCGCAGGACCTGGAGCGGCTGGTGCGGGCGCAGTCGGACCCCTATCCCAACGCCTTCACCTACTACCGCGGCGAGCGCGTCCGCGTCGTGTCGGCGGCCGTGTCGCAGGCGCGCTACGGCGGCACCCCCGGCCGCGTCTTCATCCGCGAGGGGGACGGGGTGGTCGTCGTCAGCGGCGCCGACGCGCGCGGCGGGCGGCGGCACGGCCTGGTCCTGCGGCGGCTGCGCACCGAGGACGGCGCCGAACACGCGGCCACCGACTACTTCCGCACCATGGGCGGCTATCTCACCGCCCGGCCCTGACCGCGGCGCGCTAGTGGGCCGCCTCCGCGCGCCCGGTGTCGTGGTGGCGGCTCATCGGGATGATCAACGGGGTGCCGCTGACCGGGTCCGTCGTGACCTGGCAGCGCAGGTCGAAGATGTCCCGCACGGTCCGCGCGGTGATGACCTCGGCGGGCGCGCCCTCGGCGACGACGCGGCCCGACTTCATGGCGATGACGTGGTCGGCGTACCGGCACGCCTGGTTGAGGTCGTGCAGGACCATCACGATCGTGCGGTTCTCGCGCCGGTTGAGGTCGGTGATCAGGTCGAGGACGTCGATCTGGTGCGCCAGGTCCAGGTAGGTCGTCGGCTCGTCGAGCAGGAGCACCTGGGTGCCCTGCGCGACGGCCATCGCGATCCACGCGCGCTGGCGCTGGCCGCCGGACAGCTCGTCGACCGCGCGCCCGGCCAGGTCCGTCATGCCGGTGGCGGCCAGCGCGCCGTGGACGGCCTGCTCGTCGGCCGCCGACCACTGCCGCCACCAGGTCTGGTGCGGCGAGCGGCCCCGCGTGACCAGGTCGATGACCGTGAGACCCTCCGGCGCGACCGGTGACTGCGGCAGGATGCCCAGGCGCTGCGCCAGCTCCCTGGTCGGGATCGAGTGCAGGGCGCGGCCGTCGAGCTGGACGGCTCCCCGGCGCGGCGCCAGCAGCCGCGCCAGCGCCCGCAGCAGCGTGGACTTGCCGCAGGCGTTGGCGCCGACGATGGCGGTGACGCGCCCCGGCGGGACGACCAGGTCGAGGCCCTCCACGACCGGCCGGTCGTCGTAGGCCAGGTGCAGTCCGCTCGCCCGCAGGTCCGGGTGGATGGTCGACATGCGTTCAGCCTCCTGAGCCCGCGCGGTTCGCGCGGATGAGCAGCCAGAGCAGGATCGGCGCGCCCAGCACACCGGTGACGATTCCGACCGGCAGCTCCGTGGCGGGGAGCAGCTCGCGCGCGGCGAGGTCGGAGGAGAGCACGACCAGGGCCCCGGCCAGCCCCGAGGCCACCGGCGGCGGCCAGGCGGTGCCGGCGAGCCGCTGCGCGATCTGCGGCGCGGCCAGGGCCACGAAGGCGATCGGCCCGGCCGCCGCGGTGCCGAAGGCGACCAGTCCGACCCCCGTGAGCAGCAGCGTGAACCTGACCCGCTGCACCGGGGTGCCGAGGCCGGCGGCGACGTCGTCGCCGAGCTGGAGCGTCCGGTTCAGGCGGCCCAGCGTCAGCGCGAGCGGCACCAGCACCGCCATGGCCAGGGCGAGCGGGGTGACCTGGTCCCAGCCGCGGCCGTTGAGGTTGCCCACCAGCCAGCCGAGCGCGGCCTGCGCCTGGAACCGGCCGCCCTTGGCGACCAGGTAGTCGGTGGCGCTGGTGAAGATCCACGACAGCCCGATGCCGACCAGGATGATCCGGTAGCCGGTGGTGCCGCGGCTCCACGCCAGCAGGTAGACGAGCAGGCCGGTGACCAGCGCGCCGAGCAGCCCGAGCGCCTGCGGCCCGAGCCCGCCGTCCCACCCCAGCACGATGCCCGCGACGACGGCGGCGCCGGCGCCCTGGGTGAGCCCGATCATGTCCGGGCTGGCCAGCGGGTTGCGGGTCATGGTCTGGAACATCGAGCCGGAGACGCCGAAGGCGATGCCGGTCAGCAGCCCGACCAGGGCGCGCGGCAGCCGCAGCTCGCGCACGACCAGCAGCGTCCCGGGGTCCCCCTGCCCGGCCAGCGCCCTGACGACCGAGGTGAGGCCGATCGGGTAGTCGCCGACCGAGACGCCCCAGCACAGGACCAGGAAGGTGACGACGGCGAGCGCCACGCACACGGCGACCAGGCGAGGTCGCAGGAACCCGGAGACGGGCGGCACGGCCAGCCGGAACGGGCGGCGCGAGGTGACCGCGGCGGTGCCGGCCGGGGGAGCGGGGGTGGGGAGGGCCATGCTCAGACCTCCGCGAGCCGGCGCCGGCGGACCAGGGCGATGAAGAACGGGCCGCCGATGAAGGCGATGAGGACGCCCGCCTGGATCTCGGTGGGCCGCGCGGCGACCCGTCCGACGATGTCGGCCGCCAGCACCAGGCAGGGCGCGAGCACCGCCGACAGCGGCAGCAGCAGGCGGTGGTCGGGGCCGAACCCCGAGTGCTGGGCGAGGATCCGGGCGGCGTGCGGCACCACGAGCCCGACGAAGACCACCGGGCCGATGACCGCCACCGCCGCGCCCGTGAGCAGCGTGACGGCGACCGCCCCCTGAAGCCGGACCAGCCCGAGCCGCCTGCCCAGCGAGGCCGCCACGTCGTCGCCGAGTGCCAGGCTGTTGAGCGCGGGCGCGCAGGCCAGCGCCAGCGCCGTGCCGAGGGCGATGAACGGCAGGATGCGCAGCACGGTGTCACCGTCCTGGTCGGCGAGCGAGCCGGCCGACCAGAAGCGGTAGCGGTTCAGCGCGTCCGGGTCGGTCAGCACGACGGCGTTGGTGAGCGAGAACAGCAGCGAGCTCACGGCGACTCCGGACAGGGCGAGCTTGACCGGGGTCAGGCCCGAGCGGCCCAGCCCGCCGAGCAGGTACACCACGACGCTCGCGACGAGCGCGCCCGCGAAGGCGAACCAGATGTATCCGTACAGCGACCCGACGCCGAGCACCGCGACCGACACCACGATCGCGAACGCCGCGCCGGCGCTGATGCCGAGCAGGCCGGGGTCGGCGAGCGGATTGCGCGTCAGGGCCTGCATGAGCGCGCCGGACAGCCCGAGGGCCGCGCCCGCCGCCAGGCCCAGCGCGGTGCGGGGGACGCGCACCGACCAGACGACGTTGCCGGCCGTCTGGTCGGGCGCGTGCCCGAGCAGCGTCCGAATGACCTGGTCGAGGGGGAGGGCGCGGGCGCCCAGCGCGATCGAGAGCAGGCAGAGCGCGACCAGGACCGCGCCGAGCAGCGCCACCAGGACGGCGGGACGCCACCGGCGCGTCACCGGGCCGCTCTCACGTTCCGTTTTCCCAAACTTAGGTAAGGCACACCTTAACTGTAGCCCCAGAGTTGGGCGGTTTCCTCTGGCGCTGATCTACTGACTTAGGTAATGCTTACCTTAGTTTGACGCTCACTTGAGGTCGCTTTGGCGGTTTTCGTCCGGTTTTGGAGGCTCGGTCACCTGTGTCGGCTACTGACGAAGTGATGGCGTACTGGCACCGGCGGCTCGCCCCGCTTCCGCAGGAGACGGTCCTCCCGATCGACTTCCCGCACCCGCCGGCCCCCGCCGCGGGCCGCGAGACGCGCGTCCGCACGCTGGCCGGTCCCGCCGTCGCGTTGGCGGGCGATCCGCGCGAAGACGCCGGCCCCGAGGACCGCCTGCTCGCCGCCTACGTCGCGCTGCTGTACCGCTACGGCGGCACGGGCGATGTCTGCGTCGGGTACGACGGGTTGCCGCTGCGGGTCGGGCTCGACGGCGGCACGGGCTTCGGCGAGCTGGTCCGGCGGGTGGCCGCCGCCCGGGAGGAGGCCCGCGCGCACCGCGTCCCGCTCTCCCGCCTCGTGTCGGACCTGCGGCCCGAGCCGACGCGCGGCGGCGGCCTGTTCTTCACCACGGCCGTGGCGATCGGCGACGTCCGGGTGGCGCCCGCCGCCGCCGGACCGCTGGACGCGTCACCGGAGGCAGACGCGTCATCGGAGGCTGCGGGACCGCTGGACCTGTCACCGGAGGCTGCGGGACCGCTGGATGTGTCACTGGAGATCGTGACGGTGGCGAGCGCGGAACCGCGCGAAGCCGCCGCGACCTACGAGGCGCGCCTGACCTACCGCCCCGACCTGTTCCACGGCGCGACCGCCGACCGGATGCTCGGCCACTACGAGACGCTGCTCGCCGACGGGCTCGCCCGGCCGCACGTCCCGGTCGCCGAGCTGGAACTGCTCACCGCCGAGGAGCGCCGCCGCGTCCTCGCCGAGTGGAACGACACCGCCCACGAGGTCCCGTCGCTCACCTGGCCCGAGATGTTCGCCGAGCAGGTCCGCCGCCGGCCGGACGCCGTCGCCCTCGTCTTCGAGGACCTCGCCCTCACCTACGCCGAACTGGACGAGCGCGCGAACCGGCTCGCCCACGCGCTGATCGCGCGCGGGGCCGGACCCGAGCGCGTCGTCGGCCTCGCCCTGCCCCGGTCGGCCGAGCTGATCGTCGCCGAGGTGGCCGTCCTGAAGGCCGGCGCCGCCTACCTGCCGCTGGACACCGACTACCCGGCCGGCCGCATCGCCTACATGCTGGCCGACGCCGCGCCCGTCTGCCTGGTCACCACCGCCGACTGTCCGGTCACCACCGCCGGCGCCCTGGACGGGATCCCGCCGTTCGACGGCGCCGGCGTGCTGATCCTCGACGCGCCGGAGACCGCGCGCGAGCTGGCGGCCCGCCCGGCCCACGACCCCTCCGAGGCCGACAGGGGACGGCTGTCGGTGCTCAACGCGGCCTACGTCATCTACACCTCCGGCTCCACAGGACGTCCCAAAGGCGTGGTGCTGTCGCACGCGGGCGTGGCCAAGCTGGTCGCCACCCAGAGCGAGCGGTTCGGCGTCGGGCCGGACAGCCGGGTCCTGCAGTTCTCCTCGCCCAGCTTCGACGTGGCCTTCTGGGACCTGTGCCTCGGCCTGCTCTCCGGAGGCCGCCTGGTCGTCGTGCCGTCCGAGCTGCGGGTGCCCGGCGCGCCGCTCGCCGACTACGCCGACGCCAACGGCATCACGTTCATGATCCTCCCCCCGGCCCTGCTCGCCGCCATGCCGCAGGACGTACGGCTGCCGCCCGCCGCCACATTGCTGGCAGGCACCGAGCGGGTGTCGCCCGAGCTGGTCGGCCGCTACGCGCGCGGCCGGATGATGTTCAACGCCTACGGCCCGACCGAGGCGACCACCAACTCCACCCTCGGCCTGTGCGACCCCGACATCCCCTCCGGCGCCATCGTGCCCATCGGCGTCCCCGACCCCGGCACCCGGGCCTACGTGCTGGACGCCCGCCTGCGCCCGGTGCCCGCCGGGGTCGCCGGCGAGCTGTACCTCGGCGGGGCCGGCCTGGCCCGCGGCTACCTCGGGCGCGCGGACCTGACCGCCGAACGGTTCGTCGCCGACCCCTTCGGCCCGCCGGGCGAGCGGCTGTACCGCACGGGCGACCTGGTGCGGTGGAGATCCGACGGACGGCTCGAGTTCCTCGGCCGCGCCGACTCGCAGGTGAAGATCCGCGGCTTCCGCGTCGAACCCGGTGAGATCGAGTCCGTGCTGCGGGGGCACCCGGCCGTGGACCAGGTCGCGGTGGTGGCCCGCGAGGACCGGCCGGGCGACCGGCGGCTGGCCGCCTACGTCGTCCCCTCCCTCACCGCCGGGCCGGGCCGCGAGGAGACCGAACAGGTCGAGAAGTGGAAGGACCTGCACGAGCTGCTCTACTCGGCCGCGGGTTCGGAGGGCTTCGGGGAGAACTTCGCCGGCTGGAACAGCATGTACGACGGCCTGCCCATCCCGCTCGCCGAGATGCGGGAATGGCGGGACACCACGGTCGCCCGCATCAGGGAGCTGCGACCCCGCCGGGTGCTGGAGATCGGCGTCGGCAGCGGGCTCATCCTCGCGCGCCTCGCCCCCGGCTGCGAGGTCTACTGGGGCACGGACCTCTCGCAGGAGGCCGTGCGGACGCTGCGCGCCCGGGTCGCCGCCGAGCCGGAGCTCACCGGCCGCGTCGAACTGCGCGCCCAGCCCGCGCACGACGTCACCGGGCTGCCCGAGGGCCTGTTCGACACCGTGGTCGTCAACTCCGTCGCCCAGTACTTCCCGAGCGCGGAGTACCTGTCCGACGTGCTGCGCGAGGCCGGGACGCTTCTGGCCCCGGGCGGCAGCGTCTTCGTCGGCGACGTGCGCAACCTCCGGCTACTGCGCTGCCTGCGAGCCGCGGTCGAGACCCGTCGCGGCGCGTACCCGCAGGACAAGAAGGCCCTGCTCTCCGTCGTCGACCGCTCGGCGAACCGGGAGGGTGAACTGCTGCTCGACCCGGACTTCTTCGCGGCCCTCCCCGGCTTCACCGCCGACATCCGCCTCAAGCGCGGCGCCGTCCACAACGAACTGACCCGCTACCGCTACGACGTCGTCCTGCGCAAGCAGGAGCCCCAGCCGGCCGCCGCAAGGCCCGCCCCGGCCGAATCCGGATCCGGGGAAACCCGGCCCGACGTGGAGAAGTCCGAACGGGCCGAGCTTCACAAGGGGGAACCTGGGCGGGCCGAGCTTCGCGAAGGGGAGTCCCAGCGGGCCGAGCTTCGCGAGGAGGAGATCGGGTGGGCCGAGCTCGGAGGGATGCACGGGCTGGAGGCGCGCCTGGCGGCGGGCCCCGCCCGGCTCCGGGTCGGCGCGGTGCCCAATGCGCGGCTCGCCGAGGACCTCGCCGCACTGGCCGCCATCGAGGACGGCGACGGTCCCGCCCCGCCGGTGGAGGCCGCCGACCCCGAGACCCTGCACGCGCTCGGAGCCCGCCACGGCTACCAGGTGGCCGTGACCTGGAACGGCCACGCCGACGACGGCGGCCTCGACGTGGTCTTCGCCGCCGGGGACGCGCCCCTCGGCGCCCTTTACCGTTCGGCCGCCGCCTTTCCGCACGCCAACCGTCCCGCGCCGTTCCGCGATGTCGCCGCCCTGATGAGGACCCTGCGCTCGTACGCGGCCGAACTGCTGCCCGAGTACATGATCCCGTCGGCCTTCGTCCCTCTGGACCGGCTCCCGGTCACCCCGAGCGGCAAGCTCGACGGCTCCGCGCTCCCTGCGCCCGAATACACCGCGCTCAGCTCCGGACGCGCCCCGCGCGGCGCCCGCGAGGAGCTGCTGTGCGCCCTGTACGCCGAGGTGCTGGGCCTTGCGTCGGTCTCCGCCGACGACGACTTCTTCGCCTTCGGCGGCGACAGCATCGTCGCCATCCGGCTGCTCGTCCGCGCGCGCGAGGCGGGGCTGCGGCTCACCTCCCGCGACGTGTTCCGCCACCGCACCGCCGCCGCGCTCGCCGAGGTAGCGGTGGACCGCACGGTCGGCGGACCCACCGGACCGGGCGGCACAGGCAAGGGCACAGGCTCGGGCTCGGGCACCGGCACCGGCACCGGCACCGGCACAGGTTCGGGCACGGGCTCGGGCTCGGATTTGGGCACAGGTACGGGCTCGGGTTCGGGCACAGGCACAGGCACAGCTACGGGCGCCGGCGCCGGTACGGGCGCCGACAGGGGACCAGGCGCCGGTACGGGTTTTGACATCGGTACGAGCGTCGTCATCGACATGGATGGCGGTGGCGGCGGGACCGCCTTCGACGGGGCGGGCGCTGCCGGAGCGGTGGCGGACGCGCCGCTTCTGCGGCTCGCGGAGAAGGAGCTCGCCGAGGTGCAGGGTGACCACCCGGTCGCCGTCGAGGAGGTGCTGCCGCTCAGCCCGCTCCAGGAGGGGTTCTACTTCCACTCCCTGCTGGACGGCACGGACGGCGACGCCTATGTGGTCCAGCAGATCATCGAACTGGCCGGTCCGGTCGACGGCGAGTCCCTGCGCCGAGCCGCCCAGGGGTTGCTGGACCGGCACGCTCCGCTGCGGGCCTGCTTCCGCCGCCGTCCGGACGGACGGCCGGTACAGATCATCGCCGACCGGCTGGAGCTGCCCTGGCGCGAGGTAGGCCCGTCCGGGGACGACGAGCAGCGCCGGGCCGTCGCGGACTCCGTCGCGGCCGAGGAACGCGAGCGCCGCTTCGATCTGGCCCGCCCGCCCCTGGTGCGGTGCGCGCTGGTCCGGCTCGGGCACGACCGGAGCGTCCTGGTACTGACCTTCCACCACATCGTGGCCGACGGCTGGTCGCTGCCGATCATCCACCGCGAACTGATGGCCCTGTACTCCGCCGTCTCCGAGGAGGCTTCGTCGCAGGTACCGGACGCGGGGGCCGAGGTGGCCGGGTTGCCGCCGGTGGCTCCGTACCGCGAGTACCTGTGCCGCCTGGCCTCTGCGGACCGGGACGCCGCACTCGCCGCCTGGCGGGTCGCGCTCGCGGGGCTCGACGAGCCGACCCGCCTGGTGGGCGCCTCGGCGGGCGACGCGCGGCTGAGGCCGGGGCAGGTGCGCGTCGAGCTGCCCGAGAGCGTCACCGCGCGGCTCGCGGCACGGGCGAGAAGGCACGGGGTGACCCTCGGCGCGGTCGTCCAGAGCGCGTGGGGTCTTCTCCTCGGAGGTCTGACCGGCAGCCAGGACGTCGTCTTCGGCACCACCGTCTCCGGCCGGGACATCGAGGTGGACGGCATCGAGTCCATGGTCGGCCTGTTCATCAACACCCTGCCGACCCGCTTCCGGTGGCGGCCCGCCGACAGCCTGGCCGAGCTGGCAGGGCGGCTCCAGGCCGAGCAGACCAGCCTGCTGGACCATCAGCACCTCGGCCTCGCGGAACTCCAGCGCGCCGCCGGGCTCGCCGGTCGTGGCGAGCTGTTCGACACCCTCGTGGTCTTCGAGAACTACCCTGCGGAGACCGGTGCGGCCGACTCCTCGGGAACGCTGAGGATCACCGGCCACGAGTTCCGCGACGCCGTCCACTACCCGCTCGCCCTGATCGTCAAGCCGGGACGCCGGCTGGACCTGCGGCTGAAGTACCACGCCCAGCGCCTCGACGACGAGGCCGTTCTGCGGATCGCCGACCGGCTCACCCGCATCCTGCGCGCCGTGGCCGACGATCCCGCGCAGAACGCCGCCCGCGTCGGCCTGCTGTCGGACGGCGAGGCGGCACGGGCCCGGCTCGCCGGCGAGGAACGGCAGGTCGCCGAGACGACTCTGGCCGCCGCCTTCGAGGCCCAGGTCGCCCGGACGCCGCAGGCCACGGCCGTGATCTGCGAGAGCGAGTCCCTCACCTACGCGGAGCTGGACGCGCGCGCCGAGATGCTCGCCCGCCGCCTGCGGTCGCGGGGCGCGGGCTCCGGACGGGTCGTCGCGGTCGCCGTCCCGCGCTCGGCGGAGCTGATGGTGGCCCTGCTCGGCGTGCTGAAGTCGGGCGCGGCCTACCTGCCGCTGGACATCGACTACCCGGCCGACCGCATCGCCCACATGCTGGCCGACTCGGGGACGGACACGGTGGTGACCACCGCCGCCGCCTCCCGCCGGCTCCCCGGAGCGAGTGCCGTCACCCATCTCCTCCTCGACCCCCCGGCAACCCCGGCCGACCCCCCGGCAACCCCGGCCGAGCCGCGCTCGGCCGTGGCGCGGCCGGCCGGCCCGACGGCCGGGGCGGCTGCGGGCCGGTCGGCCGGTGACGTCCGCGGGGTGGGCTCTATGGTGGGAGAGGTCTGCGGGGTGGGCTCTCCGGTCGGCGAGGTCGACGGGGTCGGCCCTGTGATGGGGGAGATTCACGAGGTCGGCTCGGTGGCCGGTGATGTCCAGGGGGCGGATTCCCGGCTCGGGAGCGCCGGGCCGGACGACCCGGCGTATCTGATCTACACGTCGGGATCGACCGGCCGCCCCAAGGGCGTCGTCGTGACCCACAGGGCGATCGTCAACCGGCTCGCCTGGATGCAGGGCGAGTACGGGCTGCGCGCCGACGACCGTGTGTTGCAGAAGACGCCGTCCAGCTTCGACGTGAGCGTCTGGGAGTTCTTCTGGGCCCTGTGCGAGGGCGCCGCCGTGGTGCTCGCCAAGCCCGACGGGCACCGCGATCCCGCCTACCTGGCCGCGCTGATCGGCGAGCAGCGGGTCACGACGATGCACTTCGTGCCGTCGATGCTCGAAGCCTTCCTGAGCGCCGGCGAGGTCACCGCCGACCTGTCATGGGCGGCGAGCCTGCGACGGGTGTTCAGCAGCGGCGAGGCCCTGCCGGGCGCCGCCGCCGCGCGCTGGCACGCACTCACCGGAGTGCCGCTGCACAACCTGTACGGCCCGACCGAGGCGGCCGTCGACGTGACCTACCACGCCTACGACGGATCGACCGGCACCACCGTGCCCATCGGCCGCCCGGTGTGGAACACCGGGCTGCGGGTGCTGGACTCCTGCCTGCGCGCGGTACCGGCCGGCGTGCCCGGCGAGCTGTACCTGACCGGCGTCCAGCTCGCCCGGGGATACCACGCCCGCCCCGGCCTGACCGCCGAGCGGTTCGTGGCCGACCCCTACGGCGCGGCAGGCGGACGCATGTACCGCACCGGAGACCTGGTGCGTTGCCGCGAGGACGGCGTCGTCGAGTACCTCGGCCGCACCGACCGGCAGGTGAAGCTCCGGGGCAACCGCATCGAACTGGGCGAGGTCGAGGCCGCTCTCACCGCCCTGTCCGCCGTGGCCCGGGCGGCGGTGACCGTTCGCGGATCCACCCTGGTCGCCTACATCGTCCCGGCGAAGCCCCCCGGCCCGGCCGGACACGGCGCCGCTGTGGTGGGAGGCGGGGAGGGCGGGGTCGACGTGGTCGCGCTGGGCGCCGCCCTGGCCGGGACGTTGCCCGCGTCCATGCTGCCCGGGGCGTACGTCGAGCTCGACGCCCTGCCGCTGACCCCCAGCGGCAAGCTCGACCGCGACGCCCTGCCCGCCCCGCGGGCGGTACGCGCGACGGCGCGCGCCCCGCGCGACGAGCGTGAGCGCGTCCTCACCGAGATCTTCGCGGCCGTGCTGAAGCTCGGCGAGGCGGGCGTCGACGACGACTTCTTCATGCTCGGCGGCGACAGCATC
Organism: Sphaerisporangium rhizosphaerae; assembly: GCF_042665155.1. Taxonomy (NCBI): domain Bacteria; kingdom Bacillati; phylum Actinomycetota; class Actinomycetes; order Streptosporangiales; family Streptosporangiaceae; genus Sphaerisporangium; species Sphaerisporangium rhizosphaerae. The sequence continues at coordinate 28,787 of NZ_JBHTCG010000052.1, read as the reverse complement.
AGCTCGATCGGCGTCTCCAGCCGCGCCCGCCGGGCGGGCCTGACCCTGAGTCCGCGCGACGTCTTCGAACACCGCACCCCCGCCGCCCTGGCCGCCGCCCTCGGCGGCGGCGTGGTCTCCGACGGCGCGGCGGCCTTCGACGGCGCGGCCTCCGACGCTGCCGCCTACGCCACCGCCGTCACTCCTACCCGCGACGCCGCCGCCGCCGATCACGTTGCCGCCGCCGTTGCTGCTGCCAGTGCCGGTGAGGCTGCGGATACCGGCACCGTTGCGGGTGCGGGTGCGGGTGCGGGTGCGGGTGCGGGTGCGGGTGCGGGTGAGCGGGGCGCCGGGTTCATGCTCACCGCTGACGAGTATGAGCGGGTGCGGCGGCTGGGCGGTGGTGACGTGACCGACGTCTGGCCGCTGGCGCCGCTCCAGGAAGGACTGTTCTTCCACTCGACCTACGACGACGGCGCCCTCGACGTCTACACCGTTCACGAGTCGTTCGACTTCGCCACCCGCCTGAACGCCGGCCGCCTGCGCCGGGCGACCAGGGTGCTGCTGGCCCGCAACCCCGGCCTGCGCGCCGGCTTCACCAGCGCCGGGCTGCGCCGGCCTGTGCAGTTCATCGTCGCCGACCCCGAGATACCGCTCGAAGAGGCCGACCTGTCGGACCTGCCCGCCGCCGAGCAGGACGCGCGGCTGCGCGAGCTGATGGACGCCGAGCGCACCCGCCGGTTCGACCTGGCCCGGCCGCTGCTCTTCCGGATGCTGCTGATCCGGCTCGGCGAGGCCCGGGGTGACCGGCTGGTCATCGGCCGGCACCTGCTGCTGTGGGACGGCTGGTCGGCCTGGATCTTCCTCGCCCAGCTGTTCGCCCTCTACGAGACCGGCGGCGACGAGCGCGGGCTGCCGCGCCCCGGCTCCTACCGCGACTACCTGACCTGGCTGGAGTCACAGGACCCGGCGACCGCCGCCCGCGCCTGGCGGGCCGCGTTGGCGGGCCTGGACGAGCCCACCCTGCTCGCGCCCACCGCGGGCGGTGACATGGGGGCGGTCATCCCCGAGAGCCGGGAGACCGTCCTGCCCAAGGATCTCGGCGACCGGATGCGCGACGCCGTCCGCCGCCGGGGACTGACGCTCAACACGCTGCTCACCACCGCCTGGGGCCTGGTGCTGGCCGCCGCGACCGGCCGCTTCGACGTCGTCTTCGGCACGACGGTCGCCGGCCGTCCGAGCGAGGTGCCGGACGTCGAGAACGTCATCGGCATGTTCCTGAACACCGTTCCCGCCCGCATCGCCTTCGACCCGGCCGAGCCCGTGCTGGACCTGCTGCGGCGCGTCCAGGGCGAACGCCTGGCCCTCATGCCGCACGAGTATCTGGGCCTCGGCGTCCTGCAGGCCGAGACCGGCCATCGGCGGCTGTTCGACACGCTCTTCGTGATGCGCGACAACGACACCGAGGAGCGGCTCGCGGCGCTCGCCGACCGGCACGGCGCCACCGCCGTGGCCAACGTGGACGCCACCCACTATCCCGTCAACCTCGTCGTGACGCCGGGGGAGCGCATCCGGGTCACCCTCGCGCACCGGCCCGACGTCATCGGCCCTCCGCGAGCCCAGGAACTGCTGGACCGCTTCGCCCTGCTGCTGGAGCGGCTGGTGGACGACCTGGACGCGCCCGTCGGCCGCCTGGGCCACACGCTGCCCGCCGAACGCGCCGAACTGGAGCGGGAACGGGCCGCCGGCCGGGTGCCCGTCCCGGAGGAGACCATCGCCGACCTGCTCGCCGCCCAGGCCGTCCGCACTCCTGAGGCCACGGCCCTGGTCTTCGGCGGCCTGAGCGTCACCTACGCCGACCTGGACGCCCGCGTCAACCGCATGGCGCGGCTGCTGCTGGCGCGGGGCGCGGCGCCCGAGCAGATCGTGGCGCTGGCCCTGCCCCGCTCCGTCGACATGGTGGCCGCGCTGTTCGCCGTGCTGCGCACGGGCGCGGCCTACCTGCCGCTGGAGCTGGACCACCCCGACGACCGGCTGACGGTGACGCTGGAGGACGCCCGTCCGGCCCTGCTGCTGACTACCGCTGCCGTCGCGCCTCGCCTGGAGGGGGGCGTGCCCGGCGTCCTCCGCGTGCGGCTCGACGACCCGGTGGTGGCCGGGGAGCTGGCGGGGCTGTCCGGCGGCCCGGTCACCGAGGCCGACCGTCCTCGCTTCAGCCTGGAGCACCCGGCGTACGTCATCTACACCTCGGGCTCCACCGGCCGTCCCAAGGGCGTCGTCACCCCTTACCGCGGGCTGACGAACATGCACCTCAACCACCAGAGGGAGATCTTCGACCCGGCCGTCGCCTCCGCAGGAGGCCGCCGGCTGCGCGTCGCCCACACGGTGTCCTTCGCCTTCGACATGTCGTGGGAGGAGCTCCTGTGGCTGGTCGAGGGACACGAGGTGCACGTGTGCGACGAGGAGCTGAGGCGCGACGCCGAGGCGCTGGTCGCCTACTGCGAGCACCACCGCGTGGACGTCGTCAACCTCACCCCGACCTACGCGCACCTGCTGATCGAGCAGGGGCTGCTCGACGGGCACCGCCCGCCGCTGGTGCTGCTCGGCGGGGAGGCGGTGTCCGAGACGGTCTGGAACCGGCTCCGCGACACCGAGGGCACCTACGGCTACAACCTCTACGGGCCCACCGAGTACACGATCAACACCCTCGGCGGCGGCACGGGCGACAGTCCCACCCCCACCGTCGGGCGTCCCATCCGCGGCACCCGCGCCCACATCCTGGACGCCTGGCTGCGCCCGGTTCCCCCCGGCGTCCCCGGCGAGCTGTACATCGCGGGCGTCGGCCTGGCCCGCGGCTACCTCGGCCGTCCCGGGCTGAGCGCCGAACGGTTCGTCGCCGACCCTCACGGCGAGCCGGGGGAGCGCATGTACCGCACGGGCGACCTGGTGCGGCGCCGCGCCGACGGGAACATCGACTTCCTCGGCCGCACCGACGACCAGGTGAAGATCCGCGGTCACCGGGTCGAGCTGGGAGAGATCGAGACCGCCCTCACCCGGCACCCGGAGGTGGCCCAGGCCGCCGTGGTCGCCGCCGAGGACCCCTCCATCCCCGGCGCCCGGCGCCTGGTCGGGTACGTCGTGCCCGCCGAGCCCACCGGCGAACGGCGGGAGTCGGCGGAACGGGAGTGGATCGGCGAATGGCGGGAGATCTACTCCGAGGAGTACGAGCGCATCGGCACCGCCGTGTTCACCGAGGACTTCGCGGGCTGGGACAGCAGCTACGACGGGGAGCCGATCGCGCTGGAGCACATGCGCGAGTGGCGCGGGGAGACCGTGGCCCGCATCCGCGAGCTGCGCCCGCGCCGCGTCCTGGAGATCGGCGTCGGCTCGGGGCTGCTGCTGTCGCGCTTGGCGCCCGAGGCGGAGGCGTACTGGGCGACGGACTTCGCCGCGCCCGTGATCCGCAAGATCGGCGAGGACCTGCGCCGGGATCCCGCGCTGGCGGCCAAGGTCGAGCTGCGCTGCCAGGCCGCGCATGACACCGAAGGGCTGCCCGCCGGCTACTTCGACACGATCATCATCAACTCCGTCATCCAGTACCTTCCGGACATCGACCACCTGACGGGGGTCATCCGCGGCGCCATGGGACTGCTGGCGCCGGGCGGCGCCCTGTTCGTCGGCGACGTGCGCAACCTCCGGCTCGCCCGCGCCTTCCACACCGGCGTCCAGCTTGTCCGCTCGGCCAGCGACACCGGCGGCCCGGACGGCCGCGAGGCCGCCGAGCGCCTCCACCCGGCCGTCGAGCGGGGGATCGCGCTGGAGAAGGAACTGCTCGTCGACCCCGACTACTTCGCCACGCTGGGCTTCGGCGTCGACCTGCGCACCAAACGCGGGCACCACCACAACGAGCTGACCCGCTACCGCTACGACGCCGTCCTCTACGACGGCGAGCCCGACGTCCGCCTCGGCGACGAACCGGTGCTGCCCTGGACCGACGCGCTCACCGGCCGGCAGGACGACGCGCCCGCGACCGCCGGACCCGCCTCCGGCGAGGATCCGCCGAGGGAGGCAGGAGGGCTGGCCCGCCGCCTGCGGGAGTCGCGGACCGGGCGGCTGCGGGTGACGGGCGTCCCCGACGCCCGCGCGGGCAGCGAGCGCGGCGCCACGGTGGCCGGGGGAGTCGAGCCCGAGGACCTGCACGCGCTCGGGGCACGGGAGGGCTACCGCGTCCTCACCACCTGGTCGCGCGAGCCGGGCGCCTACGACGCGGTCTTCGTGCGGGGGGACTTCCGCCTCACCGCGGGCCTCTACCTGCCGGGCGGCGGCACGCCCCCGTACGGCAACACCCCGGCCTCGGCGGCCGGCGCGAGCGGCCTGCCGCGCCGCCTCCGGGAGGATCTGCGGCGCCGGCTTCCCGACTACATGGTGCCGGCCGCGTTCGTCACCCTCGACCGGCTGCCCATGAACGACAACGGCAAGCTCGACGTGCGCGCGCTGCCCGCGGCCGAACCGGCGGCGCCGCTCGCCGGCGGCCGGGGGCCGGCGACACCGGAGGAAGAGGTGCTCTGCCGCCTGTTCGCCGAGGTGCTGGACCTGCCGGCCGTGGGCGCCGAAGACGACTTCTTCGAACTCGGCGGCCACTCGCTGCTCGCCACCCGGCTCATCAGCCGGGCCCGCGCGGAGCTGGGCGCCGAACTGGCCATCCGCGACCTGTTCGAGGCCCCGGCGCCCGCCCTGCTGGCCGGTCGCGCGAACGCCGGCCGCCCGGCCCGCCCGGCCGTCGAGCCCGTGGCGGACCGTCCCCGGCGCGTCCCGCTGTCGCCCGCTCAGCGGAGGCTGTGGCTGGCCGAACGGCTCAGCGGCGGCGACGCCTACCACTTCCCGCTGGTCTTCCGCGTGCGCGGCGCGCTGGACACCGGCGCGCTCCACCAGGCCCTGCGCGACGTGGTCGCCCGCCACGAGGCCCTGCGCACCGTCTTCCCCGAGGCCGGTCCCCGGCCCGCCACGCCCGCGCCCGACCAGGCCGGCCCGTACGGGGCGCTTTGGTCGGAGGAGGAGGCCGCGCAGGACGGGGTGCGCCCGTCCCTGGAGGAGTCCCGGCCAGGAGTACGCCTTCCTGCGGAGGAGACCGGGCCGCACGGGGTGCGCCGGTTCGTGGACGAGGCGGGACCGTACCAGTTCGTTCTGGATATCGATGAGATCGGGTCGTTCTTCCATGCCGAGGACTGCCCGCCGGAGCGGCTGGAGGGCAGGATCGCGGCGGCGGTGGCCCGGCCGTTCGACCTCGCCGTCCAGATCCCGCTGCGGGCCGAGGTGCTCAGGGCCGGGCCACTGGACCACGTGGTGGCGATCGTGCTGCACCACATCGCGACCGACGAGTGGTCCGACCGGCCGTTCCTCACCGACCTCGACGCCGCCTACCGGGCCCGCCGCGAGGGCCGGGCGCCCGAATGGGCGCCGCTGCCGGTGCAGTACGCCGACTACACGCTCTGGCAGCGGCGGCTGCTCGGCGACCCGCCGGACCTGCCCGACCCGGCCCGCCCGGCCGACCCGACGCGCCCGGCCGACTCGGCGCACCGGGTCGACTCGGCGGACTCGGCGGACTCGGCGGACTCGGCGGGCCCGGCGGGCCCGGCGGGCCCGGCGGACCTGGCGGACCTGGCGGACTCGGCGGATCCGGCCGACTCGGGTGGCGAGGGCGCGCGGCAGCTCGCGTTCTGGACCAGGACGCTGGCCGGGCTGCCGGAGGAGATCCCCCTGCCGCTCGACCGGCCCCGCCCGGCCGAGCCGACCGGCCGCGGCGGCCAGGTGCGTGCGGAGCTGCCCGCGGCCACCGCCCGCGCCCTGCGAGCCCTGTGCGCCGAGACGGGCACCAGCATGTTCATGCTGCTCCAGGCCGCGGTCGCCACCCTGCTGCACCGGATGGGCGCGGGCACCGACATCCCGCTGGGCGCCCCCGTCGCCGGGCGCACGGACAGCGCCCTGGACGACCTCGTCGGCTTCTTCGTCAACACCCTGGTGCTGCGCGCCGACCTGTCCGGCGACCCGACGTTCAGGCACCTGCTGGCCCGGGTCAAGGACGCCGACCTGGCCGCCTTCGAGCACCAGGACCTGCCGTTCGAGCAGGTCGTCGAGGCGCTCAACCCGCCGCGCGTGCCGGGACGCAACCCGCTGTTCCAGGTGATGCTCGGCTACCACCACCGTCCCGGCGGCGATCCGCGGGTGCTGGACCTGCCCACCGAGTGGTGGCCGGCCCGCGTGCACACCGCCAAGTTCGACCTGGACTTCACCTTCGTCGACCACGCCGGCGAGGACGGCCTGACCCTGCTGCTGGAGTACGCCGAGGACCTGGCCGACCACGGTACGGCCCGTGCCATGGCCGGTCGCGCCGTCGCGCTGCTGGGCCTGCTCGCCGCCGGGCCGGACGTGCCGGTCGGCCGGCTGTCCGTGCTGACCGAGGAGGAGCGCCGCGCGTCGCTGGGCGCCTGGAACGACACCGCGCGGCCGGTGGAGCGGCGCACGGTCCCCGAACTGTTCGCCGAGGCCGCCCGCGCGCACCGCGACCGCGTCGCCCTGGTCACCGGCGGCCGGACGCTGACCTTCGGTGAGCTGGCCGCCGAGGCCGACCGCGTCGCCGGGCTGCTGCTGCGGCACGGAGTGAGGACAGGGGACGTTGTGGGGTTGGCCCTTCCGCGGGCCGAGATGGTGCCGGCCATTCTCGGCGTGCTCGGCGCGGGCGCCGCCTACCTTCCGCTCGACCCCGCCTACCCGGCCGAACGCCTCGCGTACATGCTGGACGACGCCGCGCCGGCCCGCGTGCTCACCACGGCGGCCATCGCCCCCGGCCTGCCCGCCACGCGAGGCGGCGTCCTGCTGCTGGACGACGCCCGGCACGCCGCCCGGCCGCACGGCCGTCCCCCCGGCGCGATGCCGGTGCCGGGGGTGCCGGTGCCGGAGCCGCTGCCGGGGGGTGCGGTGCCGGGGCCGAGGGTCGCGCTGCCGGAGTTCGAGGTGCCGGGGCCGAGGGTCGCGCTGCCGGGGGTCGAGGTGCCGGGGTCGAGGGGCGCGGTGCCTGGGGGCGAGGTGCCGGGGCCGAGGGTCGCCGTGCCGCCGGGCGCGGTGGCGTACGTGATCTACACCTCCGGGTCCACCGGCCGGCCCAAGGGCGTGCTCGGCACCCACCGCGGTCTCGGCAACCTGTTCGGCTCGCACCGCGCCGACCTCATCGACCCGGCCGTGCGCGCCGCCGGAGGCCGCAGGCTGCGCGCGGCGCACGCCGCGTCGTTCAGCTTCGACGGCTCCTGGGAGCCGATGCTCTGGCTGCTCGCCGGGCACGAGCTGCACGTCGTCGGCGAGGACACCATGATCGACCCGGTCGCGCTGCTGGCCTACCTCGCCGACCAGCGCGTCGACTTCGCCGACCTCACCCCGACCTACCTGCGGGAGCTGATCCACCACGGCTTCCTGGACCCCGGCCGTCCCCGTCCGGGTGTCATCGCGGTCGGCGGCGAGGCCACACCGCCGCCGCTGTGGGACCAGCTGCGCGCGCTGCCGGGGACGGTGGTCCACGATCTGTACGGGCCGACCGAGTGCGCCGTCGACGCCTACGGGTGGCACGGACCGAGCCCGGAACGCCCTGAGCCGTGGGCCGCGCCGCTGGCCAACACCCGCGCCCACGTGCTGGACGCGATGCTGCGGCCGGTGCCCGCCGGGGTGCCGGGCGAGCTGTACCTGGCGGGTGAGGGACTGGCCCTGGGATACCTCGGCCGGCCCGGGCTGACCGCCGGGCGGTTCGTCGCCGACCCCTTCGGCGGGCCGGGCGAGCGCATGTACCGTACCGGCGACCTGGTGCGGCGCCGCGCCGACGGCACGCTCTCGTTCCTCGGCCGGGCCGACGACCAGGTGAAGCTGCGAGGGTTCCGCATCGAGCTCGGCGAGATCGAGGCCGTGCTCCGCGCTCATCCCGACGTGGCGCAGGCCGCGGTGACGGTCCGCGAGGACGTCCCCGGCGAGCGGCGGCTGGTCGCCTACGCGGTCCCCTCCTCCGGGCGGGGCGCCGACCCCGCCGCGCTGCGGGCGCACCTCGCCGCGGCGCTGCCCGGCCACATGGTCCCCACCGCGTTCATGGAACTGCCCGCCCTGCCCAGGTCGATCAGCGGCAAGCTGGACCGGCTCGCCCTGCCCGTCCCCGACGCGGCGGCGGCCCCCGCCTCCGGGCGGCGTCCTCGCGACGCCCGGGAGGAGATCCTTTGCGAGCTGTTCGCCGCCGTGCTGGGGGTCGGACGGGTCGGCGTGGACGACGACTTCTTCGCGCTCGGCGGCCACTCACTGCTTGCGATGCGGCTGGTCAGCCGGGTTCGCGCGTCGCTCGGCGCCGAGGTGAGCCTGCGCGCGGTCTTCGAGGCGCCCACCGTCGCCCGGCTCGCGGGACGGCTGCGCGAGGCGCCGGGAGGCGGGCCCGCTCTGGCCCCCGCGCCGCGCCCCGAGTTCCTGCCGCTGTCCTTCGCACAGCAGCGCCTGTGGGTGCTGCACCGGCTGGAGGGCCCGAGCGCCACCTACACCCTCCCGGCGGCCTGGCGCCTGTCGGGCGAACTGGACCTCGGCGCCCTCCGCGACGCCGTGCGCGACCTGATGACCCGGCACGAGAGCCTGCGCACGGTGTTCCCCGAGCGGGACGGGCGCGCCCACCAGCGTGTCCTGCGCCCCGAAGAGGTCCCCGCCGTCGTCCGCTTCGAGCGGGTCGCGCCGGACGCGCTCGCCGGGCGGCTGGCCGAGACCGCCGGGCACGGCTTCGACCTGGACCGCGAGCCGCCGCTGCGCGCCTGGGTGTTCGAGGTGGCGCCGCGGGAGCACGTGCTGCTCCTTGTGGTCCACCACATCGCCGGCGACGAGTGGTCGGACCGGCCGCTGTGGCGCGACCTGTCCACCGCCTACCGTGCCCGCCGCGAGGGAACGGCGCCGCGGTGGGCGCCGCTGCCCGTCCAGTACGCCGACTACACCCTCTGGCACCGCGACGTGCTCGGGGACGGCGGCGACCCCGGCAGCCTGGAGGCACGCCAGCTCGGCTTCTGGCGTCGGGCGCTGGCCGGGCTGCCGGAGGAGCTGCCGCTCCCCGCGGACCGGCCGCGTCCGCTGGAGAGCGGCCACCGCGGCGGGGCGGTCGGCCTGTGCATCCCCGCCGAGCTGGAGCGCGGCCTTCGCGGGCTCGCCCGCGGCCACGGCGTCAGCATGTTCATGGTGGCCCAGGCGGCCGTCGCCGCGCTGCTGCACCGGCTCGGCGCCGGTGAGGACATCCCCCTCGGCGCGCCGATCTCGGGACGCACCGACGAGCGCCTGGAGGACCTGGTCGGCTTCTTCGTCAACACGCTCGTGCTGCGCACCGACCTGTCCGGCGCGCCGACCTTCGGCGAGCTGCTGAGGCGGGTGCGCGAGAGCGACCTTGCCGCCTACGAACACCAGGACCTGCCGTTCGAGCGGCTGGTCGAGGCGATCAACCCCGCCCGCTCCCTGGCCAGGCACCCGCTGTTCCAGGTGATGGTCGTCTACCTGGCCGACCAGGGCGGCGCCCCCGATCTGGCGGGGCTCGACGCCGAGCCCGAGCCGCTGGGCCAGGAGACCGCGAAGTTCGACCTGAGCTTCGACTTCGCCGAACAGGGCGACGGCGAGGGCATCCAGGGCTGGATCGAGTACAGCGCCGACCTGTTCGACCACGAGACGGTCGAGCGCATCGCCCGGCGGCTGGTCCGGCTGCTGGAGCAGGTCGTCGCCGACCCCGGCCTCCAGGTGCGGCACCTGGAGATCATGGACGAGGATGAGCGCGGGCTCGTCGCCGGCGCGTGGAACGCCACCGCGCGAGAAGTGCCCGCCACCACCCTGCCCGAACTGTTCCGCGCGCAGGTGGCGCGCACCCCCGGCGCGCTCGCCCTGGTCTGCGGGGAGGAGCGCCTGACCTACGCCGAGCTGGACGCCCGGGTCGAGCGCACGGCGCGGACGCTGGCCGCGATGGGCGCCGGCCCCGAGCGCACGGTGGCGGTCGCGCTGCCGCGCTCGGCCGACCTGGTCGTCGCCCTGCTCGCGGTGCACCGGGCGGGCGCGGCGTACCTGCCGCTGGACGCGGACCACCCGCGCGAGCGCGCCGAGCTCATGATCGAGGAGGCCCGCCCGGTGTGCGTGCTCCGCGAGGGGCTGCCCGATGGTCCTCAGGGAGAGCTGCCCGCGTCCTACGACCCCCGGCACCCGGCGTACGTCATCTACACCTCCGGGTCCACCGGACGGCCGAAGGGCGTGGTGGTGCCGCACGAGGGCATCGTCAACCGCCTGCTGTGGATGCAGGACGAGTACGCGCTGACCGCGTCGGACCGCGTGCTGCAGAAGACGCCGTCCGGCTTCGACGTGTCGGTGTGGGAGTTCTTCTGGCCGCTGATCACCGGGGCGGTCCTGGTGGTGGCGCGGCCCGAGGGCCACAGGGACCCGGCCTACCTCGCCGGGCTGATCCAGGACGAGCACGTCACCACCGTGCATTTCGTGCCGTCGATGCTGCGGGCGTTCCTCGCCGACCCGGGCGTCGCGCGGTGCTCGGGACTGCGCCGGGTGATGTGCAGCGGCGAGGCGCTGCCCGCGGACCTCGCCGCCCGGTGCAGGGCTGTGCTGCCCGCCGAGCTGCACAACCTGTACGGGCCCACCGAGGCGTCCGTCGACGTGACGGCCACCCGGGTTCCGCCCGGCGCCGACCCGGTGCCGATCGGCCGGCCGGTGTGGAACACGCGGGCTCACGTCCTGGACGCGGCGCTGCGCCCGGTGCCGCCGGGGGTGCCCGGCGAGCTGTACCTGGCGGGCGTCCAGCTCGCCCGGGGGTACCTCGGCCGTCCCGGCCTGACCGGCGAACGCTTCGTGGCCGACCCCTGCGGGCCACCCGGAACGCGCATGTACCGGACGGGCGACCTGGCGCGCTGGAACCGTGCGGGGGAGCTGGAGTTCCTGGGCAGGGCCGACGACCAGGTGAAGATCCGCGGCTTCCGCGTCGAGCCGGGCGAGGTCGAGGCGGTGCTGGCCCGCCACCAGGGGGTGGCCCACGCCGTGGTGGCCGTCCAGGACCAGCGCCTCATCGCCTACCTGGTGCCGGCCCCCGGAGCGACGGCGCCGAGCGCTGCCGCGCTGCGGGACCACGCCGGGGCCGCGTTGCCCGAGTACATGGTCCCGGCGGGGTTCGTCACGCTGGAGGCCCTGCCGCTCACCCCGAACGGCAAGCTCGACCGAAGGGCGCTGCCCGCCTTCGACTTCGCGGCCGAGGTGACCGGCGCCCTGCCGCGCACCCCGCGTGAGGAGCTGCTGTGCGAACTGTTCGCCGGCGTGCTCGGCCTGCCGCGCGTCGGAGCCGGGGACGACTTCTTCACCCTCGGCGGCGACAGCATCGTCGCCATCCAGTTGGTCGGCCGGGCACGTGCCGCCGGGTTGGTGATCAGTCCCCGCGACGTCTTCCTGCACAGAACCGCGACGGCCCTGGCCGCCATCGCCGGCGTCCAGGACGACGCGACTCACCCGGACGGCACGGGCCGGTCGGCCGCCGTGGGCGGTCTGGACGGCGCGGAAGGCCTGACCGGGGCGGCCGACATGAACGGGACGCACGCCGTGAACAGGGCGAGCGGCGTGAACAGCGCGACCGACTTGACCAGGGCGTACGACTTGACCAGGGCGTACGACTTGACCGAGGCGTACGGCAGGACCGGGGCGTACGGCATGGACGGCGCCGGGTCGTCCGCCGGGCTGGTCGCCCTCAGCGAGGCCGAGCGCGCCGAGCTGCCGGTCACCGGCGTCGCCGGCGTCCTGCCGCTCACCCCGCTCCAGGCGGGCCTGCTGTTCCACGCGTCCTTCGACTCCGGCGAGGACGGGCCGGACGTCTACACCGTCCAGGTGACCTACGAGGTGGACGGCCCGCTGGACGCCGCCCGGCTGCGCGCGGCCGGGCAGGCGCTGCTGGACCGGCACGACAACCTCCGCGCCGGCTTCCGATACCTGTCCTCCGGCCGCCCGGTGGCCGTCGTGCCGCGCGCGGTCGTCCTGCCCTGGCGCGAGGTGGATCTTTCCGGGCCGGGCGAGCTCGGCGGGCTCGACCGGGAGGCCCGGTGGACCCGTCTGCTCACGCAGGAGCGGCGCCGGTTCACTCCGGCGGACCCGCCGCTGCTGCGGATGGCACTGGTGCGCCTCGGCCCGGCCCGCCACCGCCTGGTCCTGTCCCACCAGCACCTCCTGCTGGACGGATGGTCGATCCCCCGGCTCATGCGCGAACTCGCCGACCTGTACGCGCACGGGGTGGACGGGGTCGACCATCACGGCTCGCCGGCGGCCCCGCCGTACCGGGAGTACCTCGCGTGGCTGGCGCGCCAGGACGCCGCCGTCTCCGCCGGCGCCTGGGCGGAGGCGCTGGACGGTCTGGCCGAGCCCACCCGTCTCGCGCCCGCCGACCCGAACCGGGCGCCGGCCGTGCCCGAGACGCACACCACGCGTCTCACCCGGGAGGCGACCGAGGCCCTGTCGGCCTTCGCCCGCTCACACGGCCTGACGGTCAACACCCTGGTGCAGGGCGCCTGGGGCATCCTGCTCTCCCGGCTGACCGGCCGCGACGACGTGGTCTTCGGCGCGACCGTCTCCGGGCGGCCCCCGGAGCTCGACGGCGCCGAGTCGATGATCGGCCTGTTCATCAACACGATCCCCGTCCGCGTACGGGTCCGCGACGGCGAGAGCATGGCGGCGTTCCTCGGCCGCCTCCAGGACGAGCAGTCTCGGCTCATCGCCCACCAGCACGTCGGCCTGGCCGAAATCCAGCGACGGGCCGGCCTCGGCGACCTGTTCGACACGCTGGTCGTCTTCGAGTCCTACCCCGACGCCGAGGAGCCCGTGTCCGGGACCGCGGACGGCCTGCGTCCCGCCGTGCTCGACCACCAGGACTCGACGCACTACCCCTTCACCTGGGCGGTCGAGCCGGGTGAACGCCTGGCCCTCACCGCCGAGTACCGGCCCGACCTGTTCGACCGTGCGACGGCCGCGCGGATGGCGGCCTCGATGGCGCACATCCTCCAGACCATGGCGGCCGGCGCCGACCGGCTCGTCGGGCGCGTCGACGTCCTCACCCCCGCCGACCGCCGCACCATGCTCATGACCTGGAACGGCATCCCGGACGCCCTCCCCACCGCCGCACGAGATCCGCGGTCCCTGGCGGTCCCGGGACTGTTCGAGGCGCAGGCGGCCGCCACTCCCGAGGCCGTGGCCGTGGTCGCCGGGCCGGTCCGCTGGACCTTCCGTGAGCTCAACGAGCGCGCCAACCGGCTCGCGCGGCTGCTCGCCGAGCACGGCGCGGGACCCGAGCGCATCGTCGCCCTCGCGCTACCGCGCTCAGCGGACTTCATCCTGGCCGTCCTCGCCGTGCTGAAGTCCGGCGCGGCCTACCTGCCGGTCGACGCGGACCTGCCCGCCGAGCGGGTGCTGGGCATGCTCGACGACGCCCGGCCCGTCCTGCTGGTGACCGGCGAGGACCACGCGGCCCTCCTGCCGGACGGCGGCGTCCCGCTCCTCCGGCTCGACGCGCCCGAGACCGCTCGCCGCCTCGCCGCGCGGCGCGGAGACGACCTCGCCACCACCCCCGACCCGCGCCACCCGGCCTACGTGATCTACACCTCCGGGTCCACCGGCCGGCCCAAGGGAGTGGTGGTCTGCCACGGCGGCCTCGTCGCCCTCTTCCACAGCCACCGCCGGACGCTGCACGAGCCGGCCAGACGTGCCACCGGACGTCGTCATCTGCGCGTCGGCCACGCCTGGTCGTTCTCCTTCGACGCCTCCTGGCAGCCGCAGCTGTGGCTGCTGGACGGGCACGCGCTGTACATCCTTTCCGACGAGACGCGCCGCGACCCCGAGCTGACCGCCGGGGCCATCCGCGAGCACGGCCTGGACTTCATCGAGGTCACTCCCTCTTTCCTCGCGCAGATGGCCGCGGCCGGGCTGATCAAGGACGGGGAGTGCCCGCTCGCCGTGGCCGGGGTCGGCGGCGAGGCGGTGCCGGACGCGCTCTGGGCCGACCTGGCCGCCATGCGCTCCACGGAGGCGTTCAACCTCTACGGCCCCACCGAGTCCACCGTGGACGCCCTGGTGGCCCGCGTCGGGGACAGCGCGTCCCCGCTGGTCGGCCGCCCGGTGGACGGCACCCGCGCCTACGTGCTCGACGCCGCGCTGCGGCCCGTTCCGCCCGGCGTCACCGGCGAGCTGTACCTCGCGGGCGCGGGCCTGGCCCGGGGGTACCTCGGCCGCCCGGGCCTGTCGGCCGAGCGGTTCGTCGCCGACCCGTTCGCCGGGCTGTTCGAGCAGGCCGGCGCCCGCATGTACCGCACCGGCGACCTGGCCCGCTGGACCGCCGACGGCCGGCTCGACTACGGTGGCAGGGCCGACGACCAGGTGAAGATCCGCGGCTTCCGCGTCGAGCCGGCCGAGATCGAGGCCGTGCTGGACCGGCACGAGTCCGTCGCCCAGGTCGTGGTCGTCGCCCGCGAGGACCGCCCCCGGGTCAGACAACTGGTCGCCTACGTGGTCCCGTCCACGCCCGCCGACCCTTCCGGGCCCGCCGACCCTGTCGACCCTTCCGGGCCCGCCGACCTTGCCGACCGTTCCGTGCCCGCCGACTCCGCCGATCATTCCGGGCCGGTCAACCCAGCCGACTGCGCGGCCCCGGCCGACTCCGCCGCCCCGGCCGCCCCATCCGGGCCCGCCGAGCCGGCCGCGCTGCGTGCCTACGCCGCGGCCCGTCTGCCGGAGTACATGGTGCCGGCCGCGGTGGTCGTCGTTCCGGAGCTGCCGCTGCTGCCCAACGGCAAGCTCGACCGCAAGGCGCTCCCCGCGCCGGACTTCACCACGCGCACCGGGCGCGAGCCGGCCGGCGAACCGGAGCGCACCCTCGCGGCCGTCGTCGCCGAGGTGCTCGGACTGCCGCGTGCCGGTGCCGACGACGACTTCTTCGCCCTCGGCGGCGACAGCATCGTCGCGATGCAACTGGTCGCTCGGGCGCGGGCGGCGGGCTTGAGGATCACCCCGCGCCAGGTGTTCCAGCACCGTACGGTCGCGGCGCTGGCCACCGTCGCCGTCACGCTCGGCCCGGACGCCGGCGGCGGCGCGCACGACGAAGGCACCGGCATGGTGCCGCTCACTCCGATCATGCACGCCATGCGGGAGCGCGGCGGCCCGATCAAGGGATACCACCAGGCGGCGCTGCTGCGGACCCCGCCGGACCTGGACGAGCCCACGCTCGCGTCGGTGCTCCAAGCCGTCGTGGACCGGCACGGCATGCTCAAGGCCCGCCTGGTGCGGACCCGGCTCGCCGCCGGCCACGCGGGGGAGCAGGCGCCGGCCTCCGGTGCGGCGGACCCGTCTGGGACCGAGCAGTGGTCCTTGCACGTCCCCACCCCCGGCCCGACCGAAGCCCTCAGCACGACCGGAGCCCCAGGTACGACTGGAGCCCTCAGCACGACCGGAGCCCCAGGTACGACCGGAACCCCAGGTACGACTGGAACCCCAGGTACGACTGGAACCCCAGGTACGACTGGAACCCCAGGTACGACTGGAACCCCCGGCACGAATGGCATCCCCGGTGTGGCGGGCGCGGGCAGCGCCGCTGGTGTGGCGGCTTGGCTTGTTCGCGTCGACACGGCGGGGGCCGACGAGACGGCGCTTCGTGCGGCGATCGCCGAGCACGCCCACGCCGCACGCTCCCGCCTCGACCCGGACGCCGGCGCCATGGTGCAGGCGGTCTGGTTCGACGCCGGCCGGGGCACGCCCGGGCGGTTGCTGCTGCTGGTCCATCACCTGGTGGTGGACGGCGTGTCCTGGCGGATCCTGCTGCCCGACCTGGCCGCCGCCTGGCGGGAGGTCACCGCCGGGCGCCCCCCGGCGCTCGCGCCCGTCGACGTGTCGTTCCGCCGCTGGTCGCGAATGCTGGGCGCCCGCGCCGTCGACCCCGCCCGCGAGGACGAGCTCCCGCTGTGGACCTCGATTCTGTCGGGCGGCGGCGCCATCGCCGTGGCGGCGGCGCTCGACCCCGGGCGTGATGTGGTCGCCACCACGCGTCACCTGTCGCTCACCCTGCCCCCCGACCGGACGGCTCCGCTGCTCGGCCGGGTGCCCGCCGCCTTCGGCGCGACGGTCAACGACGTGCTGCTGACCGCCCTGGCGCTGGCCGTCGCCGACCGGCACCGCCGGACGGGCGGGCGCGGCCCCGGCAACGCGGTCCTGGTGGACCTGGAAGGCCACGGCCGCGATGAGCAACTGGCCGGCGGCGCGGACCTGTCGCGCACGGTCGGCTGGTTCACCAGCGTCGTCCCGGTCCGCCTCGATCCAGGACCTGTGGACCTGGACGAGGCGCTCGCCGGCGGGCCGGCGCTCGACGAGGCGGTGGGGCGGATCAGGGAGCACCTGTCCTCGCTCCCCGCCGCCGGCATCGGACACGGCCTGCTGCGGCACCTGAACCCGGCGACGGGGCCGGAACTCTCCCGTCTCGGCGAGCCGGGTATCGAGTTCAACTACATGGGCCGTTTCGGCCGGCCCGACGCCGCCGACTGGTCCTACGCGCCCGAGGACGACGCCGCCGACCTCGACGCCGACCCCGGTATGCCGATGTCGCACGCGCTCACGGTCAACGCCCTGACCGAGGACCACCCCGGCGGGCCGGAGCTGACCGCCCACTGGTCCTACGCCTCGCGGCTGCTGCCGGAGGAGGCGGTGCGGGACCTCGCCGAGACGTGGTTCCGCGTGCTGCGAGCCCTGGTCGACCGCGCCGAGGCGCTGGGCGGCGACCGCTGATCACCACGACGACCCCCGACAACCGTTCCGCCGATCCTGAGGAGAGAGAACCCGAGATGAGCAACCCCTTCGACAACCCCGACGGCGTCTACTCGGTGCTGGTCAACGCCGAGGGGCAGCACAGCCTGTGGCCGGACTTCGCCGAGGTCCCCGCCGGGTGGACCGCCGTCCACGGGCCCGCCGCCCGTCAGGAGTGCCTCGCCTACATCGAGGCCAACTGGACCGACATGCGCCCGAAGAGCCTGGTGGACCAGGACGGCTGACCCCCCGGGGGGCGCACGGCGCACGCGAGAAGCTCGCGCCCCCCGCGAAAGGGCGGTCCTTGTACGGGAGGGCATGGCCCTAGGAAGGGACCAAGCGTCCTTGCGGGCGAGCCTGCCCCCGCGTGGGCGGCCCCTGCCGGAGGACGTCCCCCCTTGGGAGGCCGAGTTCCCGCGTGGAAGGCGTGTCCCCGCTGGGGGAGGTAGGAGGGCGTGCCCCGCGAAAGAATGGGTCCCCGGAGAGGCGTGCCCCCGCGAAGGAAGGGGTCTCCGCGAAAGAAGGGGTCTCCGGAGAGGGCGGGCACGTACAGGAGAAGGTGGGGCCCCTGTACGGGAGAAGGCCGGGCCGCGATGGGAGTCGCGGCCCGGCCCTTCTCTGCGGGCGGTCCCGTGTGCCGGGGCGGGTCAGGAGGCCGGTTCGGTGACCTCGGTGGCGGGGGAGCCGTCGACGGCGGCCGCGAGCTGCGGCGCCAGCCGGTCGAGCGTGTACGGCAGGCTCAGCACCGAGACGAACGAGAAGGCGTTGCCGTAGTCGCCGGTCTCCTTGACGAAGACCTCGCGGCCCTGCCGGACGACCTTCAGGTCGCCGTACAGCTTGTCCTTGTGGAGCTTGGCCGCGTCCGCCGCGGGGTCGGCGACGATCCACACGATCGCGCCGGTGTCCAGCAGGTCGGTGCGCTCCTTGCTGATGTTGGCGCCGAACTGGTCGCCGACGGCCTGCTGCAGGCCGGAGGGCAGCGTGAAGCCCAGCGAGCTCAGGATGCGCGAGCGGTTGTCCTGCGGTCCGTACACGAAGATCCCCTGGTACGGGGTGGCGATCACCGCGGTGGCGCCGTCGAATTCCGGGTGCGCCTGCTTGGCGGCGGTGAACTCGGCCTCGACGCCCGCGACGAGCTTCTCGGCCTCCGCCTCCTTGCCCAGCGCCCTGCCGATGATCTCGGTCTGCCGCTGCCACGGGACGCCGTAGTCGGCGTAGTCCTTGGGCTGGGCCACCACGGGGGCGATCTTCGACAGGGTCGCGTACTGCTCCTTGGTCAGCCCCGAGTACAGAGCGAAGATCAGGTCGGGGGCCAGCGAGGCGATCTTCTCCACCTGCGGTCCCGTGCCGGTGTCCTTGAGCACGACGGGCGCGGCGGCGGCGCCCAGCCGGTCGGTGGCCCAAGGGCCGATGGCGCCCTTGTAGCCGCCCAGCCATTCAGTGGTGCCGACCGGCACCGATCCGAGAGCCAGCACGGAGTCCTGGTCGGTCAGCCCGACCGTGACGATCCGCTTGGGCGCGGCGGCGATGGTGGTGCCGCCGTATTTGTGCTCGATGGTCACCGGGAAGGCGCCGCCGCCCGGGGCGCCGGAGGGCTCGGCGGCGCTGGGGGCGGAGCCGCCGCCGGATCCGGTGCCGGAGCCGCAGGCGGCGACGGTGCCGCAGAGCAGCAGGACGGAGGCGAGCACCGCGGCGAGCCGGGTGCCTCTGGTGGAACGGGACATCGAGATTTCCTTCGGCTTTCGTCAGATGATCGGTGCGTTGTGCGTGGGGGGAAGGTGGAGTTCACCGGAACGGGCGTCCGACCAGGACTCCCAGAGCGCGGCGTAGGGTCCGCCGGCGGCGAGCAGTTCGTCGTGGAGGCCGCTCTCCACGACCCGGCCGCCGTCCATGACGACGACGCGGTCGGCGGTCGCGGCCTGGGTGAGGCGGTGCGCCACCACCAGGGCTGTACGGCCCTCGATCGCCCGCAGGGCGGCCTGCTCCAGGGCGCGGGCCCCGGTGCTGCCCGCCTCGGCCGTGGCCTCGTCGAGCACCGCCACCGGCGGGTCGGCCAGGACCAGCCGGGCCAGGGCCAGTTGCTGTGTCCGCATGGCGGTGAGGCGGTGACCGCCGTCGCCGACGACCGTCCAAAGGCCCTCCGGCAGCGCTTCCACCCAGGTCAGGGCCTCCACACGGGCCAGGGCCTCCCGCAGGTCGCCGTCGGTCGCCTCCGGGCGGGCCAGCCGCAGGTCCTCGGCGAGCGGCCCGGCGAAGACGTGCGTCTCCTGGGTGATCAGTGCCACCGCGGGGCCCGGCCGGTCCCGCTCGGGGACGGCCAGCCGTACCGAGCCCTGCGTCGGGCGGTGGACGCCGGCGATGAGCTTGGCGAGCGTCGTCTTGCCCGCCCCGCTGGCGCCCACCAGCGCGACACGCTCGCCGCGGCGGATGACGAGATCGACATCGTGCAGCACGGACCGCCCGGCCTCGTACGCGTGCCCGACCCCGCTGACCGTCACCACGGGGTCCCCCGCAAGCAGCGAGCCTCCGGCATCCTCCGCACGCTCCGCCCCCTCCGACGACGGCCCCGCTGACGCCCCCTCGGATGACTGCCCATCCAATGCCGGTCGCCCGGGTGACGGTCGCCTGGGTGCCGGCAGGCCGGGTGCCGGTCGTTCGGACGGAGCCTGTTCGGGTGCGGGTCGCTCGTACGGAACCCGTTCGGGCGCGGGTCGCTCGTACGGAACCCGTTCGGGCACCGGCCGCTTGGACGAAGCCCGTTCCGGTGCCGGTCGCTCGGATGGAGCCCGTTCGGGTGCGGGGTCCTCGGGTGCCGCCTGGTCGGCGACGCCGACCAGGCGGGCGAGGCTCGCGGCGGCCGCCTGGGCGTCGTCGGCCAGGACCAGCGCGGAGTTGATCGGCGCGAACAGGCTGTGGAAGTACAGCGCCGCGGCCGTCGCCGTGCCGATGGACACCGCGCCGCCGCGCACGAGGAGGAACCCGGCGACCAGGACCGCCGCCAGGCCGATGTACTCCGCCACGTGCAGGCGGCTGTAGAACCGCAGCACCAGCCGTACCCCGCGCATGGTCAGCTCCACCGCCGACCACGACCGCTGGGTCACCCGCTCTTCGTGCTCGGCCTCCAGCCGGAACGCCCGGACGGTGGAGGCGCCGCTGATGCTGTCCAGGAGTTGCTGCCGCTGCGCCCCGTCGGCGACGCGCTGCCGCGCGTACAACGGCACGGCGTTGCGCACGTACCAGCGCGCTGTGTGCGCCTGGATCGGCACCACCAGCAGCGCCGCGAGCAGGAACCGCCAGTCGAGTACGGCGAGCGCCCCGAAAGTGAGCACGATGGCCAGCAGTGAGCGGGCCAGTTCGGGAAGGGCGGTCCGCACGGCCTCGGCCACGCGCGAGACGTCACCGGTGACCCGGGCGGTCAGGTCGCCGGACCCGGCCTGCTCCACCTGCGCGAGGGGAAGCCGAAGGGCGCGTTCGACGAACCGCTCGCGCAGCCGGGCGAGCGCGGTCTCCCCGAGCCGCGATATCAGGGAAAGCCCGAGCGCGGTGCCGGCGCCCTGGACGACGGCGACCAGCACCAGCAGCGCCGCGGGTGCGGTGAGGGCCTGCGCGGGGCGCCGTCCGGCGACCAGGTCGACGATGTGCCCCAGCAGTGGCTGGATGAGCAGGCCGGCGGCCGTGGCGGCGACCATCACCGCGAACCCGCCGAACGCCAGGCCCCGGTGCGGTCGCAGCAGTTCCCGCGCGGCGGCCCAGGTCCGTGCCGGGTTCGCCGTGGGCAGCAGCGCCCGTTCCCCCTCAGCGGAGACGGGCGCGGACGTGGCCGGCGTCAGGCGATCCCCGGCGACGCCCGTCCCCGCCGCACCGTCGCCCATGCCGGCACCGCCGCTCATGCCGGTATCGCGGCCCAAATCGGTAACGCCGCCCATGTCGGTACCGCGGCCCATGTCGGTACTGCCAGGCATGTCGGGGCGGTCGGGCGTGTCGGTGTCGCCTGTCACGCCGGTGTCAGTCACGCCGGTGTCGCCTGTCACGCTTACGCCGCCGTCACCCGTCATGCCCGTGCCGTCGGACGTGCCGGTGTCGCGTGTCATGCCGGTGTCGTCGGGCGTGCCGGTGTCGCGTGTCATGCCGGTGCCGTGGGGCGTGCCGGTGTCGCCCGTCATGCCAGTACCGCCGTGCGGTAGGCGGCGTGACGTCGCACCAGTTCGGCGTGCGGGGCGCTGTCGGTGACCTGGCCGTCGTCGAGCAGGATCACCCGGTCGGTGACCGCGAGCAGCGCGGGGCTGGTGGTGACCAGGATCGTCGTGCGGCCGCGGCGGAACTCGCGGACGCCCGCGGCGACGCGCGCCTCGGTGACCGCGTCCACCGCGGTGGTCGGGTCGTGGAGCACCAGCACGGGCCGCTCGGCGGCCAGGGCCCGGGCCAGGGCCACGCGCTGGCGCTGCCCGCCGGACAGCGAGCTTCCGCGCTCGCCCACCGCCGTGTCGCCGCCGAGCGGCAGGGCGCGGACGATCTCGTCGGCCCCGGCCGCCGCCAGCGCGCGGGCGATCCGGCCGGAGCCGGCGTCGCCGGGCGCCGCGGCCCCGACGTTGTCGTGCAGGGTGCCCTCGAACAGCTCCGCGTCGTGGTCGGCGACCAGCACCGCCATGCGCAGGTCGGCCGGGTCCAACTCGTTCAGCGGTACGCCGTCCAGCTCGACCACCCCGGAGTCGGGGTCGGACCGGCGGCCGAGACAGCGCAGCAGCGCCGCGGCGTCCGCCGGATCGGTGGCGGCCACGCCGAGCACCTCGCCGGGGGCGACGTCGAGGTCCACCTGGCGGAGCCCGCCGTGGCTGACGCCGCGCAGCCGGACCGCGCCCCGCACGGGCCGCGCCGGCCGCGCGCCGCCGGAGGTCACCCGCGGCGGCGCGGACAGCACCTCGGCGATGCGTGCCGCCGAGGCCCGGCCCTGGGCGAGGTCGGCGTTGACGTAGGAGAACACCTCCAGCGGTCCCAGCAGGAACAGGGCGAGACCGACCGCGGAGACGAGCTGGCCCAGGCTGATGTCGCCCTGGAGGGCGAGCCGGCCGCCGGTGAGCGCGACGACGGCGATCAGGCATCCCGTGAGGGTCAGCACCATGCCGTTCTGCAGTGCCTCCGCCCGGGCCGCCCGCAGCGTGGCCGCCAGCGAGTCGCGGCTGGTGCGCCGGTAGCGGGCGACGGCCGCCGACTCGGCGCCGATGCCCTTGAGCACGCGAAGCCCGGTCACCAGGTCGGTGGCGACACCGGAGGCGTGCGCGGCGCGCTCCTGCTCGGCTTCACTGCGGCGCTCCAGGGGCTTGCCGAGCAGATGCCCGAGCCAGAGCAGCACGGGCGTCCCGGCCAGCACCGTCAGGCCGAGCGGCACGGAGATCCGCAGCAGCACCACGGCGCCGACCAGGAGCCCCGTCAGCGCCGAGATGCCGATCATCACGGCCATGGCGACGGCGCCGACGCGCTTGGCGTCCTCGGTCGCGATGGTGGCCAGGGTGCCCGGCAGCCTGCCGTTCTCCGCCCCGCCGCGGGGATCCAGCACGCGGCGTACGAGTTCGACGCGCAGCGCGTGGGCGCTGCGCTCGGCGGCTCGCTCCCCGGCGCGGGCGCCGAAGCGGAAACCGAACGACAGCCCCACGTACACGACGGCGAGCACCGCGAGCCACCCCAGCAGCGCCCCGGCGTCGCCGCCGGCGACGGCCTGGTCGATCACGACGCCGATCAGGACGGGGACCAGGGCCTCGCCGGCCTGGTGACCGGCTCCGAGCACCGAACCGAGCGCGAGGTCGCGCCGCTGCCCCCGGATGGCGCGCAGCAGTACCGCCCGCCCCGGCGCACCCGTCCGCACCCGCGAGGAGCCACCGGTCACCCTGTGGCCCTGGGGGAGGAGGCGGAGGGCACGTGCGGGCGTCCGGCCGGGCCCAGGATGGAGCCGAGGATCTCTCCGGCCCGCACGGCGGTGGTCGACAGCAGCGTGGAGGCGATGCCGTGGGTGTGCTCGGTCGCGCCCTGCAGGTAGATGCCGCAGTCCATGCCGCCGGTGGTCTCCAGGCGGTGGTCGCGGCCCACCCGCAGGCCGCCGCGTTCGTCGCGCAGGCAGTACGCGCCGGCTGCGCCGAGCAGGTCCAGCGGGTCGACCGGCCGGTACCCGGTGGCGTAGACCACGGCGTCCGCCCGCAGCCTCTCCACCTCGCCGTCGGCCAGCGACCGCACGGTCACCTCCACATGCGTGCCCTCGTCGCTCAGCCCGGTCACCCGGGACATGTTCATGACGCGAAGGCGCTCGGTCCCGGCCGCCCGCTCCTCGTACACCCGCCGGTAGAGCTCCCGCAGCAGGTCGAGGTCGACGACGGCGTAGTTGGTGTTGGCGTGGTAGTCCAGCAGCATGCGCTTCACCGGTTCGGGTGAGGCGTAGAAGTCGTCCACGGCGGCCGGATCGAAGATCCGGTTGGCGAAGGGGCTGTCGTCGGCGGGGCTGTACCCGTAGCGGGCGAACACGGCGCAGATCTCGGCGCCGGGAAACCTGCGGTGCAGGTGTTCGGTGACCTCGGCGCCGCTCTGCCCGGCGCCCACGACGACGAACCGGCGCGGCGGGGAGGTCAGGCCGTCCAGTCGGGTGAGCAGCTCCTGGCTGTGCCACACCCGGCCGTCGGGCACCATCCCGTCCGGCAGCGTGGGCCGCAGGCCGGCCGCGACCACCAGATTGCGGGCGCGGTAGGTCGCGAGCTCGCCGTCCGGCCCGCCGCGCTGGACGACGACGTCGAGCAGCTCCACCCGCCCGTCCGCGTCCTCGACCGGCCGCACGGTGACGACCTCGGCGCCGTACCGCACCCGGTCGTCGAAGTCGGCGGCGACCCAGGACAGGTAGTCGTGGAACTCCAGCCGGGTCGGGTACATCGTCTTGAGGTTGATGAAGTCGGCCAGCCTGCCCTTCGCGTGCAGGTAATTGACGAAGCTGTGGCGGCTGACCGGGTTGCGCATGGTGACCAGGTCCTTCAGGAAGGACACCTGCATCGTCGCGCCGTCGAGGAGCATGTCGCGGTGCCAGCCGAACGCCTCCTGCTTCTCCAGGAACACGGCGTCCAGAGGGGTGCCCCCGCGCTCGGCGAGGGCGACGGCGAGGGCGAGGTTGGACGGGCCGAAGCCGATGCCGACGAGATCATAGACGCGGGTCATGGCGTCCGCTCCTTCATACGGTCTGGTCCTTCATGCGATGGGGGGCGATGCCGGGAAGGGCTGGACGAGGTAATGATTAGGTATGCCTAACCTAAATTAGGTAAGGCATACCTAAGTAACCATTCCGCCCGCATGGCTGTCAAGCTCGGGGCGGAGTCGAGCGGGGGCGAGGGAGGCCAGGTGGGGTCGGACGGGGCCGCTAGGGGTTTCGGCCAGGACCGGGCGGCCCCGGCGCCGGACGGACCACGCGTACGCCGTGGTGTCTGAGACGCGCGCGGTCCGCGGCCGAAATGGCGTTCCATGGCGTTCAATCTCATGATCAGTCATGACGATTGGAATTATTTGCCCAGGTCACCGTGATCCCGGCCTCCATCTCGGGTATGGCGAAATTGATCCGTTCCGAGAAGCAAAACGGGAGGCGGTGAGGTCATGACTAGACCGACCGGCCTGGAGGCGCACCCCGACATCGTGGCCATGAGAGCCAAGTACGAGCGGGCGAGTTCCAGCATGGCGGCGCAGGTGATAGACGGGCTGACGCTCCTGGCGGGGCTCTATCTCGCGATATCCCCGTGGGTGGTGGGGTTCAACGGCCTGTCGCGGCTGTCGGTGAGCAACATGGTCACCGGGCTGGCCCTGGCCGCCCTCGCCCTGGGGTTCGCGTCGGCGTTCGGCCGGACGTACGGGCTGACGTGGATCGCGCCGATCCTCGGGGTCTGGACGATCCTGTCCCCGTGGATCATCCGGTCCCACACGACCGGGTCGATCTGGAACAACGTCATCACCGGCATCGTCATCCTGCTGCTCGGCCTCGGCGCCATGGCGGTGGGCAACCGCAAGATGCCGATGCGGCAGTAACGGAGTGCCCGGCCGGGTGTGGCGGGCGCGCCTCGCCACACCCGCTGCGCGCTCCCGCCGGCGGCCGGGCGGCATCCTGGACCACCCGGCCGTTTGCCGCGCTCAGCACGGGTATGGGGTCCTCGTGGAGCTGCGACAGAGCAATCCCGCCGAACCGGGCATCCGCCGCAGGCGCCGGGGACGCGGGTTCGGCTATCACTGGCCGGACGGCCGGCCGGTGAAGAACCGGCGGACGCTGGAGAGGCTCAAAACCCTCGCCATCCCGCCGGCGTGGCGCGAGGTATGGATCTGCCGGGACGCCGACGGCCACATCCAGGCCGTGGGGACCGACACCGCCGGCCGGCGGCAGTACCGCTACCACGACGTGTGGCGGGAGGAGCAAGATCGCGTCAAGTTCGACCGCGTGTGCGAGATGGCGCGCAGGCTCCCCGCCTTCCGTGAACGCGTCGGCAAGGACCTGGAGCGGCGCGGCCTCAGCCGCGACCGCGTGCTGGCCGCCGCGGCCCGCATGCTCGATATCGGCTTCTTCCGCGTCGGCGGCGAGTCGTATGAGTCCTACGGGCTCGCCACCCTGCGAACCGAGCACGTGACCTGCGGAAACGGCATGGTCACCTGCTCCTACCCGGCCAAGGGCGGCAAGCCCAGGGAGGTCCGGCTCATCGACGCCGAGGTCTGCAAGGTCGTCACCGCGCTGCACCGCGAGGGCGGCGACGGAGAGCTGCTGCGCTACCAGGAGGGCTCGGTCTGGGTGGACGTGCGCAGCGAGGACATCAACGCCTACCTGCGCGAGACCATGGACTTCGAGGTGACGGCCAAGGACTTCCGCACCTGGCACGCCACCGTGCTGGCGGCGGTCGGCCTGGCCGTCTCCGCCCGGGCCCGCAACAGAACCGGCAGGAAGCGCGCCGTCAGCCGCGTGATGAACGAGGTGGCCGACTACCTCGGCAACACCCCGGCCGTGGCGCGGGCCTCCTACGTCGACCCCAGGGTGATCGACGCCTTCGACAAGGGCCGCACGATCGAGCGGGCGCTGGTCGAGCTCGGCGCCGACGCCGGGTTCGGCCGGCTCGCGACGCACGGTGGCGTCGAACGGGCGGTGATCAGCCTGCTCCGCCGTTCATAGCCGCTCCCGGCCGGCGCCGCGCTGCCGGAGCCGGGGAAAGGAAGGGGAACAGCCATGACCGACCTGAAGGACGGCCGCGCGGCCGCCACGGACCTGGGAGACGGCCGGCCCGCCGCTAACCCGTACGCCTCCCTGTCGACCGCCGAGTTGGTCCGGCACCTGTCGGAGGACGTATCCCGGCTGGTCAAGGACGAGATCCGGCTGGCCGCCATCGAGCTCACCGGCAAGGGCCGCAAGGCCGGCCTCGGCGCCGGCCTGTTCGGCGGCGCCGGAGTGGTCGCCCTGTACGGCGGCGGGGCGCTGGTCGCCGCGCTGATCCTGCTGGTGGCCCAGGCGCTCGCGCCCTGGATCGCCGCCCTGATCGTGGGCGTGGTGCTACTGATCGTCGCCGCCGTGCTCGCGCTCGTGGGCAAGCGGCAGGTCGCCAGGGCCACGCCGCCCCTGCCGCAGGAGGCCATCCGCAGCATCAAGGCCGATGTCGACGCCGTGAAGGAGAGTGCACACCGATGACCGAGAACGACCCGATCGGCGCGGACCACCGCCCCACCGCGGGCGAAGTGGGCCTGCGCAGACAGGAGCCGGGCACCGCGACGCCTGAGTCCGCCGGCCCCTCGCTCAACGTGCCCGAGGTCCACGCGCCGCCCAAGCCGTACGTGAAGCCTGTGGTCAGCCACGGCAGAGGCGACCCGCTCGCCGGGCTGTCCGAGACGCCCGTCCGCGCCGCCGAATCGACGCCGGCCGCCGAGCCCGGCCACGGCTCGCCCGACGGCCACGGTTCGCCCGACGGCGGGCACGGCGGCACGCGCGTCTCGGAGGCCGACCGGCTGCGCGACGACATCGTGCGCACCCGCGAGGAGCTCGGCCGCACGGTCGAGGCGCTCGCGCACAAGGTCGACGTGAAGTCCCGTGCCCAGCGCAAGGTGGCCGAGACCAAGGCCGCCGCCAAGGAGAAGGTGACCGAGACCACGGCCGCGGCCAGGGACAAGGTGACCGGCACCACCGCCGCCGCGAAGGAGAAGGCCGCCGAGATGGCCGACCGCCTGCGCGGCGTCACCCACACCCGGACCGGCGAGGGGGCCACCGGCATGGACACCGAGATGGACACCGGCCTGGGCCTCGGCCCGGGCACGGGGGAGACGGCCCGTGAGCCTGTTCCCGAGCGGCTCAGAAGTGTGGCGGAGCAGGTTTCCACCCAGGCGCGCCGCCGTCCTGGTGTGATCATCGCGGCGGGCGCCGCCACCGTGGCCGGGGCGGGGCTGCTCGCCTGGGCGCAGCGGCGCGCCCGTCCCAGCACCGCCCACGAGGCGTGGCACGCGGCCCGTCAGGCCCGCGACCGCATGCTGTCCCGCCACACCTGACCACCCCGCCGCGCCACGCCGCGGTGTGCGGCGTGGCGGAGGCGCGGTGTGCGGGCGGGTGGTCTCTCGTCAAGCCGATCGGCTGGGAAACAGCGGGTCATGGGAGGCATGTCGCGGTTGTCGGCGCCGAAGCGGCGGCGGATGCTCGACAGGCGCCATCAGGCGCCATCCGCGTAGCACCGTCGTCCGCTTCGCCGCCGACCGCCCGTTCGACGGCCCGTCCGCCATCCCCCCGTCCGCTCCGCCGCGCAGGGCGCGGCGGACTTCGCACGAGGGGAACCGCATGCCGCCGCATCCCAACATGGACCCTGAGCTGGCCGCGGGGCTGGAGCACGCCTTCATCCCGCCGATCGACTTCGCCCGGATGTCCCCCGAGGACCTGCCGGCCCTGCGACGGCGGATGGCCGGCGCGTTCGCGGCCATGCCGCCGATGACCGGTCCGGGCGTCACGGTCGAGGACCAGCGTGTGCCCGGCCCGGACGGCGCGCCCGACATCAGGCTCCGCGTCTACCGGCCCGCCGAGCGCCGCGGCCCGGCGCCGCTGCCGTGCCTGTACTGGATCCACGGCGGCGGGATGATCCTCGGCCTGGTGGAGATGGACGACGCCCGGGTGGCGACCTTCGTGCGCGACGTGGGGTGCGTGGCGGTCTCGGTGGAGTACCGCCTGGCCCCTGAGCACCCGTACCCCGCCCCGGTCGAGGACTGCTACGCCGGCCTGGTGTGGACGGCGAAGAACGCCGGCGACCTCGGCGTCGACCCCGCGCGCGTCGCCGTCGGCGGAGGGAGCGCCGGCGGAGGGCTCGCCGCGGGCACCGTCCTGCTGGCCCGCGACCGCGGCACCCCCGCCGTCGCCTTCCAGTTGCTGCTGGCGCCCATGCTCGACGACCGGGGAACCACCCCCTCGTCCCTGCGGTCGGAGGATGCGGTGGCGTGGAACCGCGCCGCCAACGCCTTCGGCTGGCGGGCGCTGCTGGGCGAGGCGGCCGGGTCCGCCGGCGTGCCGCCGTACGCGGCGCCTGCCAGGGCCGGGGACCTGTCCGGGCTGCCGCCCGCCTACATCGACGTCGGCGAGCTGGAGGTCTTCCGCGACGAGTGCGCCGACTACGCCCGCCGGCTCGTCCAGGCGGAGGTGTCCACCGAGTTCCACATGTACCCGGGGGCCTTCCACGGGTTCGACGCGCTGGTGCCGGGCGCCGAGCTGAGCCGCAGAGCCGTCGCCGGACGCTCCGCCGCCCTGCGCCGCGCCCTCGCCCGTTGAAACGCGTGCCCGCCGTGCCCGCCCTGCTCACCGTGCTCACCGTGCCCGCCGTGCCCGCCGTGCCCGCCGTGCCCGCCGTGCCCGCCGTGCCCGCCGTGCCCGCCGTGCCCGCCGTGCCCGCCGTGCCCGCCGTGCCCGCCGTGCCCGCCGTGCCCGCCGCGCCCGCGGCGGG
>NZ_JBHTCG010000051.1:0-42774 GCF_042665155.1 Sphaerisporangium rhizosphaerae | reverse complement strand
GAAACGGACGCGTACACCACCGGAAACCAGACCCACCAAGGACCCGACCCCCGACTGGGGCGTTCATCTCGTGTTCTTAAACTTTACCAGTTTCCGGCGATCTCCGTCAAATCAACCGATCTGCCGTGAATCATCAAAACCTGCTAAAATTCGTTACCCCGTTTCCAGGGCAACCCCTCAAGCTTACCAGGCCAACCGGACAGATGCAACTTTGAGGCATCAACCGGGATGAACCGGACAGCGAGAGGATTGCGGGCACAGCCAGTCATCCGGAAGATTTTTTGGATCTCTCGGGGCCTGATCGCCGCCCAACGAGGGGAAACTCTAGCAGCATCCCAGGAGTGCCCGAGGCCACTTCGATAGTCGGTAAACCTTTCCCGCCTCTCAGCCATCCCAAACAGCGAGCGATTCGCGCCGGGGCAACCCGTCGGCAAGTCATCCGCAATCGCCACACGTTACGAAGAGGGTGCGGGACTCCCTCGGCGCCACCCCGGCGCCCGGGATCCCGCCCGTGGAGGTGGTCATCATGACGCGGTCGGAGTTCGACGACATCCGTGCTCACATCGCGGCCGAGAAGGGCGGCTCCGACGATCTCCTGCAGATCGCCGGCACCCTGCTCGACGACTTGGAGCAGGCGCGACTGCGCGAGGCGACGCTTCGCGCCCACTACCTTGGCCTGCTGACGGCCGCTCGGGCGACCGTCGCCGCGGAGGCGATCGGGGACGCCGACCCGTTGACATTCCTGCGGCACGAGTTGGGCAAGAAGGGGCAGCTTCCCGACGGCGACGAGGAGGTCCTGCGCATCCTGTCGGACGTCCGGTCGGCGGAGGCCCTGCTCGCCAACCTTGAGCAGCGGCCGGCGAGCCGCCCACGGGCGAGCGCTCGGATGCGCCGGTGTGGGGGCACCGCCCGCAGGC
This sequence comes from Sphaerisporangium rhizosphaerae, assembly GCF_042665155.1. Classification (NCBI taxonomy): domain Bacteria; kingdom Bacillati; phylum Actinomycetota; class Actinomycetes; order Streptosporangiales; family Streptosporangiaceae; genus Sphaerisporangium; species Sphaerisporangium rhizosphaerae. The sequence goes on along the minus strand of NZ_JBHTCG010000051.1, from coordinate 41,857 downwards.
TGCCTCGCTGATCGATATTCCACGCCAAATCGGCACAGCAAGCTCACGTGTCGAGATGACTGGCTTTGCCGCGACATGAGAGTCGCCCTGGGAGACTTCCCCCATGTTGATGCGGGGGCTGAACTGGGCGGCTGTCACCTTGGTAGCGGTGTTCGGCATGCTCTGGCTGGGCGTGGTGGTCTTCGCCGCCACGGCCACGCCCGGGTGGCTGCGTGCCATCCAGATCGTCTTCAGCGTCGGCCTGCTCGGCTGGGCGGGTCGCAAGTCGTTGTCGCTGATCAGGGCCACCGCGTGGGCCGAGCGCGAGCGGGCGTGAGCTATTTGGCATCGGCGTAGCAGGAGACCGCGACGGCCTCCATCGGAATGCGCACGGGCGTCTGGCCGAACAGCAGCCGCGTGGCCTCCTCCGCCGCCCGGCTCACCGCCGCCGACACCTCCTGCACCACCTCTTCGGGGCAGTGGACCATCACCTCGTCGTGCTGGAAGAACACCAGCCTCGCGGGAGACGGCAGCAGCCCGCGCAGCAACGCCATCAGTGTGAGGGCCCACTCGGCCGCTGTCGCCTGCACGACGAAGTTGCGGGTGAAGCGCCCGCGGTCGCGGGCCGCGCGGCCGCCCTCGGGCCCGGAGACCAGGTTCAGCCAGTGCGCCGACGGCGGCGGGCACGTGCGCCCGAGCCAGGACCGCACCAGCCGGCCGTCCTCCCCGGCCTTGGCGGCCTCCTCGACGAAGGCGTAAGCGAGCGGGAACCGCTGCCGCATGATGGGCAGCAGCTTCGCGGCGTCGCCGCTGGTGCCCCCGTACATCGCGGACAGCATGGCGATCTTGGCGTTGTCGCGGGCTCCGCCGAACGCCTGCGCGAGGGCCGCGTACAGGTCGATCTCGCCGGCGGCGCGGGCCAGACCGCGATCACCGGCCATCGCCGCCAGCACCCGGGGCTCGAGCTGCGCCGCGTCGGCCACGACCAGCCTCCACCCCTCGTCGGCGACCACCACCCGGCGCATCACCTTGGGGATCTGCAACGCCCCGCCGCCGCTGGTCGCCCAGCGGCCCGAGACCACCCCCGCGACGACGTACTCGGGATGGAGCCGGTGGCGGCGGACCCACTGGTGGGCCCATGTCCAGCCGTGGGCGCTGTACAGCCGCGCGAGCTCCTTGTAGGCGAGCAGCGGCGCGACCGCCGGGTGGTCGACCTGCTTGAGCACATGGGACCTGGTCGAGGCGACGCTGAGGCCGGCCGACTTGAACGCCTTGACGATCTGCTGCGGTGAGTCGGGGTTGACCGTCTGCCCGAAAGCCGCGCTCACCTGGTCGGCGAGGGCCTGGAGCTTGGCCGGGCGCATGCCGTGCACGGGCCTCGGGCCGAGCAGTTCGCTCAGCAGCTCATCGTGCAGGTCCTCGCGCCAGGGCATGCCGTCGTGGCTCATCTCGGCCGCGATCAGCGCCCCGGCGGACTCGGCGGCGACGAGCAGACGGAACCGGCCCGGATGCTCGGCGGCCTCGATGCGCCTGAGCTGGTCGGCGTACACCTCGCTCACGTCGACCTCGGCCGGCTCGGGCTCGAAGAGCGTGTCCTGGACGGCGTGCGGACCGGCCTCGTCCACGGGCACCGGCAGGCCGCGCAGCCGCGCGTAGGCGGCCTGCGCCGACCTGGGCTCGCCGTACCTGCCCTCGTGGGCGAGCAGTAGTGACTCGGTGAGGGTGACGTCGTGGCAGCGTGCCACCCGGACCCCCTTGGCGATCAGCGGAGGGTAGAGGGCGCGCGTGTCGGCCCAGACCCACCGGGGGCGCGCGGAGCGCTCGAGATCGCCGACGGCCCGTGCGAGATCGCCCACCCGCCTGGCATGCTCCCCCGAGGGCCGCAGCGTGCCGCCCTCCGCGTCCGCCGTCACCGCGATCCGCATAGCGGCAGACTATCCGAGAGGGCCGACAGCGTTCGATCACAGGTTCGATTGCGCCGTTCGCGCCGCGGAAGCGGCGTGGGCGGCGGGAAGCAGGGAGATCACATGCTCGCGCTGATCCGGGCCAGCCATCCGGGACCCACCGTGGTCGTCACGGCGATGGGCTCGGCCCTCGCGGCCGGCGTCGGCAGGGGCGCCGGCGGCACCCTGCTCGCCGGTGCGGCGGTGCTCAGCGGTCAGCTGTCGATCGGCTGGAGCAACGACTGGATCGACCGGAGGCGCGACCAGGCCATCGGCCGGGCCGACAAGCCGCTCGCCGCCGGGCCCGGCACTCCGGACGGGACAGGCGAGGGCCTGGCGCCCCGTACCGTCGCCCGCGCCGCGTTCGTGGCCCTGGCGGCGTGCGTGCCGCTGTCGCTGGCGAACGGCCTCGCGGCCGGGCTCGTACACCTGGCCGCCGTGGCGTGCGGCTGGCTGTACAACCTGCGGCTCAAGGCCACGGCGGCCTCGCCGCTCCCCTTCGCCGCCGCCTTCGGGCTGCTCCCGGCGTTCATCACCCTCGGGCTGCCCGGGCACCCGTGGCCGGCCGCGTGGGCCATGGCGGCCGGGGCGCTGCTCGGCATGGGCGCCCACTTCGCCAACGTGATCCCCGACCTGCCGGACGACCTCGCCCTCGGCGTGCGCGGCCTGCCGCAGCGCCTCGGGGCCACCGGCGCCCGCGTCGGCGCCGCCGTCCTGCTCGTGGCCGCGTCGGTCGTCATCGCCCTCGGTCCCGGCGGACATGCCGGCGCGCCCGCCGTGGCCGGCCTGGCGGCCGTCGTGCTGGCCCTGGGAGGCGGTCTGGCGGCCGCGCGGGGCAACCTGCGGCGGGCGGCCTTCGCGGTGACCGTCGCGGTCGCGGTGATCGATGTGGCGATGTTCGCCGCGCAGGGCGCCCGGCTGGTCTGAAAGCCGCCGCCGCGGGGAGCCGGTGAGGCCGGGAAACGGGAAAGGCCCTGGTCACATCTCTGTGACCAGGGCCTTCGTGGTAGCGGGGGTAGGATTTGAACCTACGACCTCTGGGTTATGAGCCCAGCGAGCTACCGAGCTGCTCCACCCCGCGTCGGCTTGCATTGAAGAGACTATCGGCCGTGGAGAGCACTGGCAAATCGTCGCGCCTCGCCGGTCTCGGGCCGGGAGCCTCGCGGCCCCCGGCCCGAGAGCGGGCTACGAACTCGGCGCGGGTGAGGCGCTCGGTGTCGGCGTGGCCGAGACCGACGCGGGGTTGGGTGTGGTCGTCGCCGACGGGGACGCGGACGGAGAGGCCGCCGGCGTGGCGGCGTTCTGCTTGTCCAGTGCCGACTGCAGCTGCTTCAGCGCGTCGGCGAGCCGCTTCTGCGCCTCGCCGTACGCCGCGAAGTCACCGCTCTTGATGGCCTTCTGGCCGTCGTCGTAGGCCTTCTGTGCGTTGTTGTAGGCGGTGGCGAGGTCGGTGGTGACCACGCTCGTCTGCGGCTCGCCGGGCGTCGTCGGGTTGGACGGCGTCTGCGCGCTCTGCCCGAAGACCTGGTCCAGCGCGTCCTTGAGCGTGTTGCCGACGCCGACGTCGTTGCCGAACATCACCAGCACGCGGAACAGGGTCGGGTAGCGCGCGGAGTTCTGCACCTTCGGCTGGACGTAGACCGGCTGGACGTACAGCAGGCCGCCGCCGAACGGCAGCGTGAGCAGGTTGCCGTTCAGCGTCTCGGTGGTGCCGCCGATGCGCAGATCGTTGAGGACGCTCGCCGCCTTGGTGTCGAAGGCGTTCTGCGCCTGTTTGGGACCGCGGATCGTCGTCTCACTGGGGAGTTGCAGGATGCGGATCTTGGTGTCCGCACCGCCCGTCGCGTCCACCGACATGAACGCCGCCAGGTTGTCCCGGTTGTTGGGCACCATGGTGGTGGTCAGCGAGAACTTCGGATCGGTCTCGTTCGGCATCCGCATCGTCACGTAGTACGGCGGCTGCTTGGTCTTGGAACTTGCCGGGTCCTCGGGGACCTTCCAGAAGTCCTGGCCGCCGTAGAAGGCGTCGGGGTTGGTCACGTGGTACTGGCCGAGGACGTCGCGCTGCACCTTGAAGAGGTCTTCGGGGTAGCGCAGGTGGTCCATCAGCTGCGGGGGGATCTTCGACTTGGGCTGGATGACGCCGCCGAAGGCCTTCTCCCAGGTCCTGAGCAGCGGGTCGTTGTCGTCCCAGCTGTACAGCGTGACGGTGCCGTCGTAGGCGTCCACCGTCGCCTTGACCGAGTTGCGGATGTAGTTGATCTGGTCCCGGGGCTGCTGCGGCGTCAGGAACCGGTCGGTGGAGGTGTCGCGGGTCATGTCGCCGAAGCTGCGGCGCTGAGAGTAGGGGTAGTCCTCCGACATGGTGTAGCCGTCGATGATCCACTGGACGCGGTTGTTGACGATCGCGGGGTACGGGTCGCCGTCCAGGGTGAGGAACGGGGCGACCTGCTGGACCCGCGACCTCGGGTCCCGGTTGTACAGGATGCGCGACTGGTCGTTGATGCTGGACGACAGGAGCATGTTGGTCTCGCCGTACTTGGCGGCGTAGAGCATGCGGGTGAAGAAGTTGCCGATGGGCACGCCGCCCTTGCCGCGGTAGGTGGTGTTCACCTGGCCGCTGCCCTGGCCGTTGCCGCTCTGCTCGGGATAGTCGAGCTCGATGTTCTTGCCGCCGCCGACGATCGAGTAGTCGGGAGAGTGCTCGCCGAAGTAGATGCGCGGCTCGAAGGAGCCGAGGCCGTTGGTCGGCGGGATGTCCTTGACCAGGAAGTCGGGGTTGCCCTGGGGATCGGTCTTGCTGCCAGGGCTGGCGACGAAGCCGAAGCCGTGGGTGTAGACCAGGTGGTCGTTGATCCAGTTGCGGTCGGGCGGCCGGCCGATCTCGCGCACCGCGACGACCGTGTCACGCGACACCCCGTCGATGGTGTACCGGTCGACGTCGAGCGACTCGGGGAACTGGTAGTAGCCCTTGATCTGCTGGAGCTGCTCGTAGGTCGCGGGCAGCACCGTCGGGTCGAGCAGGCGGACGCCCGGGATCGTGGAGGCCTCGCTCGCGATCTCCTGCTGGCTGCCCTGCGTCTTGGCGCTGTACGGCGTGACCTCGGTGGAGGCCACGCCGTAGGCATCTCGGGTGGCCCTGATGTTGCTGTCGATGAACTGCCGCTCTTTGCTCTGCTGGTTCGGCTTGACCTGGAACTGCTCGACCAGGACCGGGTAGACGCCGCCGACCAGGACGGCCGACAGCACCAGGAGGCCGAGGCCGACGCCCGGCAGCATGCCGCCGGGCCGGATGACGCCGGCGAAGAAGAGCACGGCGCAGATCAGCGCGATGATCGCCAGGATGCTCTTGGCGGGCAGCACGGCGTTCACGTCGGTGTAGGAGGCGCCGAACACCTTGCCGCGGTCGGAGAAGACCAGCCCGTAGCGGTCGACCCAGTAGGCCACGGCCTTCAGCAGCACGAACAGGCCGACCAGCACCGAGAGGTGGACACGGGCGGCGCGCGTGGCGTGCAGGCCGGGCGAGTTGAGCCGGAAGCCGCCGTACAGGTAGTGGACGATCGCCGCGGCGATGATCGAGATGATCACCGCCGTGAACAGGAAGTTCAGCACCATCCGGATGAACGGATAGGTGAACATGAAGAACGAGACGTCCATCTTGAACAGCGGGTCGACCTTATCGAACGGCGTCCCGTTGATGAACAGGAGCCAGGTCTTCCACTGGCCGGCGGTGGAGGACCCGGTGAACAGGCCCAGGACCGCCAGTCCGACGATGAAGATCATCTTGCGGTGCGGGTCGAGCGCCGCGCGGTAGCGGTCGGCGCCCTGCGCGGAGCCGCCGAACATGCCGATGCCGAACAGCGGCCGCGACCGGAAGGCGATGAGGATGTTCCCGCCGACGATGCCGCCCATCAGCAGCGCGCCGAAGACGAACAGCAGCAACTGGGTCACCAGCATCGTCGAGAACACCGTGGTGTAGCCGACCGAGTCGAACCACAGCCAGTCGGTGAAGATGCCGGCGAAGACGAAGAAGAAGATGACGATCGCGACCAGAGTGATCGCGACGGGCACGAGAAGCCGCGGCCGGCGGGGCAAACGCATCGCCCGACCCGCGCCGGGGTTCCGGAAGGTCAAGGCCCACCCCTAGATTTCACGAGTAACGGTCCGTGTCTTGGCAACCTACACCGGTGATGGCGCGGTCACGCTCCGAGCCCTGGGCGCCGCCGGAGCACAACGTGCGCCGGGTTCGCCGGCGGACGCCCCCTGTCGAAGGCCGCCCGCGGGCAGGGTCGGAGATCGTGCGGCGCCCCTGGATGAGACGCGCGTGTCCACGTGGCCCAACGCCCCGGACGGGCGGCGGGTTCCCCGCGGCGCGGTCGCGTGCGGCGATCACGTCGGCCACCGCGTCATCGGGACGAGCACCTCGGCACCGGCCCGGAACCCGTGCGCAACGCCTCGATCGCCTGGACGGCCTCGTGCATGGTGGAGACCTTGACCAGGCGCAGGCCCTTGGGCACGGCGGGAACGGCGTCGTCGCAGTTGTCGGCGGGGGTCAGGAAGACCGTCGCGCCGGCGTCGCGGGCGCCGACCATTTTCTGCTGGATGCCCCCGATCGGGCCGACCTTGCCGTCCGGCGTGATCGTGCCGGTGCCGGCGATCGACTTGCCGCCGGTGAGCTCGCCGGGGGTGAGCTTGTCGTAGATGCCGAGCGAGAACATCAGCCCGGCGCTCGGCCCGCCGACGTCGCCGACGTTGACGGTGACCTCGAACGGGAACTTGTAGCGCGTGCCGCCCATCATCACCCCGACGATGGGGCCGTCCTTGCCGGCGACGGTGCCGACCTGGACGTTCATCGGCTTGCCGTCGCGCACGATGCCGAAGTCGACCTGCTCGCCCGTCTTGTGCTTGCGGACCAGCGCCCCGACCTCGTCGACGGTGCGCACCGGAGTGCCGTCGACCGTCGCTATGCCGTCCCCCGCGCGCAGCTTGCCGTCGGCGGGCCTGCCCTTCTGGGCGCTGGCCACGGCCACGAGGTAGCCGACCGGGATCTTCAGCTCGTTCAGCGCCGCCGCGGTGGCGTCCTGCTGGGAGCTGCTCATCTCCTGGGTGTTCTGCTGCTCGACCTCTTTGACCGACACCGTCTTGGGGAAGATCGTCTCTTCCGGGACGACGGCGACCGTCGGGTCCATCCAGCCGCGCAGGGCCGTGAGCAGGTCGATGTGCGCGTCGGGGCCGCCCTGGTAGGCGACGGTGACCAGGCTGAGCTTGCCCGAGGTCGGGTAGGTCTGATGGCCCGAGATGCTGATGACCGGCTTGCCCTTCACGTCGCCGAGGGTGTTCTCGGTCGGGCCCGGGCTCAGCGCGACGTACGGCACCGGAAGCAGCGCGCCCGCCCCACCCAGCACGAGCGTGAGGACGCCCGCCATCATCAACGTCAGACGTCGTCGGGACATGGTGGCAACTCTATGCGCTTACCACGTCGGTGGTTACGCGGACACACACAGGGCGGACATCCAGGTCAATCGCAGCTTCCGGCGGGGCGGATCACCCGCCGGCGCCGACCCACTCGGTGGAGCCGTCGGTGAACACCTGGTGCTTCCAGATCGGGACCTCGCTCTTCAGGTCGTCGATCAGGCGGCGGGACGCCTCGAACGCCTCGCCCCGGTGCGCGGCGGCCACCGCGACGATCACCGCGGCGTCGCCGAGCTCGAGCTCGCCGACCCGGTGGACGGCCGCGAGCGCCGTGACCGGGAAGTCCGCGGCGACCTTCTCGGCCACGCGGCGCAGCTCGGCCTCGGCCGTCGGATGCGCCGAGTACGACAGCAAGGTCACCGGCTTGCCGTTGTCATGATCGCGCACGGTGCCGACGAAGAGCGTCGTCCCCCCGGCCCCGTGGTCGCCGACGGCGGCGAGCACCTCTTCCACCGACAGCGGAGTGTCCCGAATGCCCAGCAAACGAATGGCGGTCACCCCTCGAAGCCTACTGTGTCGCCCCCCACATCCGGTCTCTCCCGCCCCCGCCGCGTCCCGAGCCCGCCGAGCGCAGCGAGGCCACGCAAGCACGATCAGATGCGGCGGCGTCTGCGGGCCCGGCGGACGATGGCGGCGGTGCCGATGACCGCGACGGTGGCCCCGGCGGCGGTCAGGGTGGCCTCCTTGCCCGGCAGGCGGCGGCCGACGACCGCGTGGCGGCCCTCGCGCAGCTCCAGGAGCTGCTGGAACGCCGCTTCGTTGGTCCAGGCGGGCTTCCACCCGGCCGCGCGCAGGGAGGCGCAGTCGACCACCCACGGGTAGACGACGTAGTGCAGGTCGGTCGCGGGGGCCGGGGTGATGCCGAGCCGGTGCAGGCGCTGGGCGGTGCCGAAGGTGAGCCCGGCGGGCAGCTCGAAACGCCGCAGGCCCGACAGCTCCTCGACCTGCTCCATCTCCAGCCATCCGTCGCTGCCCACGGTGACCACCCCCGAGACCTGGCCGAGCGCCGCGAGCTCCAGCGCCGAGACCAGGTCTTCGACGTGGCAGAACTGCCAGCGCGGGGCGGAGCCCTTGACCGTGAGCAGGCGGGGCGCCTCGAAGTGGCGGGTGACCACGGTGTCCACACCGGCGCCGACGACGGCGGCCGGCCGCAGCACGGTGACCTCGAGGCCCGGATGGCTGCGCAGGGCGCGGCGCACGAGCGCCTCGATCTCCAGGTGGTCGCCGACGACGCCGGAGTCGGGCTCGGCGGCGACCGGCGCGTCCTCGGGCAGCGGGACGTGGTTGTCCGGCGCCGCCCCGTAGACCATGGCGCTGGTCACGACGACCACCCGCCGGACGCGCGCGGCGGCCGAGGCGGTGAGCACCGTCTGGGCGGCCCGCAGGTTGTACCCGCGGCGCTCGCCCGGGTCGGAGTCGAGCCGGTAGTCGGCGGCCAGATGCACCAGCACGTCGACGTCGGAGATGCGGTTCGCCAAGAGCGGATCTCGGACGTCGATCACCCGCCAGGTGACGTCCGCGACGTCCCCTCGCTGATCGTCGATCGCCACGACGCGGCGGAAATCCGCAGACGAGGCGACCCGGGAGAGGAACTCCCTCCCCAGACCGGATGCCGCGCCCGTGACGGCGACGACCGGCGGGCGGAGGCGTTTCGAGGTAGTCACGAGGTCCTCACTTTGCACTGATCCGCCCTGCGACGGATAACGTGGCGGATGTGGACTCCTCCATCCTGCACGAGGTAGAGCGGTGACTGACCTGCCAGGTCGCGAAAACGACCCCAACGAGAATCCGTTCGCGATGTTCGGCGATCCGGAGCAGATGGCCGCGGCCATGCGCCAGTTCGCCGACATGCTCTCGGCTCCGGCGGGCTCCGGTCCCGTCAACTGGGACATGGCCAAGAACATCGCCCGCCACGCCGTGGTCGCCGAAGGCGATCCGAGCGTCATGGAGGGGGAGCGCCGCCAGATCGTCGACGCGCTCCGCCTCGCCGACCTCTGGCTGAACGAGGTGACCGAGCTGCCGAGCGGGCTGACCGCGCCCGAGGCGTGGAGCCGCTCGGAGTGGATCGAGAAGACCGTCCCGGTGTGGAAGCAGCTGTGCGACCCGATCGCCGAGCGCATGGTCGACACCATGGGCGGCGCTCTGGGCGGCGCCGGGCTCGGCGGGCTCGGCGGCGACCAGGCGATGGCCGCGCAGCTCGGGCCGCTGATGGGCATGATGCGCCAGATGGGCGGCATGATGGTCGGCAGCCAGATCGGCCAGGCCCTCGGCGCGCTGGCCCCCGAGGTCATCGGCTCCTCCGACATCGGGCTGCCGTTGTCGGACACCGCCGCGCTGCTGCCGGGCGGCATCGCCGCCTTCAGCCACGGCCTGGAGATCCCCTCCGAGGAGATCCGCCTCTACCTGGCGCTCAGGGAGGCCGCGCACCATCGGCTGTTCCAGCACGTCCCGTGGTTGCGCACCCAGCTGTTCGGCGCCGTCGAGGAGTACGCCAAGGGCATCACCGTGGACACCTCCGCCCTGGAGGAGCAGATCCGCGGGCTGGACATCAGCAACCCCGAGCAGATCCAGGAGGCTCTGAGCGGCGGCGCGCTGCTCAAGCCCGAGGAGACCGAGCGTCAGAAGGTCGCGCTGTCGCGGCTGGAGACCATCCTCGCCCTGGTCGAGGGCTGGGTCGGCACGGTGGTCGACGCCGCCGCCGAAGGCAAGCTGCCCTCGGCCGCCGCCCTGTCGGAGACCATGCGCCGCCGCCGGGCGACCGGCGGGCCCGCCGAGCGCACCTTCGCCACGCTCGTGGGTCTTGAGCTGCGTCCACGCCGGCTGCGCGAGGCCGCCGCGCTGTGGCAGGCCCTGGCCGCCGCCCGCGGCGTCGACGGGCGCGACGCGGTGTGGTCCCACCCCGATCTGATGCCGGTCGCCGCAGACCTGGACGACCCCGAAGCGTTCGTCCGCGGCGACACCAAGCTCGACCTGTCGGCGTTCGAGCAGGACCAGGCGCCGCAGGACGGTCCGGGCGGGGAAGAGCCCGGCGAGGACGGCCCGGGACGCGGGTCCGCGGGGCCCGGCGAAGGGTGACGCTCCACGAGCGGGCGCTGGCCGCGCTGTCCGGCTGGTCCGCGCCGACCTCCGGCGAGGAGTCGCTCCGCGAGGAGTTCCTCTCGCACCTGGGCCGGTACGACGACGCCATGTGGCGCTCGTGCGCGCCGGGGCACCTGACGGCCACCACCGCGGTGCTCTCGCACGACGGGTGCAAGGTGCTGCTCACCTTGCACCCGAAGGCCGGGATGTGGCTGCCCATGGGCGGGCACTGCGAGCCGGCCGACCTGTCGCTGGAGGAAGCCGCGCTGCGCGAGGCGACGGAGGAGTCCGGCATCGCGGGCCTGCGGCTCCTGCCCGGCCCGCTCGCGCTCGACCGGCACCGGGTGTGGTGCCATCCCCCGCACAGCTGGCACCTGGACGTCGAGTACGGCGCCGTGGCGCCGCCGGGCGCCGAATTCGTGATCAGCGAGGAGTCGCTGGAGCTTCGCTGGGTGCCCGTCGAGGACATCCCCGAGCCGACGGACGAGGCGACCCGCCGGCTCGCGCGCCGCGCCCGCGCGCTGCTGCTGGACGCGAGCCCGCAGCGGCCCGCCTGAGATCTCTGCTTCTCCGGTGACACGAGGTCCGCGCGCCGCGTCTTCACGCGGGTCATACACAGGCTGGATAGGCTCTAGAGGTACTGCCGAAGCATGCCCGGGGGACTGGTGAACATCACGACCGACACACCGGTGGGGGGCGTGATCGTGACCCCGTCCCGGCGCCTCCGCCTCCGCGTTTCCGGGAAGCTCGCCTGGCTCGCGGTGACCCCGTTCGCCGCCTGGGCCGTATGGCGGCTCGGCGGCCTGGAGCGTGGATCGTTCCCGGCGCAGATCATGACCGCGACTCCGTACGCCGCGGCGGGCTCGCTCCTGCCGGTCCTGCTCGGGGTCCTGTCACGCAGAAAGGCCGTGACCGCGGTGGCCCTGGCGACGACCGCCGCGCTCGGCGTCAGCGTGCTGCCCCGCGCGTTCGGGGACGCGCCGGTCGCGCAGGCGTCCTCCGGGGTGCCGTTCACGATCATGACGTCGAACCTCTTCTTCGGCCACGGCGACGCCCAGACCGTGGTGGACCTGGTGCGCCGCCACCGCCCCGACGTCCTGAACACCCAGGAGCTCACTCCGGGGGCCGTGGAGGCCCTGGACGCCGCGGGGCTGAAGGACCTCATGCCCTACCGCTACCTGCAGGACGAGTGGAGCGCTGCGGGCAGCGGCATCTTCTCCCGCCATCCGATCACCCGCCTGGACGGTCTGTTCCAGGTCATCGGGCACAACATGCCGGCGGCCAAGCTCACCCTGCCGGGCGGCGCGCAGGTCCAGATCGTCGACGTGCACACTCTGCCGCCGCTGGGTCCGCAGGTCACCCAGTGGACCGAAGGGCTGCGCGCGCTGCCGGCGGGGCCGGTGTCGGGGCCGTTCCGCATCCTGGCGGGCGACTTCAACGCCAGCCTCGACCACGCCGAGATGCGCAAGGTCGTCGCGCGCGGGTACCGCGACGCGGGCGACACCGCCGGGGGCGGCCTGACTCCGACCTGGCCGGCGAACAAGAAGCTGCCGCCGCTGATCACCATCGACCACGTGCTCGCCGACCGGCGCATCTCGGTGCTCGGCTACCACGTGTACACCGTCCCGCGCACCGATCACCGCGCGGTCATCACCGAGCTGTCCCTGCCGGCCGCCGGCTGACCCCCTGCCGGCCCGGCGGCCCTCACCGCCGGGGCGCTTGGCGGGGCGTCATCGGCCGGTGAGCAGGGCCCGGGTGTTGTCCCAGCCTTCCAGGCCCGGGTCCAGCCGGGCGACGTCCGCGGGGACGCGCAGCCGGTGCCAGCCGGGGCCGGTGGCGACCATCCGTCTGCCGGGCGCCTGCGCGCGCAGCCGCGCGACCACGTCGTCCTCCTCCAGCCCGGCCTTCGCCCAGTCGGGGAACGGCAGCCGGGCCGCCATCGCCACGGCCCCGCCGCCCTCGGCCGGGCAGACCGCGATGGGTGCGCGGCCGAGTTCGCGGAACAGCTTGCCGATCAGCAGCGGGGGCAGGTCGGGTGCGTCGCCGCTGATCACGACGGCCTCCTCGCCGTACGGCGCGAGCGCGGCGAACGCCTCGGCGACGCCGCCGGAGTCCGGCAGTGCGATCACCCGGGTGCCGGGCCAGGCGAGGTCCTCGAGCCCGTCGACGCCGGCGGCCAGGATGACGGGCTCGACCAGGTCAAGCCCGGCGACGATCTCGTAGGTGTCCTCGGCCAGGGCCAGCAGGAACTCTCCGGAGTCCACGCCGGGCGGGGCGCCCTTGCCCATGGCCGGAGTGACCAGGACCGCGGCCTGCCTCATCGGGCTCCGGCGGTGGCCGCCACCCCTGTGGCGAGACGGCCGTCGCGCGGGTTCAGCATTCCTCGACCGTACCGTTCGCCGCCATGGAGTACCCCTCCAGGAACCCGCGTGCCCGTTCGGCCCTGGGATAGCGCTCGACGAGGGCCCAGAACCGGGGACCGTGGCTGGGAACCAGCAGGTGGACCAGCTCGTGCATGATGACGTAGTCGACGACCCAGGCGGGCATGCCGCGCAGGCGCGTCGACAGCCGGATGGTGCCGTGGTCGGGGGTGCACGACCCCCAGCGGTGCCGCTGGTTCTCCGCCCACCGCACGCTCGAGGGCACCGCCTTGCCGTCCAGGTAGCGCACGGCGAGATCGCGGGCCCGTTCGAGCAGGTCATCGTCGCTCGGGCGCCTGCGCTGCTCTTTGGCGGCGAGGCGATCGAGCATGCGCCGGACCCATTGTTCCTCGTCGGTGCGGCTCAGACCGGCAGGCAGCAACACGATGGTCTTGTCTCCATCGCGATATGCGGATACGGTCCGCCGGCGGCGTGCACTCCGGCGGACCTCGACTGTCTCGGGGGGCACATATGAACGGTAGCCGACAGTGCCGTATTTCCACAGGGGGTGAACAACGTTTTCCCTGGTCAATCAACGTTCGCCTGATGTTCAGTCAACACAGCGCCCTCATGTGTCCCACATGCCGCCGCCGACCACCGTGAATCCGCGCCGAACTTATCCACAGGTGGGGACAACGGCCGCCGGGCGGGGCGGTGTCCGTGGCAGGCTGCGCGATCGTGACCTCCTCTCCGCGGTTCCCCGCCGCTCCCCCTCCCCCGTCCCGCCGGCGGCCGCCCGCGCCACCCGCCCGGCCTCGGCTCAAGCCCGCACTGCGCCGCCTTCACCGTGACGACCGCACCCTCCAGCTGGGCGTCCACCCGTCGCGCGCGGTGGTGCTCACCGATCTGGAGCCGCGCGTGCGCCGCTTCGTCGAGGGCCTCGACGGCACGCGCACGCTGGAGGAGCTGATCGCCCGCGGTGACCTCGACGAGGCCACCGTCCGGCGGGTCGTGGCCCTGCTGTCCGAGCACGGCGTGCTGGACGACGCCGCCACGCGGCCCGCGCCGCTGCGCGACCTGACCTCCGGCGAACGCGCGCGGCTCGGGCCCGACCTCGACGCGCTGTCGCTGTCACCCGCCGACGCGGGCGACGGCGGGCTGTCGGCGTTCGGACGCCGCCGCGCGGCGCACGTCCGCGTGTACGGCGCCGGGCGGGTCGGCGCCCAGATCGCCGTGCTGCTGGCCGCCTCGGGCGTCGGGCACCTGTGCGTGGTCGATCCGGGCACGGCCCGGCACGAGGACGTCGTCCCCGGCGGGCTGTCGTTCGCCGACGCCGGCCACCGCAGGGAGGACGGCGCGGTGGCCGCCGCGCGCCGGGTGGCGCCGGGCGTCAACGCCTGGACCGGCGGCACCGCCTCCCAGCTCGCCGACGGCGCCAGCCGTCCCGACCTGGTCGTCCTGGCGCCGGTGGGCCCGCTGGACGGCCTCATAGCGCACGAGCTGGTCGCGCTGGGCATCCCGCACCTGCTGGCCGGCGCCGCGGAGGGCGTCGGTTCGGTCGGCCCGCTGGTGATCCCCGGAGTCACCTCGTGCCTGCGCTGCCTGGAGCTGATCCGCCGCGACCGCGACCCGTCGTGGCCCATGATCGGCGCCCGGCTGGGCGGGTTCCCGGCCGGTGAGATCGCCTGTGACACGGTGCTGTCAACGCTGGTCGCGGCGCATGCGGCCGGTCACGCACTGGGTTGTGTCGACGGCGCGGAGCCCACTGTGACGAACTGCACAGTCGACGTAATGCCTGATTGGGGTTGGAAAAAACGGTCGTGGGAGGCCCATCCGCAATGTCGTTGTAGTCGAAAGCACTTCGGTCCGCTAACAATGGTCGCGTGAGCGACTTCCCCCAACACGCAGTGACGCGTTCGGCCAAGCTGGCGACGCTCCCCTTGGGGTTCGCCGGCCGCACCGCCCTCGGCCTGGGCAAGCGCATCGGTGGGAAGTCCGCCGAGATCGTGGCGCAGGAGATCCAGCAACGCACCTCCGAGCAGATCTTCCGCGTCCTCGGCGAGCTCAAGGGCGGGGCCATGAAGCTCGGCCAGGCCCTTTCGATCTTCGAGGCGGCGCTGCCGCCCGAGATCGCCGGGCCCTACCGCGCCACGCTCACCAAGCTGCAGGACGCCGCGCCGCCCCTGCCGGCCGCGACGGTGCACGCCGTCCTCGCCGAACAGCTCGGCGACGACTGGCGCCGGCACTTCCAGAGCTTCGATGACGCTCCCACGGCCGCCGCCTCCATCGGCCAGGTGCACAAGGCCGTCTGGGAGGACGGGCGCGAGGTCGCCGTCAAGATCCAGTATCCAGGCGCGGGCAAGGCCCTGCTGTCCGACTTCAACCAGCTCGCCCGGTTGGGCAAGCTGTTCGGGGTTCTGCTTCCGGGGCTGGACATCAAGGCCGTGCTCGGCGAGCTGAGAGAGCGGGTCACCGAGGAGCTCGACTACCTGCGCGAGGCGGAGGCCCAGCACGGCTTCGCCACCGCCTACCACGGCGACCCCGATTTCTTCGTGCCGGATGTCATCGCCGCGAACGAGCAGATCATCGTCACCGAGTGGCTGGACGGCACCCCGCTGTCGAAGATCATCACCGATGGCACCAAGGAGCAGCGCGACCGCGCCGGGCTGCTGTTCGTGCGGTTCCTGTTCAGCTCCCCCGCCCGCGCGGGCATGCTGCACGCCGACCCGCACCCGGGCAACTTCCGCGTCCTGCCGGACGGCCGGCTGGGCGTGCTCGACTTCGGAGCGGTCAACCGCATGCCCGACGGCTATCCGGAGGTCTTCGGCACGCTCACCCGCATCTTCAACCAGGGCGACATGCGCGCCGTCGTCCAGGGATTGCGCGACGAGGGGTTCATCCGCCCCCACATCGAGGTCGACGTCGAGGCGCTGCGGGCCTTCCTCGCCCCCTATGTCGAGCCGACCCGGGTGGAGGAGTTCACCTTCAGCCGCGAGTGGCTGCAGCGGCAGGTCGCGACGGTCACCGACCTGCGGCCGAACAACGTCGTGCGCCAGCTCAACCTGCCCCCCTCCTACGTCCTGATCAACCGGGTGCACGCGGCCGGCATCGGAGTGCTGTGCCAGCTCGGCGCCACGGCCCGCTTCCGCGACGAGGTCGTCCGCTGGGTTCCCGGCTTCGCCGACGGCCCTCCCGCCTCCGCCTAGGTCTGTGCCGATCCAGGTTCACGCGGCGGCGCGCTGTCCGATCCCTCCTCCTACGCTGTGTGTGTGACGACCGAACGCACACCCGATGACGCGTCGCGATCCGGCCCGCCGGTCGGCGGTCGGCCGCGGAAGATCGGATGGGGGGCGCTCGCACTGTTCCTGGCGGCGTTCGCGGTCTTCGAGAGCGTCAAGTACGGCCTGCCCACCACCGCGGCCGCGCTGTTGTTCTTCGCGCTGTGCGACCTGGCGCGGCTCGCGGGGGTTCGTCCGCCCGGCATGCTCTACCAGGCCGTGCACCGCGTGTGGATCCCGCTCGTGGTGCTGATCGCCTACTCCCCGGGCCCGTCGCGTGGCCGCCGTTGTTCACCGCGGCCCTCGGGTGGCTTACCCGCATCACCGTCGAACGAGCCTTCGGTCGCGGATTCCCCCTCACCGATGGCTCGTCCCGTTCGTCCGATGCCGGCACACCGCCAACGGCGTCCTGACCACCCGACCTCACCCGCCGAGCCCGCCCCTCACAGCCGGTTCGGCCACGAGAGGGCGAGACGGGTGTGGGTCTTGTCGATGACCGTCCGGCCGTCCAGGGCGGCGTCCGGGGTGTCCCTCGGGTGGGCGTCCAGGCGGAGGTCGCCGGTCGCGGGACGTCCCGCGGCGTCCCACTCGCGGACGAGCGCGGCGAGGCGTTCGGCCGGCTCGCCGCCGGGCCCGTAGCCGTCGACGACCAGGGCGAAGCAGGAGTCGGCTCCCTCGCCGCGCCGCAGCACCGCGAGGCCGTCGTCGCCGAGGACGCCGTAGGTCAGCGTGTACCCCTCCATCGCCAGCGGCGCCCGTTCGAGCAGGCCGGAGGCGCCGCTCTCGGCCAGCGAGAACCAGCGCGGCTGGTGGACCGCCAGCCACAGGTTGAACCCGGCGCAGACCTCCGCCGTGCCCGCCGTCACGCCGGTCTCGCGTCCGGAGGCGGGGCCGGCCAGCAGGGCCCTGGTCGCGGCGGCGTCGAGGTCGCCTCCGGCCGGCGACTCCAGGATGAGCTGGGCGTCCCGGTCCAGCACGTACGTCCGCTCGGGACCGGCGGCCGGGCCGCGCATGCGCATGAAGCCGCAGGGCTGGATCGAGCGGCTGGTCCAGTGGCCCTCCGCACGCTCCAGGGCCACCGAGCACTGGACCCCGCGCAGGTCGAGCGGGACGACGACGCGCCCGCCGGAAGCGATCTGGTCCAGCCACGCGGGTTCGAGGTCCCACACCCCCACCGTGGCGATGACCCGGTCGTAGGGAGCGCGCGCGGCGAACCCCCGCGCTCCGTCCCCGCACACCACGTGGACGCCTGGGTGGCCGGCCGCCGTCAGGTGTGCTCGCGCGGCGTCGGCGACGTCCCGGTCGATGTCCACGCTCACCACCTCACCGCCGGGGCCGGTGAGGTGGGCAAGGAGCGCCGCGTTGTACCCGGTGCCCGCGCCGATCTCCAGCACCCGGTGGCCGGGCTCGACCCCGAGCTGGTCCAGCATGATCGCCATGATGGTCGGCTGGGAGGAGGAGCTGATCGGCCGGCCGTCGGCGTCCCGCTTGGTGACGATGGGCAGGTCGCGGTAGGCGGCCTCCGGCGGCGTGCCCGGCACGAACAGGTGCCGCGGCACCGACCGCAGCGCGGCCGCCACCGGCTCGCTGAGCGCCCCGCCGCGCTCGCGCACCCGCTCGACGAGCCTACGCCGCAGCCCGGCGAGGTCGGCGAGGTCGGCGAGGTCGGCGAGGTCGGCGCCGTCCGTGGCGGGACCTTCCTGGCGGACCATGGCGTTCTTCCCTCCGCTCGCGGGCGTACCCATCATCCCCGCGAACGGCGAAAGGAGCGAACCTGGCCGTCATCCGGAGAACACCGAAAGGGGCGGACCAGGCCGTGCGGGCCGGTCCGCCCCTGGGTCACCCGGTCGGGTGACGCGGCCACTCGGCGGGAGGCGGGTGGCCGGGCGGGGTGGGAGGTGAGAGCCCACCCTGGGAAGGGGCGGCCGCCCGGTGAGAGAGGAGCGGCCGCCCGAGGATCGTGCCGGTGATGAAGTTCACCAGGCCGGGCGTCGTGGCCGGCGTCGCCGTATCACGGCGCGCCGGCCCGGTGACGACGGAGTGAGGAGCCGCGCCCGGTGAACGTGTGCGGTCACCGCGCTAGGCCATGCGGGCCAAGGCGTTCCTGAGCCGCAGGGAGGCACGTTCGGCCTGCTTGCGGGCTCGGCGGATGCGCTGGAGGCGAAGGACGAGACGTTGCTGCTCGGCCTCGTTGTGCAGGGCCTGTATTCGGTCCCGTACCAGTTCCTGGCGGATATACGGGATCTCGCTGCTCCAGGTAGGCAGGAAGCTCATCGTGGTGGCCTTTCGGGTCATGAAGTCTGGTGTGGAAGAACTGTGCTGGTGGTCAGGCTGCGACCGGGGTCTTGCGGGGACGGCCCCGCGGCCTCTTCCTCGGAACGACGGCTCCGCGAAGGACGAGTTCTCCGCCCCAGACGCCCCACGGCTCCTCGCGCTCCAGCGCGCGGGCGAGGCAGGCCTTCTGGATCGGGCACCCTCCGCAGAGGGCCTTGGCGAACTCGACGTCCTCAGGGGACTCGGCGAACCACAGGTCGGGGTCGGTACGACACGGGATATCGGCTTCGTCGACCAGGTCCATGGTCGTCCAAACCGCCATCTGCGTCACCTCTCTGTTTGCTGGTTGATCTGGTCGTTTACCTCTTGGGGTGTCGGATCTGGCGGCTTGGAAAACAAGAAGGCCGCGGATCCTGGGTACGGATCCGCGGCCTGGAGGCGCTTTTTGTTCCCGGTCAGGTTATGACCGGGTGCCTCCAGGGTGGCGGACCCTGCACCCCACCATTGGCGGTGCTGCTGGTCTGCTCGTCGCCGAACGGACGCCCGAGGGCGGCCGCGTGCTCGGCGGTCACGACGGTGGTGCCATAGGCGAAGCCGGCCGCATCGGCCAGGATGCGGGCGGTCTTCTCCTGTCGGAGTTTCGCCGGGCCTGCGACCGTGAGAACGGCGGCCGGCATGGCGACGGGGGCGGTGAAGCGGGCGGCGCCCATGACCGGGGCGGCACCGCGCATGCCACTGCCACGCGGGGAAGCGAGCCACGGCGTGGCGCAAGTCGGAATGAGAATCTGCTTCACGGGGCTCACCTCCCAGGTGATTGCGGGGTTGGACGGGGATCGTCCGACCGGCTTGTGCATGACTCTAAACGCGGACCCGGGGGCCCGGCAACTTATTTTCTACCTGCTATTTCACGGATTTGCTACACGGATCATGCACTCTTGGACGACCGACACGGCGAGGTCTCCGGAGGCGGTGAACATCTGCCCCTGGGCGAGGCCGCGGGCGTTGCCGGACCACGGCGACTCCTGGGCGTAGAGCACCCAGTCGTCGACCTTGAGCGGCCGGTGGAACCACATGGCGTGGTCGAGGGACGCACCGGTGAGGTTGGAGGCGCCCCAGGCGAGACCGTGGGTGAGCAGCACCGTGTCGACCAGCGTGTAGTCGGAGGCGTAGGCGGCCAGCACGACGTGCAGGAGCGGGTCGTCCGGCAGGTCGGCGTCATACCGGAACCACACCTGCGTCTCGGAGCCGCGCAGGGAGGGGTCGCGGTAGGCCTCCCAGGTGAGCGGCGTGACGTAGCGGGCGTCGACCGGGCGCGGCTTGGCCAGCCAACTCCGCCACGGCTCGGTGTCGCCGACGAGGTCGAGCATGCGGTCTTGGAACAGCGGCAGCGTCTCGGGGGCGGGCACCGGCGGCATGGACGCCGCCTGGTGGCCGATGCCCTCCTCCAGGACGTGGAAGGACGCCGACATGGTGAAGATGGCCTTGCCGTGCTGGATGGCGACGACCCGCCTGGTGGTGAACGAGCGGCCGTCGCGCACCCGCTCGACGTTGAAGACGATGGGGACCGCCGGGTCGCCGGGCCGGATGAAGTAGGCGTGCAGGGAGTGCACGGTGCGGTCGCCCGGCACGGTGCGGCCGGCCGCGACCAGCGCCTGCGCCGCCACCTGCCCGCCGAAGACGCGCTGGATGCGCTCTTCCGGGCTTCTGCCCCGGAAGATGTCCTGCTCGATCTGCTCCAGGTCGAGCAGGTCGAGGACCTCCTTGAGCGCCTCGTTCACGTCACTTCCCCTCCGCGGCAGATGTCCAGGACGGCCTGGCCGTAACGCTCGAGCTTGACGCGCCCGATGCCGGCGATCGAGAGCAGGTCCTCCTCGGTGGTGGGGACCCGCTCGGCCAGTGCCTGGAGCGTAACGTCCGTGAATACGACGTACGTCGGCACCTTGGCCTCTTTCGCCGCATTCGTACGCCAGAGCTTAAGCCGCTCGAGGAGCTCCTGGTCATAGTCGGCGGGACAGGTGGCGCAGCGGCCGAGCTTCTGCTCGGCGGCCACGGTGAGGGTCTTGCCGCAGACGCGGCAGGAGATGGGCACGGCGACGCGGGCCTGCGCGGCGCGGCGCTCACGCGGGCCGGACCGGGCCGGGCCGGGCGCGGCGGAGGCGGCCGTGCCGGTGAGGCCGTCGAGAAAGCGGGACGCGCGCCGCGCCTTGCGGCCGCCCGCCGACCGCGCCAGCGCCCAGGACAGGTGCAGATGGGCCCGGGCGCGGGTGACGCCGACGTAGAGCAGGCGCCGCTCCTCCTCGATCTGCTCGGGGGTCTCGGCGTAGACGATCGGCAGCATGCCGTCGGTGAGGCCGATCAGGAAGACCGCGTCCCACTCGAGGCCCTTGGCGGCGTGCAGGGAGGCGAGCGTCACCCCCTCGATCGGCGGGGCGTGCTGCTCGGTGGCCCGGCGCTCGAGCTCGGCGACGAACCGGGCGAGGTCGCCGCCCTCGGCCGCCATGTCCTCGGCCAGCTCGGCGAGCGCGTTCAGCGACTCCCACCGCTCGCGGGCGGAGCCGCCGCCGGGGGCCTCGGCCGTGAGCCCGATGCCGCCGAGGATGTCGTGGACGGCCTGCGCGAGCGGCTGCTCGTCGTTGGCCGAGCGGGCGGCGCCCCGGAGCAGCACGACGGCCTGCCGGACCTCGGGCCGCTCGAAGAAGCGCTCGGCGCCGCGCAGGAGATAGGGGACGCCGGCCTTGGTGAACGCCTGCTCGTACAGCTCGGACTGGGCGTTGACCCGGAAGAGCACGGCGATCTCGCGCGTGGGCACGCCCTGGGCGATGAGCTCTTTGACCCGCGCGGCGACCGCCGCGGCCTCGGCGGGCTCGTCGTCGCACTGGGCGAACACCGGCCGCGGCCCGTCGGGCCGCTGCGCGACCAGTTCGAGCCGGTGGGGCGTGCGCGCCTTGGCCAGCAGGCTGTTGGCCAGCCCGACGACCTGCGGCGTGGAGCGGTAGTCGCGCACGAGCTTGACCACCGTGGCGGAGGGGTGCTCGACGGCGAAGTTGGTGAGATAGCGCGGGGTGGCGCCGCTGAAGGAGTAGATGGTCTGGTTGGGGTCGCCGACCACGCAGATGTCGTCGCGGCCGCCCAGCCAGGTGTCGAGCAGGAGCTTCTGCAGCGGGTTGACGTCCTGGTACTCGTCGACCACGAAGTAGCGGTACTGACGGCGGATCTCGGCGGCGACCTCCTCGTGCTCGGTCATCACCGCGGCGGTGAGCTCGAGGATGGTCTCGAAGTCGACCAGGTGGCGCTGGCGCCGGAGCGTCTCGTACGCCTCGTAGAGATGGGCGACCTCCTGGGCGGGGATCGGCGGCGTGCGGCCGGCCTTGGCGGCGAGGGCGGCGTACTCCTCGGGGGTCGCCTGGGTGACCTTGGCCCACTCGATCTCGGCCGCGACGTCGCGCAGTTCGCCGCGGTCGGGGGTGCGCCGCGCCACCCGGCACGCCTCGATCAGCAGGGGCAGCTTGGACTCCACGACCCTCGGCGGCTCGCCGCCGATCACGCGTGGCCAGAAATAGGTGAGCTGGCGCAGCGCGGCGGCGTGGAAGGTGCGCGCCTGGACGCCGGTCGCGCCGAGTGCGCGCAGGCGCTGCTTGAGCTCGCCGGCGGCGCGCGTGGTGAAGGTCACAGCGAGCACGCTCTGTGCGTCGACGACGCCGGAGCGGACGGCGTGGGCGATGCGGTGGGTGATCGCCCTGGTCTTGCCGGTGCCGGCGCCCGCGAGCACGCACACCGGCCCCCGCACCGCCTCGGCCACCTCGCGCTGCTCCGGGTCGAGCCCGGCGAGGGCGTCTTCGCGCTCCAAACTGGGCCTCCTAACGTGCGATGCGGACGGTGTGCTGGCATCATCCTTCCAGCAGCCGGCCGCCCGCGCGGCCTGCATGTGGACAACCTGAAAGCGCTCCCAGGTTGGTGCCCTACGCTCTCGGCTGTGCGCGTCAGGGGTTCTCGTACGTGCGCGAGTGCGAGGTTTGCTCCACAATGGGAGCCGATGGTTTCGGGGAAGGAAGACGTCCAGTGAGAAGCGCGGTAACGGTGGGATCGCTCGCTCTGGCCACCGTACTCCTCGCACCGGCGGCCACGTCGCCCGCCGGCGCGACCACCACGCCGACACCCTCCCCCAGCGCCACCCAGGCACCGCCCGGTGAAGACGTGCTGGCCTCGACCATCGTGCGCACCTACGCCTATGGCCGCCAGTCGGCCCGCCAGCGCATGGACGTGTGGTGGGATCCGCACGCCGGCCGCAGGCCGGGCGTGTTCGTCATCCACGGCGGCTGGTGGAACAGCGGCGACAAGAAGTACATGACCGAGGTCACCCGCTCGTACGCCGCGATGGGCTACACCGTCTTCAACATCAACTACCGGCTGTCGCAGGAGGCCGCCTGGCCGGCGCAGCGCACCGACACGCTGGCCGCCATCGCCACCGCCCGCCGGCACGCCGACTTCTTCTCCTTCGACCCCGACCGCTATGTCGTCGTCGGGTTCTCGGCGGGCGGCCACCTCGCCACCGCGGTCGGCACCTACAAGGACGGCCTGCCCGGGCTGCGCGGCGTCGTCGGCATCTCGCCGGTGATCTCCCCGCTCACCGCCTACTCCGACGGCGACGAGGGCGCGGACTTCGACCAGCGCAAGCTCCGCCAGAGCGCCATCGCGCTGGCCGGCGGCTGCCGTCCCACCGGCGCCTGCGCGAGGGTCTGGTCCAGCATGGAGGTGCCCTGGCACGCCAGCGCGCACGACGCCCCCGTCCTCACGGTGCACTCCTCGGACGAGTTCGTGCCCGCCTACCAGAGCGAGCTGCTGAAGGAGCAGCTCAACCAGGTGGGCGTGGCGATGAACATCCGCGTCGTGCCGGGGTACTTCCACAGCGCGCCGCTCTACCGCGAGCCCGGCGTCGCCGAGGGGGTCCGCGAGTGGGTCGCCGGCAAGCTGGCCGCGCCCGCCGCGCCGAAGCCGGCGAGCGGCTCCAAGTCGGCAGCGTCCGGACACCTGCCTTCGCTGCGCCGGGTCGGCGCGCACTGACGCCGCGTCGAGTCGGCGCACACTGACGCGGCGTCGGACGCCGGGAACACCAGCGGGAGCGGCGGTGTTGCCAGGTGATGCCGACGATGAAGGGATAAATCAGGCTATGGCGCTCAAGGTGTACACCACCAGCTGGTGCGGTCCCTGCAAGAGGCTCAAGGGCCAGCTCATGCGCGAGGGCATCTCCTTCCAGGAGATCGACATCGAGGCCAACCCAGACGCGGCCAAGTTCGTGGAGAGCGTCAACAACGGCAACCAGGTCGTGCCCACGGTGGTGCTCGAAGACGGCACCGCCCTGACCAACCCCTCGGTCATCCAGCTCAAAGGGCTGCTCGCGCGGGCGAAGGCCTGACGCGACCCCCTCGGCGCCCGCCGGCGACGGGCTCAGCCCGCTCGCCGGCGTCCCGTCGCGAGTGCCCCGCCCCGCTGACGGTCGCCCTGTCTCGCTGAGGGGTTGCCGGTCTGATCGGGGTTACCCCGTCTCGTTACGGGCCCCCTGCCCCACTGTCGGGTCGCCCATCTCATCGCGGGTTGCCCGTTTCGCTGCGGGGCCTCCGTCCCGGTGACGGTTCACCATGTTCCGCAGCCGGACGGCCCCGTCCGGCGGCCGCGACCCGGGGTTGCCTCCTCGGCTACCAGTCGCCCGGGAGGTAGGAGCCGTACCACGTCTCGATGAGGCGGCGGGCGATGGAGACCCCCGGCGGCAGCCGGATGTCGCCGTTCTCCACGGCCGCGCCCAGCTCGGCGCGCGTGAGCCAGAGCGCCTCGGCGATCTCCTCGGGGTCGCGGGTGATCTCGGTGGTCGTGGCCCTGGCGAAGAAGCCGAGCATGAGGCTGCGCGGGAACGGCCACGGCTGGCTGCCCAGATAACGGGGCTCGGCGACGGTGACGCCGACCTCCTCGAACACCTCGCGCGCGACGGCCTGCTCGAGCGACTCGCCGGGCTCGACGAAGCCGGCCAGCACCGAGAAGCGGCCCTCGGGCCACTGCGGGCCGCGGGCCAGCAGGCAGCGGTCGTCGCCGTCGTGGACGAGCATGATGACCGCCGGGTCGACGCGGGGGAAGTGCTGGCTGCCGTCGTTCGGGCAGACCCGCATGTGGCCGCCGTTGATGATGTTCGTGCGGCCGCCACACCTCGGGCAGTGCTCGTGGGTGGCGTGCCAGGCCTCCAGCGCGACGGCGTTGACCAGCAGGCCGGCGTCGCGGTCGCCGAGCGCGGCCCCCGCCTTGCGCAACCCCTCGGTGGCGACGTCGGCCCAGTCGGGCACGTCCTGGATCGCCTCGGCGACCTCGGTGCCCTCGGGCAGCGGCGCGGAGGGGGGAAGCGGCAGCTCGCCCTTCACCGCGACGGCGAAGTAGGCGACGCCGCCGGGGTCGACGCCGAGCAGGTAACGCTCGCCGGGCGGCGCCTGGTGCGGGGACACGAACACCAGGTTCGCCGTGCCGTTGTCGCGGCGGATCAGCGTGTTGCCGTCGCTGATGAGCAGGACGCGCGTCGCGGGGTCGGCCCACGCGGTCTTCAGCCAGGCCTCGTCGTTGCGGTGCAGGGCGGACCTGTCGACGCCTCCTCGCGCCAGAAGCAGGGGACCGAGCAGCCGCTGGCCCTGCGACATCTCTCCCACGTGCGTCTCCCTCCCAGCAGGTTGTCCATCCTATGCCGCTGAAGATGGCCGACCGAAATGCCCGGTGGGCGGCCACAACACGGACATTCAGCGTGGTTAGCATGTCCAGCAGCGAGTGATATCGCGGTGCGGCTAGGATTCACCCGGTCAAGTTAGGTTAGCCTTACCTGATTCCGGGGGTGTCCTGCGTGCGGCTGTACCTCACCGCGCTGAACCCGACCGACTCGGTCACCGATGGATTCCTGCCGGCCGCCCGCGCGCTCGGCTGTGAGGTGACGCTGCTCACCGACCGGCCCGAGCGGTACACCGGGGTGGAGACCCTGCGCACCGACGTGCGCGACGCGCGCGCGGTCGTCGACGCGATCGCCCGCCACCGCCGGCCCGACGCGATCTTCTCCGACTCCGACCACATCCAGCCCGAGACCGCGCTGGCCGCCGACTACTTCGGCCTGCCGGCCAAGGACTGGCGCGCCTGCCTGACCGCCAAGAACAAGGCGCTCACGCGGCGCCGGCTCGCCGCCGCGGGAGTGGAGCAGGTGTGGTCCGCGCAGGTCGGACCCGGCGAGCCGGTGCCGGACCCGCCGGCGTACCCGGTCGTGGTCAAGCCGCGCGAGGGCGTCGCCAGCGAGGACGTCGTGCTGGCCGCCGGCGCGGAGGAGCTGGCCGCGGCGGTCGCGGGCGTCCGCGCACGGCGCCCGGGGGCCGCGCTCGTGATCGAGGAGTACCTGGAGGGCCCCCTGCACACCCTGGAGACCCTCGGCGACGGTCGCGCGCTCCACGTCCTCGGCGGCTTCCACACCACCCTCGGCCCCCTCCCGCACTTCGTGGAAGAGCGCCTCGACTGGGACCCGCGGGCGCTCCCCGGCCGGCCCGTCCCGGACGTCCTTGACGCGGGCCCAGGCCACCACGTCCCCACCGCCCTTGACCCGCCGCGGGGACCGTCCGTCCCGGACGTCCTTGACGCGGGCTCGGGCCACCGCGTCCCACCCACCCTTGACGCGCCGCGGGGACGGTCCGTCGCGGACGGGGCCGAGGCGGGGCCGCGCGAGCATGTCGTGCGGGCGCTCGCCGCGATCGGCGCCGGATTCGGCGCCTGCCACACCGAGTACGTCATCACCGCCCGCGGTCCGCGGATCGTGGAGGTCAACTACCGGCTCATCGGCGACACCTGCGGCTTCCTGCTCACCGACCTGCTCGGGGTGCCGCTGTTCGAGCACATCCTGCGGGTGCACCTCGGCGAGCCCGCACAGGCCCCGCCGCCGGTCTCCGGCCACGGGGCGGCGCTGAGCCTGGTCGCGGAGCGGGCAGGGGTCGTCAAGGCGGGGCCGGGCGACGTGGCCGAGACCATCGGCGGCGTGCGCCTGCGCCACCGCGCGTTGCGCGCGCCCGGGGACGTCGTGGAACCGACCCACACCAACCGGGACTACCTCGGCATACTCCGCGCTGTTGGGTCCGGCAGGCAGGCCGTCGACAGCGCCATCGAGGCCTTCCGCGCCCGCGCCCCGTGGGTGGTCGAGTGACCCGGGCCACCGCCGAGCGCGAGGAGACCTCCTCCGGCCTCCGTCCCGGAGAGCCCTCCCGTGACCATCGCGCCCCACACGGCCATGGCGACCATGTCGGCCATGTGGGCCATGGCGGCAAGGACGCGCAGCGCGGCCAGGACGCCCAGTGCGGCCAGGACGGGGCGGGTGCGCCGGATGGCGCGGACGGTCCCGGCCGTGTGCGGGACGCGGGGCCGCGCGGCGGCGGACCGCGCGAGCCGTATCTGGCCGCCCGGGTGCTGGACGCGCTGGTCCGCGAGGACTACGGCGGCCTGGCCTCCCGGATGACCCGCACCAAGGACGGCGTCCAGCTCGTGCTGCCCTCCGGGCGGCGGGTGCGCCTGACACCGGGCCACCTGTACCAGGACTTCAAGGTCGCCCGCGGGCAGTCGCTGACCCTGGCCGAGGTGCTCGACGCGCTGGTCCAGAGCGCCGCCCCCGGGGACGCGGAGGGCGTGGCCGCCTTCGCCGAGGAGTGCCGCGCGGCGCTGCGCGCGTACGAGCTGCACGACCCTCGCCGGGACGAGATCCTGGCCCGCCTTCGCCCCGTCCTGCCGGCCTCCGCCTACGACACACGACCGCCCCATCGGGGCACCGCTTCCCCGCCCACCGCCCAGCAAGACGACGCGCCGCCCCACCCGCGTGCCGCTTCCCCGGCCGACGCGCAGCGGTGGGTTGCGTCGTCCGAGCACCGTCCCGTTCTCCCCGCTTTCGTCCGCTTCTCTGGTGATGAGGCGTCTTTGAGCCGGACGGTCGCCTACGAGACGCTCGCCGCGTTCGCCGACCATCCGGTCTACCCCACCTCGCGCGCCCGCCTCGGCCTCGCCGACGACGAGGTCGCCGCCTACGCCCCCGAGTTCGCGCCGTCCTTCCCGCTGCGCTGGGCGGTCGTGCCGGTCGAGCGGGTGACCAGGCCGGCGGCCATGGGCGCGCTTCCCGCGTGGTGGCCCGCGCGCGACGCCGAGCACCTGCGCTTCCCGGTGCACCCGCTGACCGTGGCCGCCGTCCGCGCGATACCCGGTGTGCTGCTCCTGGACGAGCCGTACCTGGCGGTGCGTCCCACGCTGTCGATGCGCACCGTGGAGGTGGACCCGCGCACGCACCTCAAGCTGCCCCTGACGACGAGCACGCTGGGCGCGCGCAACCGGCGGTCCATCAAACCGGGCACGCTGGAGGACGGCGCGCGGGCGGAGCTGCTGCTGCGCGAGATCCTGCGCCGCGAGGACGGCCTGGACGTGCTGGTCGCCGACGAGCAGACCTACGCGCACGCGGGGCACGACCACCTCGGCTGGATGCTGCGCAGGCTACCCCCGGGCGAGATCGTCCCGGTCGCCGCCCTGACCGCGCCGTTCCCCGGCGGCGGCCGGGTGATCGACCAGTTGGCCGCCCGTTACCGGGGCGGCGAGGTGGCCGCGTTGCTGGCCGACTACCTGCGCGTGCTGTTCACCTGGAATGTCCGCCTGTTCGTCACCTACGGCGTCGCGCTGGAGGCGCACCAGCAG
Organism: Sphaerisporangium rhizosphaerae; assembly: GCF_042665155.1. Taxonomy (NCBI): domain Bacteria; kingdom Bacillati; phylum Actinomycetota; class Actinomycetes; order Streptosporangiales; family Streptosporangiaceae; genus Sphaerisporangium; species Sphaerisporangium rhizosphaerae. The sequence goes on along the minus strand of NZ_JBHTCG010000051.1, from coordinate 13,747 downwards.
AACCTCGCCCTGGTCTTCGACGAGGACGCGGGCCCCGGCGCGGCGATGCGGTTGCTGGTCAAGGACGACGACGGGTTGCTCGCCTCCCCGGAACGGCTGCTCGCGGCGGGGCTGGAGGTCCCCGCGTTCGCCGACCCGCGCATGCTCAACGGCGACCCGCACGCGCTCGCGGACGTGTTCGTCACGATCACCCTGCACCTGGCCGCCGCCGCGGTGGCGTTCGGCGCGGGCCACGGCGAGCTGGTCGCGCCGGCGCTGGAGAGCGCGCTGGCCGAGTACGGCGGTGACCCGGTGGCGCGGCTGCTGCGCGCCCGCACGCTGGACGCCGCCCGCCTGGTCGGCAAGTCCATGGTCAGCGCCGGAACCCTGGTGGCCCGGTCGCGCATCGTCTCGGCCGACATCAACAAGCACTACGGCGCCAGCGGGCCGAACTACCTGCGCCACCACCTCCGGAGAGAGGCCGACCATTGAACGGCGTCGTATGCGACTCCGGCCACTACGGGGAGGGGACAGACAACGCGGGCGCGGGGAACGCGGACCACGCGGGAGGTGCGGGGAAGGCCGGGGGTACGGAGCCGGCGTGGCGGGGCATCGCGGAGCCGGCGTGGCGGGGCGTCGCGGAGCGGGCGACGCTGGCGGCGCTGCTGCGGTGCTGCGTGCGGGAGGTCGCCGGACCGCGCGGACAGGTCTGGGCCGCCGCGCCGTACCTGCTGCTGCGTCTGGCGGGCACCCTCATCCGCGTGCCGACCTCCGGAGGGATCGCACTGCGCTTCGACGGCGACGCCGAACGGCTGCGGCACGGCGCCTGGCGCCCGCTGTCGGCCGACCACCTCGTCCGCCTGGTCGAGGCCGAACTGGTCGAGGCCGGGGCCGGCCGGGGGGAGGAGTCGTTCGCCGGTCGGCCCGTGCTCCGGCGTAACGAGGAGTTCGCCGGGCAGGTCGCCGCGAGCCGTGCGGCCATCGCGGTCATGCTGCGCGAGCGGGCCGGCGCGAAACCTCCCCAGGATCCGTGGCTGGCCTCGGAGCAGGCGCTGGTGCTCGGGCACCCGTTCCACCCCTCCCCCAAGTCCAGAGGCGGCGCAGGGTGGGTCCGGTACGCGCCGGAGGCGCACGCCGCGTTCCCGCTGCGGCTGCTGGGCGTGCGGGACGACGTGCTGGCGACCGGCGGCGACTCCGGGGCCCTCGACGGGCTCGGCGAGGCGCCGCCCGGGTACACGCTGCTCCCCGCCCACCCGTGGCAGCTCGAGCTGCTCGCCGCCGAGCTGGCCGCCCCGTTCGCGGACGGGTGGTTGGTGGACCTCGGGGACGCCGCGCTGCCCGCGGTCCCGACCTCCTCGGTGCGCACGGTGTACGAGCCGGCGATCGGCAAGTGCCTGAAGTTCAGCCTCGACGTGCGCATCACCAACTGCGTGCGCAAGAACGCCTGGTACGAGCTGGCCTCGGCGGCCGAGGTGAGCGCCCGGCTCGCGCCGGTGTTCGCCGACCTGGCGCGGCGCCTGCCCGGCACCCGCTGGCTGCCCGAACCGGGGTACCGCTCGGCGCGGCTCGGGACGCGCCTGCTGGAGGGGCTGGGCGTCATCGTCCGGTCCAGCCCGTGGGAGGTCGCCGGTCCCGGGGTCACTCCGATCCTCGCCGGGACCCTGGCAGCCCTGGGCGCCGTCCCGGACGGCGAGGCGCCGGAGCCGGCGGCGGTGGTGACCGCGCTGCGGCGCGAGCCGGTGCGGTGGTGGGGCGCGTACGTGGAGCACGTGGCGCTGCCGGTGCTGGACGCCTATTTCGGGCACGGCGTGGTGCTGGAGCCCCACCTGCAGAACGTCCTGGTCGGCATCGACGCCGACGGCATGCCAATTGAAGCGATATTTCGGGACATGGAGGGCACCAAGCTGGTCGAAGGCCGCCACGACCTGTCCGGGCTTCCGGATCCGGTCACCAGAGCCGCCACCTACGACGCCGCGCGCGGCTGGAACCGCGTGGTCTACTGCATCATGGTGAACCACCTCCCCGAGATCGCCGCCACCGTCGCGGGAACGGCCGCGCCGCACGCCCGCGACGACCTGCTCCACGAGCTGTGGGCGGACGCCCGGGGGCGCGTCGCCCGCCACGCCGGCCGCGGCCGGCTCCCGCTCCCCCTGCGCGACCTGCTGGCCGGAGCCCCGCTGCCCGCCAAGGCCAACCTGACCACCCGGTGGGCCCGCTCGGCCGACCGCGACGCGGGGTACGTCCCCGTGGCCAACCCGTTCGCGGGGGTGCCGGCGTGAACATCCCCGACCGGGTGCGCGAGCGTGCCGAACGCCTCGCCGACGCCCTGCCCGCCTATGTGTACGACCTGGCCGCGCTCGACCGGCACGCCGCCGCCGTCCGGGCGGCCCTGCGGGACGTCGAGCTGTACTACGCCGTCAAGGCCAACCCCGACCCCGCCCTGCTGCGCGCCCTGGCCCCGTACGCCGACGGCTTCGAGGTGTCCTCCGGCGGCGAGGTCGCGCACGTCCGCTCGGTGCTGCCGCGGGCCCGCCTCGCGTTCGGCGGCCCGGGCAAGACCGACGCCGAACTGGCCCTGGACGTCCACCGCCTGCACGTCGAGAGCCCCGGCGAGCTGCGCCGGCTCATCGAGACCGGAGCCCCGGCCGACGCGCTGCTGCGGGTGAACCTGGCCGTGCCGGTCCAGGGCGCCGCACTGGCCATGGGCGGCGGCGCGACGCCGTTCGGCATGGACCCCGGCGGGGTGCGGGAGTGCCTTTCGCTGCTGCGCCGGCAGAACAGGGTGCGGCCGCGCGGCCTGCACGCCCACCTGGCCAGCGGCCTGCGCGCGCCCGACCTGCTCGACCTGGCCAAGGCGGTCCTGGGCTTCGCCCGCGACCTGTCCGGCGAAGGGCATATCCCGACGAGCCGGGACCTCGGCCAGGACGCGCCGGCCGTGGAGGTCGACCTCGGCGGCGGCATGGCCGTGTCGTACCACGACCCGTCCGAGCTGTTCGACTGGGAGACCTACGGGCGGGGGCTCGCGGAGCTGCGCGAGCCTGGCGAGCTGTTGCGCGTCGAGCCCGGCCGGGCGCTGACGGCGTACTGCGGCTGGTACCTCACCAGGGTGATCGACGTGAAGCGGGTCCACGGCGAGGTCTTCGCCGTGGTCACCGGCGGCACCCACCACCTGCGCACCCCGGCGGCCAAGGGCCACGACCAGCCGCTGGCCGTGCTGCCGACCGGCCGCCCCGGCACGGGTGCGACCACCGAGCCGGTCACCGTGGTCGGCCAGCTCTGCACCCCCAAGGACGTCTTCGCCCGCCGGATCCCCATGACGGTCGACGTCGGGGACATCGTGGCCTTCGGCCTGGCCGGCGCCTACGCCTGGACCATCTCCCACCACGACTTCCTCATGCACCCCAAGCCCGGCTTCCACTACCTCACCTGAGCCGGAGGAGAATTTCCGAGGGGGACGTCGAGAGGGCGGGGACGGCTCCGACTCCCTGGTGAGAGGCCGGAATCGGCGGGGACGACGATCCTTCAGGAGGAACGACGGTGGACGCGGTGAGGACGAACACGCTCAAGGCGCCCGGGGCGACGCTGTACTACGAGGTGCGAGGCGAGGGGCCGGTGCTGCTGCTGATCTGCGGCGGGGTGTACGACGCGGCCGGGTACGCGGGCCTGGCGGGCCGGCTCGCCGAGCGCTACACCGTGGTCACCTACGACCGGCGCGGCAACGGGCGCAGCCCGCTCGACGGGGCGCCGGAACACCAGAGCGTCGAGGTGCACGGCGACGACGCCGGCCGCGTGCTGACGGCGGTGGGCGTCACGGCGGAACGGCCCGCTCACGTCTTCGGCAACAGCTCCGGCGCCGAGATCGGACTGGAGCTCGCCACCCGCCATCCCGAGCTGGTGCGCACCCTGGTCGCCCACGAGCCGCCCGTCTTCGACCTGCTGCCCGACCGCGACCACTGGCGTGCCGTCGTCGACCAGGTCGAGAAGGTCTTCACCGAGGAGGGCGTCGAGGCCGCGGGTCAGGCGCTCTCCTCCGCGATGGGCATGGGCGGCGGCGAGCCGTCCGAGGAGAACGGGGCGGACGGAGCCGACGGGGCCGACGGGGCACAGAGGGTGGACGGAGGCGGAGCGGACGGGCCGAAGGGCGCGTCCGGAGGACACGCCGCTGGTGAGGGGGACGCCGCGGCGACGCACGGCCCGGAAGGGGGGATGGACGCCGGGATGGCCGAGATGATGGAGCGCATGGGGAGGAACTTCGCGTTCTTCATCGGCTACGAGGTGCCGGGCTTCTCCCGTTACACGGTCGACGTCGCCGCGCTGCGCGCGTCGGGGGTGCGGGTGGTGCCGGCCGTGGGCGAGGCGTCGCAGGGTGAGCCGCCGTACCGGGCCACCATCGCGCTGGCCGAGCTCCTCGGCGCCGAGCCGGTCGCCTTCCCCGGCGACCACGGGGGCTTCGGTTCCCAGCACGTGGCCTTCGCCACCCGGCTGGACCAGGTGCTGTCGGCGTCCTGACCCACCGCCCGGCTGGACCAGGTGCTGTCGCGTCCTGACCCACCGCCCGCTTCCCACACCCGTGGACAGGGCTTCCTTGACCGCGAACGGACCTGCGACCCGCGGCCGGGGCCTGCAGACCTGCCCCGCGCGACGGGCGCCGGGCCGCGCGTGCCGCGCCACGGGAACGGGGCGGGGGCGCCGGGCGGGATGCCCGGGCGCGGGCGATACGGTCGAGGGCATGTCGCGATCATCGGACGCAGAGGTGTCCCCGGAGCCGGTCTCTCCTTCCGCCTCGTCCTCGCCGGCCGTCACGGCGGACGATCTCGACCGGACCGTCCTGATGGCCGTGGAGACCCTGCGGCGGGTGCCGGAGGACGCCTGGCGCCAGAGGGCCGGCTCGCTGGAGTGGGACCGCTGGGAGACCATCCAGCATCTGAGCGACGACTTCTTCTCCTACGCCATCCGGCAGGGCCCTAGGACGCCTTTCGTGGACCGGCACCTGCCGCTCGTCTGGGAGAGCCGCAGGCCCGGCGGCCCGGCCAGCGCCTTCCGCTGCGACCCCGAGGCGGGGCCGGACGGGCTGTTGCGGATGCTGGAGGCGACCGGGGCGCTGCTCGCCGCCATCGTGCGCACCAAGCCGCCGCACACCCGGACGTACCACGTGTACGGGGCGTCCGACCCCGAGGGGTTCGCCGCGATGGGCGTCGTGGAGGCGCTGGTCCACGTGCACGACGTCATCGACGGGCTCGGGCTCGCGTGGGAACCGCCCGCCGACCTGTGCGTTCGCGTCCTCGCCCGCCTGTTCCCCGACGCTCCGGACGACACCGAGCCCTGGCCCACCCTGCTGTGGGCGACCGGCCGCGGCGAGCTTCCCGGACGTCCGCGTCCGGCCACCTGGCGCTGGTACGGCGCCCCTCGCGCGTGACTCTTCCACCCTCGCCTTGTTAGCGGATTTTCCTATTTCTGTGACTTGCCGGGAAATCGGCGATTAGGCCTAGCTATTTCGCCCTCCCTTCACAGCGTTCCCGCAATTGCCGCAGCCTCGACGCCTTCTCGCAATTCCGGTCGATCGGCTCTCCAGCGGAAAGCGGCGAACGTTTGTTGCGAACATTCCCTTCCACGGGGTAAGGATCGAACGCCAAGTGGGGATGGGCACCAGGGGGATTCGCCGCAGAGAGGGCGGGGCTATGTCCGAGAAAGCACATAACTCCGAAATAGACGATGAAAGCGGATGCGGGACACCGCAGAGAACAGCGGATTCGGCACCGGTCAAGACTCCTGTCACCGATCGAGATCGGGCCGATGACGATGAGCGCCGATGACATCGTTTCGGAGAAGCGCGCGGCCGACGACGCCGGCCTGCTCACGGTCCTGCGCCGCCACCTGCTCGCCGAAGGCGTCCGCTGCCGCGTCTTCATGAGGATGCGCCTTGCCATCGGCACCGAGGCGATCCCGGCGCAGCGCGCCTGCCGTCCGCCCGAGCTGACCGTCTACGGGCCGGACGGGAAGACACGGGCGAAGGTCACGGTGCGCACGAGACTGTGGGGCACCGCGTTCCTGGTCAGCCCGGCCGGGGACGCCCCGGAGTTCCAGTTCCCCATCGGTCAGATCTGCGAGACCCTGCGCTGGCTCTCGCTGCTGGCCAACGACGAGCTCTCGCTCGACGCCCCGGTCGGCTCCGGCCCCGAGTGAGAACACCAGGTGAGAACACCGGCGGCGGGTGCGGCCCGGCCGTCACCCGTCCTTGGGAACCGACTCGATGAGGCGGACCAGGCCGGCGGAGTCGAGCAGGTCCACCGGGCGGACGGTCTGGTTGGCCCTGACGTAGTGGAAGGCGGCGCCGACCTTCCCCAGGGGAACTCCGGCGAGGTGCGACCAGGCCAGGCGGTAGGCGGCGAGCTGCACCGAGGCGGCCCTGGCGGCGCCGCCGCGCGGACGCTCGCCGGTCTTCCAGTCGACGACCACGTACCCGTCGCCGTCGGCGAAGACCGCGTCCATGCGGCCGCGCACCAGCCGGTCGGCGATCATCGTCTCGAAGGGGACCTCCAGGTCGACCGGCTCCAGAGCCGCCCACGGGCTCTCCTCGAACCGTGACTGCAGCTCGGCGAGCTGGGCGTCGGCGCCGGACAGCTCGTCGGAGGCGCCGGGCAGCTCGAAGTCGTCGATCAGCCGCTGCTGGCCCCACCGTCCCTCCAGCCAGCGGTGGAAGGCGGTGCCCCTGCGCGCGAGCGGCGCGGGCTTGTGGGGCAGCGGACGGCGGATCTGGCGGGCCAGCGCCGCGGGATCGGTCGCCAGGGTGACCAGCGAGGAAACCGTCAGATGCGCGGGCAGCTCCACGACCGCGCCGCCCCGCCGCCTGCTCTGCTCGCGCTCGCGGAGCAGCAGCTCGGTGTCGCGCGCCCAGGCCCGGACGCGCTCGCGCTCCCACTCTTTCAGCGGAAGGTCGTCCAGCGACGGCACCGGCGCTACCCGCGAGGTCGCCGCGCCGGAGGACGCCGACCCCGAAGGCGCCGTGTCCGAGGGGACGCCGTCGGAGGAGGCCATGTCGGAGGGGGCTTCGTCGAAGGACGTCTCGTCCGAGCGAGCGCCGTCGGAGGACGCCGCGTCGGACAGGACGGCGCCGGGACGCGGGGACGGCGGCGGAGGGGCGTCCCAGGAGGTCGTGTGCGGGGGGACCTCGGGCCAGAGGTCGTCCTCAGCGGGATCTTCCAGGGGCGGGAGATCCTCGGCGACGGCGTCGTCGAGGAGCAGGTCATCCCAGGGGAAGTCCTCCGGGACGTCGTCGTCCCAGGGGACCTCCTCCCACGCGAAGTCGTCCGCCGGGACCGCAGGGACCGTCGGGACCGTCGGGAGCATCGGGGGCATCGGGGGCGAGGCAGGGCCGCCGGGAGCACCCACCCCCGCGGCGACGGCGCGCCCGCCCGGCGACTCGGACCCGCCGGAGAAGGCCGGGGGGTGGGGGGACGCGCCCGAGGAGTGGTGCGGGGAGGCGGCGAGGGCGGCCAGGACCATGTCGGCGCCGGTGCGGACGGCCTCGTACCGCTCGCCCTCGGGGGTGGCCGGCCAGGCGGCCGAAGCGGGCTCGGCCAGCAGGGGGTTGGCGGCGTCCTCCTCGACGTCCGGGGCCCAGTACGCCACCTGCCCGCAGGAGTCGCGGACCTCCCGCAGGAAGCTGGAGGGCTCCAGCGGCCTGGCGGCCGACCCCCAGCGGTACCCGGAGGCGATCAGCAGGTAGTGGGCCCGGGTGACGGCGACGTAGGCCAGCCGCCGCTCCTCCATCAGGTCGCGCTCGCGGCAGCGCTCGTCGAACTCGGCCAGGTCGTCCTTCTCCAGCCCTTCCAGGGCCGGCAGGTCGGCCCGGTCGCCGCGCAGCGGGTAAGGAAGCTTGCGGGGGTTCTCCGTCCACCGGGAGTTGGTCGCCGGCGTCGCCGGGAAGACGCTGCCCTTGGCCAGGCCGCCGCGCTGGGTGGTGAGCTGCGAGAGCCCCGGCACGATGACCACCGGCCACTCAAGCCCCTTGGAGGCGTGGACGGTCATGAGCTTGACGCTGTTGGTCTCGCCCACCCGCCCGGCCTCCAGGCCGAACTCCTCCGACTCGGCCGCCTTGAGGTAGGCGAGGAAGGCGCCCAAAGTCGGGTCCTCGGCGTCGCCGGCGAACCGGGAGGCCGCGTCGAGGAAGGCGTCCAGGTCGGCGCGGGCGGCCAGCGGCCCGCCGCCGCGGGATGCCACCTCGACGTCCAGGCCGACGCGCCGCTCGATCTCGGCGATCAGGTCGGGCAGCGGCTGCCCGGCGTGGGCGCGCAGGACGCGCAGCTCGTGCGCCAGGCGCGGCAGCCGCGCGCGGGCGAGCGGGGAGAAGCGTTCGAGCCACTCGGAGCGGTCGGCCAGCTCGTCGAGGGCGTCGACCAGGCTGCCGCGCTCCTCGCGCATGTCGACGACGACCTGTTCGAGCGGGTCGTCGGCCGCCGGTCCGCGGCGGGTGGCCATGGTCAGCTCTCTGGCCAGGTCGCCGAGGACCTTCAGGTCGGCGGGGCCGATGCGCCAGCGCGGCCCGGCGAGCAGGCGGACGAGCGCGTCGCCCGCCGTCGGCTCGTACAGGACGCGGAGCGTCGCCACCAGGTCGGCCACCTCGGGGACGGTGAGCAGTCCGCCGAGCCCGACGACCTCGACCGGGATGTCGCGCGCCTCAAGGGCCCGGCGCAGCGCGGGGAACTGCGCCCGCTTGCGCGCCAGGACCGCGACGTCCTGCGGCTGCAGGGCCATGGCCCCGCCCCACGTGCCGCCCGGCTTGAGCTTGTCGCGTAGCTTGTCGCGTTCACCCTCGCCCCACGGCAGGCCGTCCGGGGCGATCTCCCCGCCGAGCATGCGGGCCACGCCGTCGGCGACCCACGCCGCCTCGTCCTCGGCGGTGTCGTGGAAGGCGCACACCACCCGCCCGCGGGCGACGCGGTTACCGCCGGGGACCAGGACGGGCACCTCGCGGGCCTCGGCGCGCAGCGGGCCCTGCACGCGGGCGGCGACGTCGAGCACCCGCTCGCCGTTGCGGAAGCTGACCGAGAGCCTGCGCACGGGGGCGGGCCGGCCGGTCGCCGCCGGGAAGTCGTGGACGAACCGCTTGAGGTTGCCGGAGGAGGCGCCGCGCCAGCCGTAGATCGACTGGCAGGGGTCGCCCACGGCGGTCACCGGGTGGCCGCCGCCGAACAGGGCGCGCAGCAGGACGAGCTGGGCGTGGCTGGTGTCCTGGTACTCGTCCAGCAGGACCACCGAGAACCTGCCCCGCTCGATCATGCCGACATCGGGGTGGCGGTCGGCGATGCGGGCCGCGAGCGCCATCTGGTCGCCGTAGTCGATGACCTCGCGCCGGCGCTTCTCGCGCTCGTACGCCTCGACCAGGGGCAGGAACTGCTCGCGGATGTCCTGCGTGCGGACCGGCCGGCGCTGGGACAGGGTGGGGCGGCCGGTGAGCCGGGCGTAACGCTCGTCCAGCCAGTGGCCGATCTCGCGGACCTCCGCCGGGGAGCGCAGGTGCTCCGACAGCTCGCCGGCCAGATCGAGGACCGCGGCGGTGACCGAGGGCGGGGCGAGGTCGACGCGGTCCATCGGGCCGTCGTACCGGCCGACCACCCGGGCCGCCATCTGCCAGGAGACGGCCGGGCTGACCAGGCGCATGGTGGGCTCCATCGCCTCGCGCAGCGCGTGGTCGGTGACCAGCCGCGCGGCGTAGGCGTGGTAGGTCGAGACGGTCGGCTCGGCCTCCAGCAGCTCGGCCGGGGCCAGGCCGACCTCGGCCAGGCGGGAGAGCCGCTTGCGCACGCGGGCGGCCAGCTCGGCGGCGGCCTTGCGGGTGAAGGTGAGGCCGAGGACGTGTTCGGGGTGGACCAGCCCGTTGGCGACCAGCCAGACCACCCGGCCGGCCATGGTCTCGCTCTTGCCCGACCCGGCGCCGGCGACGACGACGGTCGGTTCGAGCGGCGCCTCGATGACGGAGGCCTGCTCGGGCGTGGGCGGCGGGATGCCGAGCTTCTCGGCCAGCTCGGCCGGGCTGATCAGCGCGGGCCTGGTGTCGTCCGGCCCGGCCGCAGGTGAGGACGGGCGCGGGGAGGGATCGGGAGGGGGCGTCAGCACACCTGGCCTCCGCCGTCGTTGACGGGGCAGCTGGCCTTGGCGGCGCAGGTTCGGCACCCGTCGTTGACCGTGGCGGTGAACACCCCGGAGGCCATGCCGGTGGCGACGGTGCTGACCAGCGTCTTGGCCCAGCCGGGGTCGGGGTCGTCGCCGAGCGCGCCCTGCCGCTGCTCCTTGGCCTCCTTGCCCGCGGCCTTGCCGACCTGGACGAGCGCGGCGCCGCCCGGCTCGGTCATGCCGTGGCGCTCGAACGCCCCGAGCAGCGTGGCGAGCTGGTAGACGCCGAGCTGGGGGTGGCGGTCGAGGTCCTGGTCGGACGGCTTGGTGGTGCCGGTCTTGATGTCGATGATCACGGCACGGCCCTCGCCGTCGCGTTCGACGCGGTCGACCCGGCCGCGGATGTGCACGCCGTCGGACAGCTCGGCGGTGAAGGCCTCCTCGACCGCGACCAGCTCGCGGGGGTTCTGCTCGTGCCAGGCGAGGAAGCGGGCTACCATCTGCTCGGCGACCTGGCGCTGCTTGCGGTTGAACCACACCCCGCCGAAGTCGAGGTCGCCCCAGACCTCGTCCAGCCGCTTGCCCAGGGTGTCGCCCTCCTGCCCGGCGACGGCGAGGACGGCGATGGCGTGGATGACGCTGCCGAGGCTGCGGGACATGTCGGTGCCCGAGGCGCCCACGGCCGTCTCGAGCAGCCAGCGCAGCCCGCACTTGGTGAAGTTCTCCACCGCGGACGGGGAGACCCGGACGACGTTCTCCGGCCAGCTCAGCGGACGGTCGTCCGAGAGCGGGGTGAGCGCGTACCACTCGTCGGGGTGGGCTCCCGGGACGCCCGCCCGCGCCAGGCGCGCCAGGTGGGCGGCGGCGGCGCGGCGCATCGGCTCGGGCCTGCCGGGGTCGCACACGGCGGCCCGCAGGTCGGCGACCAGGGCGGACATGCTGAGCCAGCGGGCGCGGTCGTCGACGGCGGCCTCCTCGACGGCCCCGGGCAGCAGCTCGGTGAGGAACCGCGAGGGCCGCTCGTCGGTGTCCTCGCCGCCGACGGCGGTGACGACCAGCCGGCGGCGGGCCCGGGTGGCGGCCACGTAGAACAGCCGGCGCTCCTCGGCCAGCAGCTTGGAGGCCAGAGCGGCCCCGGCGGCGTCGGCGCCGTCGAGCGCGGATCCGCCGGCCCGCTCGACCATCTCCTGGACGCCGAGCAGCGACCCGCGCAGGCGCAGGTCGGGCCAGACGCCCTCCTGCACGCCGGCGACGACCACGACGTCCCACTCGAGGCCCTTGGAGCGGTGGGCGGTCAGGACGCGGACGGCCTCGCCGTCGGGCGCGTGCTCGGCCAGGGTGTCTCCGGGGATCTCCTGGGAGGACAGGTCGTCCAAAAAGACCTCGGGCCCGGCGTGCGGGAGGCGGTCGACGAACCGCGCGGCCTGGTCGAACAGCGCCACCACGGCGTCGAGGTCGCGGTCGGCCTGGGCGCCCCGCGCGCCACCGGCCATGCTGGCCTCGGTCCAGGCGTCGCCCAGCCCGGACGCCTGCCAGACCGCCCACAGAGCCTCCTCGGCGGTGTCGCCGCGCTGGACCGCCTCGCGGGCGACGGCGATCAGCCGGGCGACGCGCCCGGCGCAGGCGGCGACGTGGTCTTCGACCGGGATCAGCTCGCGGACGTCGCGCAGGGCCGCGACCAGCAGCTCGTCGGACGAGCGCGGGGGCGGCTGCGGCGTGCCGTCGTCCACGGAGGCCGCCGCGAGCTCGGCGGCCCTCAGAGCGCGACGCAGGCGCCGCACGCCGATGGCGTCGGTGCCGCCGACCGGGCCGGTGAGCAGGTCTTCGGCCGTCGCGACGTCGAGCGCGGAGCGGTGGAGCGCCACGCGCAGCAGGGTGACCAGCGGCCGGACGCCGGACTGCTGGACCAACGGCGCCTCGTCGCCGGCCACCACGACCGGCACTCCGGCGGTGAGCAGCGCGCGGCGCAGCATGGGCACCTGCCGGCTCGCCGAGCGCACCAGGACGGCCATGCGGCTCCAGGGCACCCCTTCGAGGAGGTGGGCGCGGCGCAGGGTGTCGGCCACCACGGCGGCCTCCTGGCTCTCGCTGTCGGCCAGCAGCACCCGGACCTCGCCAGGGTCGGCGCCCTCGGGGGTGGTGAGCTCGCGATGGCCGTCACCGCGCGAGCGCGCGGTCGAGGACGGCGGCTCGGCGCCGGGGACGGCGGGCGGGGCCGGCAGGCGGCCGGCGACGCGGCGCGAGGCGGCGAGCAGATCGGGACCGCTCCTGCGGCACACCCGCAGCGCGATGACCGGCGCCTCGCGGCCCTCGGCGGTGCGGAACCGATCGGGGAAGCCGAGGATGCCGCGCACGTCGGCGCCGCGGAAGCCGTAGATGGACTGGTCGGGGTCGCCCACGGCGACCAGGTCGCGGCCGTCGCCGGCCAGGCGCCGCAGCAGGAACTCCTGCGCGGGGTCGGTGTCCTGGTACTCGTCCACGAACACGACGTCGTAGGCCGCGCGCTCGCGCCGCCGCACCTCCACGTCGTTCAGCAGGCCGGCGGCGGCGCGGATCAGCTCGGCGTAGTCGAGGGCGGGGGTGGGGTCCAGGTCGAAGCGGTCGGCGTACCGGTAGGCGAACCGGCCGGCCGCCGCCCAGTCGGGCCGGCCGTGCTCGCGGCCGAGGACGACCAGGTCGTCGCCGTCCAGGCCGCGTTCGGCCGCGCGGGCGAGGAAGTCGCGCAGCTCCTCGGCGAACCCGCGCGTCTTGAGCGCCTCGCGCATGCCGGAGGGCCACTGCGCCGCGCCGTCCTCCAGCTCGCCGTGCAGCAGGCGGCGGATTTCCAGGAGCTGTTCGGGGCCGGTCAGCAGCCGGGGGGGCGGGTCGCCCGCGAGCACGGCCTCGCGGCGCAGCAGGGCGTAGGCGTAGCTGTGGAAGGTGAGCGCGAGCGGCGTTCTCGTGGTGCGGCGCATGCGCGCGGTGATACGCTCGCGCAGCTCTTCGGCGGCCTTGCGGCTGAAGGTGAGGACGAGCACCCGCTCGGGGTCGGCGCCGCGCCGCTCGACGCGGTCGACGACGCTCTCGACGATCGTGGTGGTCTTGCCGGTGCCGGGGCCCGCGAGCACGAGCAGCGGGCCGCCCTGGTGGCGCACGACCGCTCGCTGGTGCTCGTCGAGAGCAGGAGGCATCGACCGCCCCGCGCTTCCCCGCCGCACCAGCCGGTACGTCTGACCACTCACAGCACGCTATTCCACCAGACCACAGGTGTAGATCGTGCCGACTCGAGCGGTACGGTGCCCGATCCGGCCGCCGACCTGGGCGACAGGTCACGATATCGAGGCATTCTCCGCATCGCCGATCCGACACGCCGACCGCGCCGGTCATTCGTTGGCCCTGCGGGTCGGCACGCGTTTGGACCTGTTGACCCGGCCTTTCCGTTGCCAGGCTGACCGGACCGAAACCGTTCAGGAAGAGCGCCGACCGGCCGGACCCCGCGGGGCACCGGACCGGCCACGCGGAAAGGAGCGCGGTGGCCATGGGACCGCGGAAGCAGGAGGGCCGGCCGGTGGGACCGCTGGACCAGGGCGGCCGGCCGGTGGGGCCGCGCAAGCGGGACGGCAGGCCGCCCGGCGGCGCGCGGGCGGCGGCCCGCCGGTGGGCCCGGGCGCGGGGC
>NZ_JBHTCG010000050.1:0-48081 GCF_042665155.1 Sphaerisporangium rhizosphaerae | reverse complement strand
ACGGAAGACGGGAAAATGCATAATCATGCACTGGCTTTTAACACACTGTTGAGTTCTCAAGAAACGGACGCGTACACCACCGGAAACCAGACCCACCAAGGACCCGACCCCCGACTGGGGCGTTCATCTCGTGTTCTTAAACTTTACCAGTTTCCGGCGATCTCCGTCAAATCAACCGATCTGCCGTAATCGTTCGGAACTGCTAAAATCTCGGTCACCCCGTCGCCAGGGCAACCCGTCTAACTTACGTCATCACCCACGCCAAGTCCAATCGAGTCAAATAGCGGCTCGAGTCGATCTCGTGCGGGCGACACGCCAGAACCGGACCCTCCGTCGAGGACGGAGTTTCCGAGATCGTGTCGTTCGGGATGCCCCGGGAGTCAGGCGCCTCTGCGGCGGCCCGCCGTTTCCCTGGGGTGGAACAGAACATTAAGCGGCTCTGGAGGGTCCGTCAAATCGATTACGGGGCCGATCGCCCAGCTCATCCCGTGATCCGGGAAACTCTCACGCATCCGCTACAAGACTGTTACCTACGACAGCGGCCCCCGGTACGCGCGGCGCGCGTACCGGGGGCCGGGGGGCCTGAGAGGGGAAACCGTGGAAAGCCGCAGGTCACGGACCCACGGGCCGAAGCGGACGGGCGGCTCAGCCGACCGCGACCTCGAGGTCAGCCGGCCGCCACCTCGACGCCGCCCACAGAACGCTTGCCACGGCGGAGCACCAGGAAGCGCCCGTGCAACAGGTCATCGGCGGTGGGCACGTACGCCTCGTCGGTGACCCGCACGTTGTTGAGGTAGGCCCCGCCTTCCTTGACCGAGCGCCGCGCGGCCGACTTGCTCTCGACCAGCCCACTGTCGGCCAGCAGGTCGACGTAGGCGGCCCCGAGCGCGGGGACGGTGACCCGTGGCACCTCGGCGAGCGCGGAGGCGAGCGTGCGTTCCGGCAGCTCCTCCAGGGACCCCTGGCCGAACAGCGCGCCCGACGCGGCGATGACCGCGCGGCACTCGTCGGCGCCGTGTAGCAGGGTGGTGAACTCCTCCGCCAGCGCCCGCTGCGCCTCGCGCGCCGCGGGACGCTCCGAGGCGCTCTTCTCCAGCGCCTCGATCTCGTCCCTGGAGCGGAAGCTGAAGATCTTCAGGAACTTCACCACGTCGCGGTCGTCGGAGTTGAGCCAGAACTGGTAGAAGGCGTAGGGCGAGGTCAGCTCGGGGTCGAGCCAGACCGCTCCGCCGGCCGTCTTGCCGAACTTGGTGCCGTCGGCCTTGGTGATGAGCGGCACGGTCAGCGCGTGCACGTGAGCGCCCTCGACCCGGCGGATGAGGTCGCAGCCGGCCGTGATGTTGCCCCACTGGTCGCTGCCGCCGATCTGCAGAGTGCAGCCGTGGCGGCGGTGCAGCTCCAGGTAGTCGTTGGCCTGGAGGATCTGGTAGCTGAACTCGGTGTAGCTCAGCCCCTCCCCCGCCAGTCTGGCCGAGACCGACTCGCGGGCGAGCATGCGGTTCACCGGGAAGTGCTTGCCCACGTCACGCAGGAAGTCGATCGCCGACAGGCCCGCCGTCCAGTCGAGGTTGCTGACCAGGATGGCGGCGGAGGGGTCTGCGAAGTCGATGAACTTCTCCACCTGGACGCGGATGCGCCGCACCCACTCGGCGACCACGTCGGTGGAGTTGAGCGAACGCTCCTCGCTCTTGCCGCTGGGGTCGCCGATGAGGCCGGTGGCGCCGCCGACCAGCCCGATGGCGTGGTGGCCGGCCCGCTGGATGCGCGTCAGCGTGAGCAGCGGGACGAGGTTGCCGACGTGCAGGGAGGGGGCGGTGGGGTCGAAGCCGCAATAGACCGTGATCGGACCTTCGCTCATCGCGCCCCGCAGGGCGTCGATGTCGGTGGACTGCGCGATCAGGCCGCGCCACGCAAGGTCATCGAGGATGTCGGTCACGATCCTGGCCTTCATGAGTCGTTCGCTGAATGGGATGAATGCCGGGCTCTCGCCCTGCGTACAGCCTGCCCGATCACCGCACCACTCCGCCACTCGGAAGACCAGGATGCGGGACGGCCCTGGCCGTCAGCTCGGCCGGGTCTTCGGCACGTGCTTGCGGTACGGCGAGACGGTCGGGTCGCCGTCGATCCAGAAGCGCCACGGCGTGTCCGCACCGGACGACACGCCGGTGCGCGGGCCGGAACGGACCGACGCCGGGTCGGCGGGGTCACCCTCCAGTACCTGTAAGCCGTCCGGGCGGGAGCCGGAGCAGCAGTCGGCGCCGTTGAGCTCGCGTCCGATGCCGAGCGCGACGGCCAGGCGGGCGGGGCCGCGGGCCAGGTCGCGTGCGGGAACGGGGCGGCCGGGGCTGGTGAGCGGCGCGGAGGTGCCGGGCCGGTGGCGGCGGGTGCGGGCCTCCTCCACCCCTCTCACCACCTCGCCCGCGCGCAGCAGCACCCCCGAGCCCATTCCCTCGGGCAGGCAGACGAAGTTGGCGCAGTAGTGCATGCCGTAGGTGAAGTACACGTACAGGTGGCCGGGCGGGCCGAACATGACGGCGTTGCGCGGCGTGCGTCCCCGGTAGGTGTGGGAGGCGGGGTCGGTCCCGGGTGGGCCGTAGGCTTCCACCTCGGTGAGGCGGACGGCCACCGGCCCGTGCACCAGGACGCGCCCGAGCAGGTCGGGGGCCACCTCCGGCGCGGGCCGGTCGAAGAAGGCGCGGTCCAGGACACGCCCGGCGACCTCGGATGACCGAGCGCCGGGCATCCGCCCGTCCACGCCGGCCGGTTCCCGGCCTAAGATCCGGTCGCCCACGCGGCCTGGCCGTCCACGATCTCGCGGAGCGCGGCGATCTGGTCGCGCACCCGGTCGGGCGCGGTGCCGCCGTGGGCCTTGCGCGAGGCGAGCGCGCCCTGCACGTTCAGCACCTCCAGCGGGCCCGGCACGTCGGCGCCGTCGGCCGCGGACGCGGTGAAGTGCGGGGAGATCTTGGCGAGGTCCTCCTCGGTGAGCCGCTCGAAGGTGGTGTCGTTGACCTGGCACCAGACCACCAGGTGGCCGACGGCCTCGTGGGCGTCGCGGAAGGCCACGCCCTTGCGCACCAGCAGCTCGGCGAGGTCGGTGGCCAGGGCGAAGCCGTCGGGCGCGGAGGATTCCAGCCGGGCGGTGTTGACGCGCATGGTGGAGACCAGGCCGGAGACCGCGGGCAGCACGAGCAGCAGGGTGTCGACGGCGTCGAAGACCGGCTCCTTGTCCTCCTGCAGGTCGCGGTTGTAGGTGAGCGGCAGGCCCTTGAGCGTGGTGAGCAGGGACATCAGGTTGCCGATGAGCCGGCCGGACTTGCCGCGGGCCAGCTCGGCGACGTCCGGGTTCTTCTTCTGCGGCATGATCGACGAGCCGGTGGAGTAGGCGTCGTCCATCTCGATCCAGTGGAACTCCTGGGAGGCCCAAAGGACGATCTCTTCGCCCAGGCGGGACAGGTGGACGCCGATCAGCGCCGCGCAGAACAGGAACTCCGCGGCGAAGTCGCGGTCGGCGACGGCGTCCATGGAGTTGGGCGCGGCCGAGTCGAAGCCGAGCTCCTGGGCCACCCTCTGCGGGTCCAGCGGGAGGGAAGACCCGGCGAGCGCGCCGGCGCCGAGCGGGGAGACGGCGGCGCGCCGGTCCCAGTCGCGCAGCCGGTCGACGTCGCGCGCGATCGCGTGGACGTGGGCCAGGAGCTGGTGACCGAAGGAGACCGGCTGTGCGTGCTGCATGTGGGTCATGCCGGGCGCGGCGGTGGCCGCGTGCTCCTCGGCCTGGCTGATCAGCGCGGTCTCCAGCTCGACCAGCCGCGAGACGATGTAGCGGACGTTGTCGCGCAGGTACAGGCGCAGGTCGGTGGCGATCTGGTCGTTGCGGCTGCGGCCGGCGCGCAGCTTGCCGCCGAGCGACCCCAGGTGCTCCAGAAGCCCGCGTTCGAGGGCGGTGTGGACGTCCTCATCGGCCACGGTGGGCCGGAACTCGCCCGACTTGCAGGCCCGCTCGAGGTCGTCCAGCGCCGCGATCATGCGCTCGAGCTCGTTCTCGCTCAGCAGCCCCGCGCGGTGCAGCACCCGGGCGTGCGCCCGCGACGCCATCAGGTCGTACGGCGCGAGCCGCCAATCGAACTGCACGCTCACGGAGAGCCGTGTCAGCGCGTCCGCAGGACCGCCTTCGAACCTGCCACCCCATAGCCGCATGGGCTTGCCACCCTCAGCCACCGTTCTCCTCTTCCCTAGATCGAAATGCTCAATCCGCGACCCTAGCCCAAAACGACGCTCATCAGCCGAGACGGCAGTCCCGCGCGGCGCGATCTTGTTTCGGGCGTCCATGTCGCCCGCGAGGCCCGGCATGGGCCGGGTCTGTGCCGGTCAGCCCGCCTCACGCGGGCTGACTACGTCGCTCGGTCAGCTTGAGCAGGGAGTCCGCGAGCAGGGTGCCGCCCGTCGGGTCGCGGCTGATCACCAGGATGGTGTCGTCGCCGGCGACGGTGCCGAGGATCGACTCCCAGTCGGCGTGGTCCAGTGCCGAGGCGAGGAACTGCGCGGCGCCGGGCGGCGTGCGCACGATCACCAGGTTGGCCGAGGCCTCGGCCGAGACCAGTAGTTCCTCGGCCACTCGTCGCAGGCGGGCCGCCGGGGTCTCGGTGCCGGAGCCCGTGCGGGTCAGCGGGATGCGCGCGCCGCCCTCGCCCGGCAGCGCGTACACGAGCGAGCCGTCGTCGGCCCGCAGCTTGAGCGCGCCCAGCTCGTCCAGGTCGCGCGACAGGGTGGCCTGGGTGACCTCGACGCCGCTCTCGGCCAGCAGCCGGGCCAGCTCGGGCTGGGAGCGGACCTGGTTGCGGTTCACCAGGTCGGCGATCTTGGCGAGCCTCCCCGCCTTGGTCAGGGGGATGGTCATCGCGTCACCAGCCACTGGAGCAGGGCCTTCTGGGCGTGCAGGCGGTTCTCGGCCTCGTCCCACACGGCGCTGTGCGGGCCGTCCAGCACCTCGGCGGTGATCTCCAGACCGCGGTAGGCGGGCAGGCAGTGGAGCACGACGGCGTCGGGGGCGGCCAGGGCCAGCAGCGCGGAGTTGATCTGGTAGGGCGTGAGCGCGGCGACCCGTTCGTCCTTTCCGTCCTGCCCCATCGACACCCAGGTGTCGGTGGTCAGGACATGGGCGCCGGCGGCGGCCGCGCCGGCGTCCGACAGCACGGTGACCGAGCCGCCCGTGGCGGCGGCGATCTCGGCGGCGCGGGCCAGGACGGCGGCGTGCGGCTGGTAGGCGGCCGGGGCGGCGATGCGGACGTGCATGCCGGCGGTGGCGCCGCCGAGCAGGTAGGAGTGGGCCATGTTGTTGGCGCCGTCGCCGAAGTAGGCGAGCGTGCGCCCGGCGAGGGCGCCCAGGCGCTCGCGCACGGTGAGCAGGTCGGCGAGCACCTGGCAGGGGTGGAACTCGTCGGTCAGCGCGTTGACGACGGGGACCGGGGACGCGGCGGCCATCTCCTCGACGCGTTCCTGCCCGAAGGTGCGCCAGACGATCGCGGCGACCAGGCGTGAGAGGACGCGAGCGGTGTCCCCGATCGGCTCGCCGCGGCCCATCTGGGACCCTGCGGCGTCGATGATCAGCGGGTTGCCGCCCATCTCGGCGATGCCGACCGCGAAGGAGACACGGGTGCGGGTGGAGTGCTTGTCGAACAGCACCGCGACGGTCTTCGGGCCCTCGAACGGGCGGTACCCGTAGCGGTCCTTCTTCATCGCCTCGGCCAGGTCGAGGACCTCGGCCTGCTCGGCCGGGCCGAGGTCGTCGTCGCGCAGGAAGTGCCGGACGGCTCCTGAGATCGGCCCGCTCATCCGGCCACCTCCGAAAGGATCGCGGGCAGGGCGCCGAGGAACGCGTCGACCTGCTCCTCGGTGATGACCAGGGGTGGCGCGAGCCGGATCGCGTCGGGTTGCACGGCGTTGACCAGGAACCCGGCCCGCTGGGCCGCGGCCTGGATCTGCGCGGCGTGGTCGCCGGTGAGCACGATGGCCCGCCACAGGCCGCGCCCGCGCACGCCGGACAGCAGCGGGTGGTCCAAGGACGCGATGCCTTCGGCGAGCCGGTCGCCGAGCTCGCGGACGTGGGCGAGCAGCCCGTCGCGCTCGATGGTGCCGAGCACGGCGAGGGCGGCGGCGGCCGACACCGGGTTGCCGCCGAAGGTCGAGCCGTGGTCGCCCTTGGCGAACAGCGTGCCGGCCTGGCCGAAGCCGACGCACGCGCCGATCGGCAGGCCCCCGCCGAGACCCTTGGCCAGGGTGAGCACGTCGGGGACGATGCCGTCGTGCTGGTGGGCGAACCAGTGGCCGGTGCGGCCGATCGCCGACTGGATCTCGTCCAGCACCAGCAGTGCGCCGGTGGCGTCGCAGATCTGCCGGGCGGCGGTGAAGTAGCCGTCGGGCGGGGGCACGACCCCGGCCTCGCCCTGCGTGGGCTCCAGGAAGACCGCGGCGCAGTCGCCGGTGACGGCCTGCTTGAGGGCATCGGCGTCACCGTAGGGGACGAAGCGGACGTCCAGCGGGAAGGGCCCGAACTGGTCGCGGATGGCGGCCTTGCCGGTCAGCGACAGCGCGCCGAGCGTGCGGCCGTGGAAGCCGTTCTCGGCGGCGACGTAGTATTTCCTGCCGGTGGCCCTGGCGTGCTTGACGGCCAGCTTGAGCGCGGCCTCGTTGGCCTCGGTGCCGGAGTTGGCCAGGAAGACGCGGCCGGGGACCTTCAGCAGGCCGAGCAGCCGTTCGGCGAGCAGCACCTCGGGCTCGTTGATGAACAGGTTGGAGCTGTGGGCGAGCGCGGCGGCCTGCTCGGAGACGGCGCGCACCAGGGCGGGATGGCCGTGGCCGAGGGAGCTGACGGCGATGCCGGCGATCAGGTCGAGGTAGCGCCTGCCGTCGGCGTCCCAGACGTGGCACCCCTCGCCGCGCACCAGCACGGCCGGGGGCACCCCGTAGTTGGGCATGAACGCGGCCTCGAAGCGCTCGGTGAGCGAGGCGGCGCCGGCGTCCAGCAGGTCGCCTCCGGCGTGGCCGGGCGTCGCGGATGGGCTGACCTGGCTCATGACTCCTCCTCCGGCACCACCATGGTCCCTATCCCCTCGTCCGTGAAGATCTCCAGCAGCACCGAGTGGGGCACCCGCCCGTCCAGGACGTGGGCCTGGGGCACGCCCGCGCTGACGGCGGTCAGGCAGGCCTCCATCTTCGGCACCATGCCGCTGGACAGGCCCGGCAGCAGCCCGGCCAGCTCGCCGGCCGTCAACCGGCTGATCACCTTGGCCCCGGCGCCGTCGCCCGAGGGCGGCCAGTCGGCGTACAGGCCCTCGACGTCGGTGAGGACGACGAACTTGCCCGCGTCCAGCGCGACGGCGAGCGCCGCGGCGGCGGTGTCGGCGTTGACGTTGTAGATCTCGCCGTCCTCGCCGCGGGCGATGGAGGAGACGACGGGGATGCGCCCGTCGTCGAGCAGGGCCTGGACGGCCCCGGGCTCCACCTTGACGATCTCACCGACCTGGCCGATGTCGACCTTCTCGCCGTTCACCTCGGCGTGCTTGCGTTCGGCGGTGAACAGGTGGGCGTCCTCGCCGGACATGCCGATGGCGAAGGGCCCGTGCCGGTTGATCAGGCCCACGACGTCGCGGTTGACCTGGCCGACCAGCACCATGCGCACGACCTGCATGGCCTCGGGCGTGGTGACCCGCAGCCCGGCGGTGAAGCCGGTCTCGATGCCGAGGCGGTCGAGGTGGGCGTTGATCTGCGGGCCGCCGCCGTGCACGACGACCGGCCGCAGGCCCGCGTGGAGCAGGAACACCATGTCGTCGGCGAATCCGCGGCGCAGCGTCTCGTCGGTCATGGCGTTGCCGCCGTACTTCACCACGACGGTCTGGCCGCGGAAGCGCTCCAGCCAGGGCAGGGCCTCGATGAGGACGGCGGCCTTGGCGTGCGGGCCGAGGGCGTCCCCCGCCGCGGACATGGCCGCGGCGGGCGGGGCGGTTCCGTTCCGCCCGGCGGCCGGCGTGTCGCCGCTCATGTGGAGTACGCCGAGTTCTCGTGGACGTACTCGGCGGTGAGGTCGGTGGTGTGGACGGTGGCCGAGTGCGGCCCCGCCGACAGGTCGATGGTGATGGTCACGTCCCTCGTGCGCAGGTCGACCTTGGCACGGTCGTCGCCCGCGGCGCCGCCCCGGCAGATCCAGATGCCGTTGATGGCGACGTTGAGCCGGTCGGGCTCGAACACGGCGTCGGTGGTGCCGACGGCGGACACGACGCGGCCCCAGTTGGGGTCCTCGCCGTGGATGGCGCACTTGAGCAGGTTGGACCTTGCCACCGCCCTGCCGACGGTCACCGCGTCGTCCTCGTGGGCGGCGCCGACGACCTCGATCGCGATGGCCTTGGTGGCCCCCTCGGCGTCGACCAGGAGTTGCCTGGCCAGGTCGGCGCACACCTCGGTGATCTTCTTCTCGAACTCGGCGGGGTCGGGGGTGACGCCCGATGCCCCGCTGGCGAGCAGCAGCACGGTGTCGTTGGTGGACATGCAGCCGTCGGTGTCGAGCCGGTCGAAGGTGACGCCGACGGCCTTGCGCAGCACCCGGTCGAGC
Source organism: Sphaerisporangium rhizosphaerae (assembly GCF_042665155.1). Lineage (NCBI taxonomy): Bacteria > Bacillati > Actinomycetota > Actinomycetes > Streptosporangiales > Streptosporangiaceae > Sphaerisporangium > Sphaerisporangium rhizosphaerae. The sequence continues at coordinate 39,476 of NZ_JBHTCG010000050.1, read as the reverse complement.
TCGGCGGCCGGCACGTCGGCGTCGGTGGTGATGACGCTGAGCATCGTGGCCATGGCGGGGGCCAGCATGCCGGCTCCCTTGGCCATGCCGCCCACCATGTAGCCCTCGCCCCTGCGGAAGGCGATCTTGGTGACGGTGTCGGTGGTGCGGATGGCGTCGGCGGCGGCCAGGCCCCCGTCGCGGGACAGCTGGGCCGCCACCGCCTCGACCCCGGCCAGCAGCGGGTCCATGGGCAGGCGCTCGCCGATCAGGCCGGTGGAGCAGACGGCGACCTCGCCGGCCGAGTCGCCGATGACGCCGGCGACCTTCTCGGCGGTGGCGTGGGTGTCCTGGAAGCCGCCCGGGCCGGTGCAGGCGTTGGCGCCGCCGGAGTTGAGGACGACCGCCCGGACCCGGCCGCCGGTGAGGACCTGCTGGGTCCACAGCACGGGGGCGGCCTTGACGCGGTTGCGGGTGAAGACGCCGGCGGCGGCACGGGAGGGGCCGTCGTTGACGACCAGGGCCAGGTCGCGGGCGCCCTTGGCCTTCAGGCCCGCGGCGACGCCGGCGGCGCGGAAGCCGAGGGGCGCGGTGACGCTCATGACCGGCCCTCCCCCGCCTTGACCGAAGTGATCGGGGTGGTGTGACTGCGCTGGCTCACGGGGCTACTCCATTGAGGGGAAGGCCGAGTTCTTCTGCCAGGCCGAGGGCGAGGTTGGCGCTCTGGATCGCCCCGCCCGCGGTGCCCTTGGTCAGGTTGTCGATGGCGACGACGGCGACCACGCGGCCGGCCCGCTCGTCGAGGGTCACCTGAAGCGCGGCGGTGTTGGCGCCGACGGTCATGGCCGTGGCGGGCCAGACGCCCTCGGGCAGCAGGCGCAGGAAGGGCTCGTCCTTCACCGCCGCGGCGTAGGCCTCCCGCAGCGCGGCGGCGGTCAGGCCGGGAGCGGCGGGCGCGGTGCAGGTGGCGAGGATGCCGCGACTCATGGGGGCCAGCATGGGGGTGAAGGAGACCTTCACCGGGGTGCCCGCGACCTTGGAGAGGTTCTGCTCCATCTCGGGCGTGTGGCGGTGGGCGCCGCCCACGTTGTACGCGCCGACCGAGCCCATGACCTCGCTGCCGAGCAGGTGGGTCTTGAGTGAGCGACCGGCGCCGGAGGTGCCGCTGGCGGCGACGACCACGACGTCCGGCTCGGCGAGGCCGGCGGCGAAGGCGGGGAACAGGGCGAGGGTGGCCGAGGTCGGGTAGCACCCGGGGACGGCGACGCGTCGTGCCCCGCGCAGCAGGTCGCGCTGGCCGGGCAGCTCGGGCAGGCCGTACGGCCAGGTGCCAGCATGCTCGCCGCCGTAGAAACGGACCCACTCGGCCGGGTCGTCCAGCCGGAAGTCGGCGCCGCAGTCGACCACGAGGGTGTCCTCGCCGAGCTGGGCGGCGATGGCGGCGGACCGCCCGTGCGGCAGGGCCAGGAACACGACGTCGTGGCCCCGCAGCGTCTCGGCCGTCGTCTCGGCGAGGACCCGCCCGGCGAGGGCGGGCAGGTGCGGCTGATGGGCGCCCAGGGCGCCGCCCGCGCTCGAACCGGCGGTCAGCGCGCCGATCTCGAAGGCGGGGTGGGCCGAGAGCAGGCGCAGAAGCTCGCCCCCGGCGTAGCCGCTGGCTCCGGCGACCGCCGCTTTCATCGACTCACCTCGCATGACCATGCACTGGGCCTTATGACCTTTACAAAGAAAGATTATGCACCGCTCAGCATCTTCATGCAAACCAACATCACGTGAATGACCGTGTGAGCTGGCCCCCTGTTCTCCGTACCTACCGGTCGGTATCGTCACCTTCCACAACGGCAGCTACTCACCCCCGGGAGTAACCGCGCATGACTGTCACCCATGACCAGGTCCAGGCACAGCTCACCGGACCTGGCCAGTTGTTCGAGATGGAGGAGGTCGAGATACGCGGGTCGAAGCTCCGGACCTGGAAGCACGCCCCGACGACCTTCCGCGCCCTGCTGGAGAACAGCCGCTTCCACGGAGAGGCGATCTTCATCGTCTACGAGGACGAGCGCGTCAGCTACGAGGAGCACTACCGCCGGACCGCCACACTGGCCACCCGGCTCGCCGAGGACTACGGCGTGACCAAGGGAGACCGGGTCGCCATCGCGATGCGCAACTACCCCGAGTGGGTCGTGGCCTTCTCGGCGGTCGTCGCGATCGGGGCGATAGCCGTGCCGCTGAACGCGTGGTGGACGACGCCCGAGCTGGAATACGGCCTGTCGGACTCGGGGGCCAAGGTGTTCATCGCCGACGGCGAGCGGGCCGAGCGGCTGCGCGGGACGTCCGTCCCCATGATCGTCACCCGCGCGGCCGGGGACCTGCCGCCCGGGGCCCGCGCGTTCGCCGACGTCCTCGGCGAGGTGCGCGCGGAGGCGACCCTGCCGCCGGTCGAGCTGGGCCCCGAGGACCCGGCCACCATCTTCTACACCTCCGGGACCACCGGCCACCCCAAGGGCGCGCTCGGCACCCACCGCAACGCCGCCCAGTCGCCGATGACCGTCGCCTACGCGCTGCTGCGCAGCATCGCCCTGGCCGGCAAGGACCCCTCGACGGCGGTGGGCACCCGGCGCATCACGTTGCTGACCGTGCCTCTGTTCCACGTCACCGGCTGCTTCGCGGTGATGACGGCCACCATGTTCACCGGCGGCGGCCTGGTGCTGATGTACAAGTGGGACCCCGGGCAGGCGCTCCAGTTGATCGAGCGCGAGAAGGTCACCATCATGACGGGCGTCCCGACCAACGCCTGGCAGCTGCTGTCACACCCCGACCTCGGCAAGTACGACATCTCCAGCCTCGGCGGGGTCAGCTACGGCGGCGCGCCGGCCCCGCCCAAGCTGCTGGAGCGCATCGGCGACCAGCTTCCCCAGCGGCAGGCGTCCAACGGGTACGGGATGACCGAGACCACCGCGCTGGCGATCTACAACAGCGGGCCCACCTACCTGGCCAAGCCCGACAGCATCGGCCTGCCCCTGGCCGTGTGCGACGTGCGCGTGTCCGACCCGCTCGGCAACGAGCTGCCGCCCGGCGAGGTCGGCGAGCTGTGCATGCGCGGCCCCAACGTCATCGCCGGCTACTGGAACCGCCCCGAGGCCACCGCCCAGACCTTCGTGGAGGGCTGGCTGCACACCGGCGACCTGGCCAGGCTGGACGAGGAGGGCTTCGTCTACATCGTCGACCGGGCCAAGGACATGGTCATCAGGGGCGGCGAGAACGTCTACTGCGCCGAGGTCGAGGCGGCCATGTTCGAGCACCCCGCCGTGGACGACGCCGCCGTGATCGGCATCCCGGACGACGAGCTCGGCGAGCAGGTCGGCGCCGTCGTGCGCCTGAAGCCCGGCATGTCGGCCACCGCAGAGGAGCTGCGGGAGTCCCTGACCGGCGTCCTGGCACCGTTCAAGATCCCCGTGCGGTTCTGGTTCCGCGAGACCGAACTCCCCCGCAACCCCGGCGGCAAGATCCTCAAGACCCACCTGCGCCGGGAGACCCTCGGCCTGTGAACGCCCCGACGGCCGCGCGGCGCCCCCGCCGGGCCCCGGGAACCGTGGGCCCCGGGGGCGCCACCTGAGATCATCGACCGGAAGGCCGGTGGACGAGGGGAGGACCGCGGGTGAGCGTCGCCGAGGGCGTGCGGTTCGGAGTGCTTGGATCGCTCAGGGCCGAGGTGGGCGCGCGGCCCGCGGGCCTTGGAGGGCCGCGGCAGCGTGCCGTGCTGGCGATGCTGCTGATCGCGCGCGGCCGCATCGTCCCGGCCGAGCGGATCCTGTCGGAGGTGTGGGAGGGGTCGCGGCCCGCCTCCCCGACGACGCTCCACGGGTACGTCGCCGATCTGCGCAGGGCGCTGGAGCCGGAACGGCCGCCCGGCGCCCCGGCCCGGCTGCTGGTGCGCGAAGGCCCCGGATACGCCCTGCGCGCGGCGCCCGCCGCGATCGACGCCGAGCGCTTCACCGACCTGGCCGTCCGCGGCCGGCGCGCGCTGGAGGACGGCGAGCCCGGGCGCGCCGCCGACCTCCTCGGCCAGGCCCTCGCGCTGTGGCGGGGCCCGGCCTACGCCGACTTCGACGGGGCCGCCTTCGCGGCGCCCGACGCCGCCCGGCTGGAGGACCTGCGGGCCGCGGTGCGCGAGGACCGCCTGTCCGCCGTCATCGCATCGGGACGGCACGCCGCCGCCGTGGGCGAACTGGAGGCGCTGGTCGCCGAGCAACCACTGCGCGAACGCGGCTGGGAACTGCTGGCCCTGGCCCTGTACCGGTCCGGACGGCAGGCCGACGCGCTCGCCGCGTTACGCACCGTCCGCAGACGGCTGGCCGACGAGCTCGGCGCCGACCCCGGACGCGGGCTGCGCGAGCTGGAGGCGGCCGTGCTCGCCCAGGACCCCCGCCTGACCCCGGTGCCCGCGGAACCCGGCCAGGGGCCCTCCCCCGCGCCGCCGGCCGGGGAACCGGCGCCGTCCCCGGGCAACCTGCCCTTCGCCCTGTCCAGCTTCGTCGGCCGCGACGGGGACCTGACCGCCGCCGCGCGCCTGCTGAAGGCGCACCGGCTGGTCACGCTCACCGGCCCCGGCGGCGTCGGCAAGACCCGCCTGGCCCTGGAGGTCGCCCGCGCCCGTACGGACGCCGACGGGCCCTGGCTGGTGGAGATCGCGGGCCTGCACACACCCGACCTGCTCACCGCCACCATCGCCGCCGCTCTGGGACTGCCCGCCGCCGCCTCCGCCGACCAGCTGGCCGGGATGCTCGCCGGCCGCGAGCTGCTGATCGTCCTGGACAACTGCGAGCACCTGCTGGCCCCCGCCGCCATGCTCGTGCACACCCTGCTGGCCCGCTGCGGCGGCGTGCGGATCCTGGCCACCAGCCGCGAACCCCTGGGCATCACCGGCGAGGCCGTCTACGAGGTGCCGCCGCTGCCCGCCGCCACCGAGGCCGCGGAGCTGTTCGCGCGCCGCGCGGCGGCGGCCCAGCCCGGCTGGGAGCCCGAGCCGGGCGGCCAGGAGCGCGTCGCCGCCCTGTGCGCCGGGCTCGACGGCATCCCGCTGGCCATCGAACTCGCCGCCGCCCAGTGCCGGACGCTGTCGGTCGGCCAGATCGCCAACGCCCTGGAAAACCGCTTCACCCTGCTGGTGGGCGGGCCCGCCAGCCGGCCGGACCGCCATCGGACCCTGCTCGGCACCGTCGCCTGGAGCGACCAGCTCCTGTCGCCGCAGGAACGGCTGCTGTTCCACCGGCTCGGCGTGCTCCGGGCCGGCTTCGACCTGGAGACGGCCGCCGCCGTGACGGGGGTCGCCCCCGTACTGGCCCCGCTGTCGGCGCTGGTACGCAAGTCGCTGGTCACCGCCGAGCCCGGCACGGCGCCGCGCCGCTACCGCATGCTGGAGACGCTGCGCCAGTACGCCCTTGGCGCGCTGTCCCCCGAGGAACTGGCGCGGGCGCGGGAACGGCACCGCGCCTGGGCGCTGACCAGGGCAGAGAGCGCCGAACGCCATCTGCGCGGCCCGCAGGGGGCGGCGCTGCTGGAAGGGCTGAGCCGCGACCAGCCGGAGTTCCGCGCCGCGTTCGCCTCCGCGCTCACCGAGGGCGACGGCGACTACGTCCTGCGGCTGGGCGGCGCGCTGTTCTGGTTCTGGTTCCGCATGGGCCACGTCGCGGAAGGGCTGGCCTGGCTGTCGGAGGGCTTCGCCGCGGCCCCGGGAGCCGACGCCGGCACCCGGGCGCGTGCCAGGTTCGCCGTCGCGGCGCTGCGCTACCTGGCCGGACGGCCGGCGCAGGCGTACGAGGCGGCCCGCACGGCCGTCGAGGAGGCCCGCGAGGCCGGCGACCGGGTGACCGAGGCGAGCGCGACGGGCTACGCGGCCTATCTGGGCCTGCTGGCCGGGGCGCCGGTCGACGCGCCGGCCCTCGCCCGCGCGGCCGTCGAGATGGCCCGCGGCACCGCGCAGGGCTGGCTGGAGGCCGAGGCGCTCATGATCCAGGGCATGGCGCTGCGGATCCTCGGCGACCTGCCCGGCGCCGGCGCCGCCTTCCGGGAGGCGATCGCCGCCGCCCACTCCAGCGGCCACGACTGGGCCGCCGACGGGGCCGCCTGGTGCGACATGAAGACCGCCTGCGATCGCGGGGAGGGCGCCCGCGCGCTGGCCGTCGCCGGCGACATCCTCGCCGCGATGGACCGTTACGGCGACATCTCCTTCTGGCTGGTCACCGTGCACAGCGCGACCCGCGCCCTCGTGCTCACCGGGAGGGCGGAGCAGGCGGCCACGCTGATGGGCGCCGTGGAGGCCATCGGCGAGCGGGCCGGCGTCTCCCCTGAGCTGATGGACCCGCTGGACGGGCCCCGCGAGGCCGCCGCCGTGCGAGAAGCGCTGCCACCGGAGGAGTACGAGTGCCACGCGGCCAGGGGACGCGCCCTGTCCCGGCAGGAGGCGAGCGCCCTGCTGGCCGGTCTGATCGCCCGGAACTGACCCCTCGACCGGGCCCGGCGTCCGCCGGTGGTAAAGCCCGTTCCCAGTGGCCGCCAAGCGGCCGCGCGCATCCTCGTCGCCATGAGTGGAGTGCCGCCCCGGCCGGGCGGCCCGGACGACGAGGTGAATCGTGATCAAGACGATGAGGCGCAGCGCGGCGGTGGCCGCGATCAGCCTGGGGCTCCTGGCGGGCCTGGGCATGACGGCCGCCCACGCCGCCACCGGCGACCCGTCCCAGTGGGGCGTGAGCGGAGACCCATCCCAGTGGGGCGTGACCGGAGACCCGTCCCAGTGGGGCTGATCCGAGGAGGGGGTGAGCGGACCATGGCGGACACCGGACACCGCCCCACCGGGCACGCCGTCGTCGTCGGCGCGGGCATCGGCGGGCTGCTGGCCGCCCGGGTGCTCGGCGAGAGGTTCGACCGGGTCACGCTGATCGACCGCGACGCCCTGCCGGACCAGGACGTCCCCCGGCGGGGCGTCCCGCAGGGCCACCACGCGCACGGGCTGCTGTCCCGGGGCCGCGAGATCCTCGAGGAGCTGTTCCCCCGGCTGACCGCCGACCTGGTCGCCACGGGCGCAGGCGCCTGCGACATCCAGAAAGACGTCCGCTGGTACAACGACGGCCGGCTGCTGCGTCCCGCGCCTTCGCGGCTGCGCGGCCTGACGGTGAGCCGGCCGCGGCTGGAAGGGTATGTGCGGTCCCGGGTCGCGGCCCTTCCCGGCGTGGTGGTCCACGAGCGCCGCGAGGTCCTCGGGCCGATCGCCGGTCCCGGCGGAGCCGTCACGGGAGTGCGCGTGCTGCGCCCCGGCCACCGTCCCGAGGAGGCCGAGGAGATGGCGGCCGACCTGGTGGTCGACGCCACGGGGCGGGGCAACCGGGGCACGGAGTGGCTGCGCGGGCTGGGGTACGAGCCCGCGCCGGAGGACCGCGTCGATTCCCGGCTGGTGTACGTCTCGCGCGAGTACCGGCGCCGGCCGGGCGACGCCGGCGTCGCGGCCATGATCGTGGGGCACGGCACGGCCGTCCCGAGGGGCGGGGTCGCGCTCAGCGCCGAGGGGGACCGCTGGCTGGTCACCCTGTTCGGCATGGGCGACGACGTCCCGCCCGTCGACCCGGAGGGGTATCACGCCTTCGCCGCCCGGCTTCCGGTCCCCGACCTGCACCACCTCCTGCTGCGCCTGGAACCGCTCGGGGCGCCGCGCCTGATGCGCATCCCGGTGAGCATCCGCCGCCGCTACGAACGGCTCGGCCGCTTCCCCGAGGGCTACCTGGTGTTCGGCGACGCGCTGTGCCAGTTCAACCCCAGCTACGGGCAGGGGATGACCGTGGCCGCCTGCGAGGCCGTCGCCCTGCGGGAGTGCCTGGCCGGCGGGCTGGACGGCCTGGCCCGCCGCTTCTTCGGGCGCGCCGCACGGATCATCGACGTGCCCTGGGACATGTCGGTCGGCGGCGACCTGCGGTTCCCGTCCGTCGAGGGCCCGCGGTCCCCGCGGGTGAGGCTGCTCAACGGCTACCTCACACGGCTCCACGCCGCCGCGCAGGCCGACCCGGTGGTCGGCAACGCCTTCCTGAGCGTCGCCAACCTCCAGGCGCCGCCGCAGCGCCTGCTGTCGCCGGGGATCCTCGCCCGGGTGCTCCGACCTCGTTCCCGCCGCGGCGCTCCGGCCCTCCCCGAGCCGGAGATCCGGGCGCAGGAGCCGGCCGGCCGGTGACACCCCGGGATCGTGGCGGCGGACCGCTGGAGGGAACGGTCCACGATCCCCTTTTTGTACCGCTTTCCTTGGGTTACCCTCGCATCGATCTACGTTGTGCGAGGGGGGCCGATGGGCCGGGTCGACGCCGATGCCGCGCGGTTCGGGGTGCTCGGCCCGCTTCGGGCCGAGCTGGGCGGACGTCCGGTCGGCCTGGGCGGGCTGCGGCAGCGCGCGGTCCTCGCCGTGCTGCTGATCGCCCGGGGCAGGATGGTGTCGGCCGAGCGGCTCATGTCCGACGTGTGGGAGGGGTCCCCGCCGCCTTCGCCGGCGACCCTGCACGTGTACATCTCCCAGTTGCGCAGGGCGCTGGAGCCGGAGCGCGCGGCCCGCGCCCCGGCCGGGCTCCTGGTGCGCGAGGGGCCCGGGTACGCGCTACGGGCCGACCCGGCCGCGGTCGACGCCGAGCGCTTCGCCGACCTGGCCGTGGCCGGGCGGCACGCCCTGGACGGCGCGAGGCCGGAACAGGCCGAGGCATTGCTGACCGAGGCGCTGGACCTGTGGCGTGGACCGGCCTACGCCGACTTCGACGGGGCCGGCTTCGCGGTGTCGGAGGCGGCCCGGCTGGAGGGGCTGCGCGCCGCCGCGTACGAGGACCGGCTGGCCGCCGCCATCCGGCTCGGCCGGCACGCCGCCGCGGTCGGCGAGCTGGAAGCCCTGGTGGCCGAGCAGCCGCTGCGGGAACGCGGCTGGGAACTGCTCACCCTGGCGCTGTACCGGTCGGGCCGGCGTGCCGAGGCCGCCGCGGCGCTGCGCGCCGTACGGGAACGGCTCGCCGACGAGCTCGGCATCGACCCCGGCCCCGCGCTGCGCGACCTGGAGGCCGCGGTGCTCGCCCAGGACCCGCGGCTCGACCCGCCGCCCGCGCTCACCACCGGCGCCCGCCTCGGCGGCGCGCCCCGTTCCCAGGCCCCCGCCGGCTCGCCCGCCGCCGAACCGGCCGGCCTCGCGGCCAAGCCCGCGCCCGCGCCGGCGGGGAACCTGCCCTTCGCCCTGTCGAGCTTCGTCGGGCGCACGGCCGACCTCGCCGCCGTCGGCGGCCTGCTCACCGAGTACCGGCTGGTCACCCTCACCGGCCCCGGCGGGGTCGGCAAGTCGCGCCTCGCGCTGGAGGCGGCCAGGGCCCGTGCCGACGACGACGGCCCCTGGCTGGTGGAGCTGGCCGGCCTCACCTCGGCCGAACTGCTCCCCGCCACCATCGCGGCCTGCCTGGGCATCCCGGGGGTGGCCTCGGCCGAGGCGCTGGCGGGCGTGCTCGCCGGGCGCCGGCTGCTGCTGGTGCTCGACAACTGCGAACACCTGCTGGAGGCCGTCGCCGCCCTCGCCGGCGCGTTGCTGGGCCGCTGCGGGGCCCTGCGGGTGCTGGCCACCAGCCGCGAGGCGCTGGGCGTGGAGGGCGAGGCCGTCTACGAGGTCCTGCCGCTCGACCCCGCCGGGGACGGCACCGAGCTGTTCCGGCGGCGGGCCGCCGCGGCGCTGCCCGCCTGGTCACCCGACCCGGGCGATCTGGACCGCATCCCGGGGCTGTGCGCCGGGCTGGACGGCATCCCGCTGGCCATCGAACTGGCCGCCGCGCAGTGCAGGATGCTCTCCATCGGCCAGATCGCCGAGGCCTTGGAGAACCGCTTCGACGTGCTGGTGGACGGCCCGATCGACCTGCCGGCGCGGCACCGCGCGCTGGAGGCCACCGTCGCCTGGAGCCACCATCTCCTCGACCCCGCGGAGCGGCGGCTGTTCCACCGGCTGAGCGTGTTCGCCGCCGGGTTCGACCTCGACGCCGCCGCCGCGGTCGCAGGCCAGGCCCCCGTCCTGCCCGCCCTGTCGGCGCTGGTGCGCAAGTCGCTGATCGCCGTCGAGCCGGGCACCGCGCCGCGCCGCTACCGGATGCTGGAGACGCTGCGCCAGTACGCGCTGCGGGAACTGGACCCCCACGACCTCGCCGGGACACGGCGGCGTCACCGGGCCTGGGCGCTGACCCAGGCCGAGAGCGCCGAGCGCAGGCTGCACGGCCCGCAGGCCGCCGAGCTGCTGGCCCGCTTGACCCGCGAGCAGCCGGAGTTCCGCGCCGCCTTCGCCTCCGCGCTGGCCGACGGGGACGGCGACTACGCGCTGCGGCTCGGCGGAGCGCTGTACTGGTTCTGGTACCGCATGGGTCACATCGCCGAGGGCCTGTCCTGGATGTCCGACGCGTTCGCCGCCGCGCCGGACGCCGGGCCCGAGGTCCGCGGACGGGCCCGGCTCGCCGTGAGCGGGCTCAGCTACCTGGCCGGCAGGCCGGCGGAGGCGTACGAGGAGGTGCTGACCGCCGAGCGGGAGGGCCAGGAGGCCGGGGATCTGGTGGTCCAGGCGTCCGCGCGGGTCTACCAGACGCATTTCGGCGTGCTCGCCGGGATCCCGATCGACGCCCCCGCGCTCGCCGCCGGCGCCGTCGGCCTCGCCCGGCGCGCCGGAGAGGACTGGCTGGTGGCCGAGGCCCTCATGGTGCAGGGCACGCTCGCCCGCGTCATGGGAGACCGCCCGGCGGCCGAGGCCGTCCTGGCCGAGGCCGTCGCGACCGCCGAGTCCTGCGGCCACGACTGGGCGGCGGGCTCCGCCGCGTGGGCCGCCATGAAGACCGCCTGCGACGACGGCGACGGCCGGCGCGCGCTCGGCATCGCCGCGGGCATCCTGGACGCCCTCGACCGCCACGACGACGTCACCTCCCGGCTCGTCCTGATCCACACCGCCGCCCACGCCCTCACGCTGAGCGGACGCGCCGGCCAGGCGGCCGTGCTGATGGGCGGCGTGGAGGCCGTCGGCCGCCGGGTCGGCTTCTCCCCCGAACTCATGGACCCGTTCGACGGCCCGAGAGAAGCCGCCGCCGTCCGCGAAGCGCTCCCGCCGGCGGAGTACGAACGCCTCGCGGCCCAGGGACGCGAACTGTCCCTGCCGGAGCTGACCACCTTCATGATCGGCCTGCTCGACGCACGGTGACCCGACCCACCCCACCCCGCCACACCCGGCCCCGAAACCCGCACCCCGCCGGCGCGGCCCCGGCCCCCTTCGGTTGAGGTACTCAGACAGGATGGGTACGCCTACTCAGGCGTCCGGCCGGCCGGTGTCAGACCCTGAACGGCATGAAGAAAGCACTCCAGCCCGCCATGACCGGCGCCTACTACGCCCAGTGCGTCATCTCCTTCGCCGTGGCGCTCGGCAGCGTGGCGCTCGGCATCGTCTTCCTGCCGATCGATCCCTGGATTCGCGCGTTCCTCGCGATCGCCGTGCTGTACACGGTGACCACGGCCTTCGGACTGGCCAAGTGCGTGCGCGACCGGCAGGAACTCGACAGCATGTCCAGCCGCGTCGACCAGGCACGGTTGGACAAACTGCTCTCCGAGCACGACCCGTACAAGGTCGACACGCCGTGAGCCGCCGCTCCGGCCGCGCTGTGTCCCGTCCAGTCCCCGCTATGTCCCGTCCAGTCCCTGCTCGATCGCGTAACGGACGAGCTCGACCCGGTTGTGGAGCTGGAGCTTGTTCAAGGTGTTCTGCACGTGGTTCTGCACGGTCCGGTGGCTGAGCACCAGCCGTTCGGCGATCTGCCGGTAGGACAGGCCCTTGGCGACCAGGCGCAGCACCTCGGTCTCCCGATCGGTGAGGCGCGGCCCGGCGTCCGAAGGCCTCTGCGTGGCCAGACGGCGATACTCGCCGAGCACCAACCCTGCCAGGCCAGGGGTGAAGACCGGTTCCCCGCCGGCCGTGCGCCGGACGGCGCCGAGGAACTCCTCACGGCTCGCCGACTTGACCAGGTATCCGCAGGCTCCGGCCTTGACCGCCTCGAGCACGTCCTCATGCTCGGCGCTCGCCGACAGCACCAGGACGCGGGGCGCGGGATCGGAGGCGGCCAGCCCTCTGGCCACCTCGACACCGGACAGGTCGGGAAGCCGCAGGTCGAGGATCACCACGTCGGGGCGCAGGGCGGCGGCGACGCGGAGCGCCTGGCGGCCCTCGCCCACGGTCGCCACCACCTGGTACCCGGCGTTCTCCAGGTCACGGGCGACCGCGTCCCGCCACATCGGGTGGTCGTCCACCACCATCACCCGCAGAGCGCTGGTCATTCCGCAACTGTAGACCGGCCCGCGTTCCCGCCCCGGATGTGCGGGCCCGCTCGTGGGCGGCGGGCCGGGCGGGGACGGGGATCACCAGCTCGACCTCGGTTCCCTGGCCCGGCACGGACGTGAGACCGACCCTGCCGCCGAGGCCGGTGATCCGGCCCCTGATGGACTGCGCGACGCCGAGCCTGCCCTCCGCCTCCGCCTCAGAAAGGCGTCCCTCGGGGATGCCGGGGCCCTCGTCGCGCACCGTGATGGTCATCGAGACGCCGTCGTTCTCGGCGAAGACCCAGGCCCTCGCCTCCGCGCCGCAGTGCCACCGTACGTTGTCGAGCGCCGCCCCCACGGCCGCGACGACCTCGTGAGCGTGACCGGCGGGAAGCGGCAGAGGGGTCGCGGGTGTCGACACGGTGACCACCGCCGAGGTGTACCGGCGTAACCGAGCCCCCACATCGACCAGGCCCGCACCGTCCTGCTCCCCCGTGCCAGGACCGCTGCGGATCAGCTCGCGCACCGCCGCTTCCTGCTCTCCGGCCAGCCGCCCCAGTTCGGCGGCCTCCCCGCCGATCTCCAGCCCGCGGCGTCGCACCAGCGCCAGTACCTGGAGCACGGAGTCGTGGATGCCGCGAGCGAGCCGCTCGCGCTCCCGGCCGGCCGCCTCGATCTCGGCGGCACGCTGCAGCCGTTCCTCCGCCTGTCTGGTGAGCCGCGCCACGTGTCCGACGACGGTTCCGGCGAGGATCAGCAGCACGGATCCGTTGATCGGTACGGAAAGCGCGAACCGGTCCGCGTCGCGCAGCCACAGGTCGCCGAGCGCCAGCACGATCGCCGCCACCGCGCCCGCCCGCCGCCCGCCGTACACGGCCCAGGCGAGCACGGGCCCCCCGATCCAGGTCGCCGTCACCGGCATCACACCCGCCGGTCCGGCGTCAGGTCCCTGGACGTACGGCGAAGCCAGCATGCAGCCGAGCGTGACGAGCACGTCCAGCACCAGCAGGGGGCGGCTTCTCGCGGAGGAGTACGCGATCGTGGTGGCCGCGGTCCATACCGCCATCACGCCGAGGACGGCCCACCCGGTGAGGGGGCGCTGGTAGCCGCCGGCGCCCGCCAGCAACACCGCGGCGTAGCCGAGAGAGGCGATGCGGTACACCGCGATGGCCCGCCAGAACGACCCCTCGATCTCCATGCGGCCCCATCACGCTCGTCGGCGCTGTCCCCGGTGAGCCGACTATATGACGGCCCGGATGCCCTCTCATCGCCCGAGCTCTGACGGGCACCGCTCCCGGACGGGGGCGCGGGTCCGGCCGCCGGGCGTCCTTCGGGTGCCCGTGACGCGTGTCCGTGGGTGCGGCGGCCCCGGCGCACGGAAAACCGGTTGCCCGGGAGCGTCGTGGGCCTTCAGACTTGCCGCCTGTGTCGACGAGTCCCGCCGGATCGCTGAAGACCCTGCTGCTGCGGCTGCGCATGGACCTCAGCCCACTACGCGACTCGCGGGATTTCCGGCTGCTGTTCGGCTCCAGCCTGGTCACGATGTTCGGCAGCCTGATGACCATGGTGGCCGTGCCCTTCCAGATGAAGCAGCTCACCGGCTCCTACGTCGCGGTGGGCCTGGTCGGCCTGGTGGAGTTCGCGCCGATGGTGGTGTGCGGGCTGTGGGGCGGCGCGATCGCCGACGCGCTCGACCGGCGCAAGATCGTCGTCCTGTCCGAGGTGGGCCTCTGCCTGACCTCGGTGCTCCTGCTGCTGAACGCCGTGCTGTTCCCCGCCCCGGCCCAGGTGCCCGTGCTGTACGTCGTCGCCGCGCTGTCGGCCGGCCTGTCCAGCCTCCGCGGCCCCAGCGAGCAGGCGATCATCAACCGGGTCCTCAAACTCGACCAGATGGGCGCCGCGTTCGCCCTCCAGGGCCTGGCGCGCAACGCGGGCATGATCGTCGGCCCGGCCGCCGGCGGCCTCATCGTCGTCACCCTCGGCCCGGCCACCTCCTACGGCATCGACATCGCGTCCTTCCTGCTGTCGCTGCTGCTTCTGGTGCGCGTGCGCCCCGTTCCCCGCACCGGTGACCACACCCCGGCCTCGCTGCGCTCGCTGGTCGAGGGCGTGCGCTACGCCGTCCGCCGCCCCGACCTCATGGGCACCTACCTGGTCGACATCGCCGCCATGGTGTTCGCCTTCTCGAACGCGCTCTTCCCGTTCCTCGCCGACCAGCTCCACGAGCCCAGGGCGCTCGGCCTGCTGTACGCGGCGGGCGGCATCGGCTCGGTGATCGCCTCGGCCACCTCCGGCTGGACCGCCCACGTCCACCGCCACGGCCGCGCGGTGATCACCTCGGCCGCACTGTGGGGCGCCGGCGTCGCCCTGGCCTCGATCATGCCCAACATCTGGCTCGTGGCCGCCCTACTCGCCTTCGCCGGAGCCGCCGACATGATCAGCGGCGTCTTCCGCGGCATCATCTGGAACCAGACCATCCCCGACGAATACCGCGGACGCCTGGCCGGCATCGAACTGCTCTCCTACTCCACCGGCCCCATGCTCGGCGACGCCCGCGCCGGATTCCTCGCCCAAGCCGGCGGCGCCCGCTTCTCCCTCGGCGTCGGCGGCCTGCTCTGCATGGCCGCCGTCGCCGCCATGGCCACCGCCCTCCCCAAGTTCAGAAAGTACGACGCCCGCACCGACGAACACGCCCTGGCCGAACGCGCCCGCCGCGAAGTGCCCGTCACCACCTGACCAAAGCCCCCGGGATCAGGGAAGCCACTTGCTACGGTGGGAAGCATGAAGGTCCAGGTCCGGAGCGAAATGATGACGAATTCGGAGCTACCCGACTGGTTGATCCCTCCCCCTGAGGGGTTCCACGCCGAGGACCTCGATCACCTTCCGGATTTGCCTGCGCACACCGAGTTGATCGATGGAAGCTTGGTGCTCGTGAGCCCGCAGAAAGACTTCCACACTCTGATGCTGTCTCTGCTGGAGAACGGCTTGCGCCGCACGGCTCCCGGCGATCTGCGCGTGCGTCGCGAGATGAGTGTGATCCTGGGCCCACGGCAGCGACCGGAGCCGGACGTCATCGTCTTCCACGCCACAGCCCTGCGTGGCCCCGACGTCACCGCCTACCGAGCCGAAGATCTGGTGCTCGCGGTCGAGGTGGTGTCCCCCGAATCGGAGGAGCGCGACCGCAAGCGCAAGCCGTCGCTGTACGCCGAGGCGGGCATCCCTCACTTCTGGCTGGTCGAGAGCTCCGAGGGACGTCCTACGGTGAACGTCTACGAACTGGACCCGGCCACGCGCAGCTACGTGCTGTCCAGCAGCCATCATGATCGGGTTCGGCTGACGGCGCCGTTCGACATCGACATCGACCTGACCGAGATCGACAGGCTCTGACGGCCGTTGGGCGGGCCGGGGCTGTTCAAGTCCTGGGTGAGCGGTGAGTCGGTGGGGTCGTCAACCGGCGGAGCGGCGGCGGTGGGCGCGTTGGCGGCAGGTGGGGCCGCAGTAGCGGGGCGGCCGCCCGGTATCGCGCGCTGGAAGCGACGCGCCGCATTCCTCGCAGAGCCGCGGGGCGGTGGGTCCGTGACGAGGCGACGAGGACGCGTCACGAAATGATGCGGGATTCGTGACGGGCCTGGCACGCAGTCCGTCCAGCAGCAACCGCACCAACTGGGCGCCGCGGGCCTGGTCCCGGTGTGCCGTACGCAGCGCGACGGCGCCGACGACGAGCGCCGACAGATCGTCCAGCCGGACGTCGGCGCGTATCGCCCCGGCCTGTCTCGCGTCGCGCATCAGGCGCTCCAGGGCCTGGTGGAACCGCTGGACCGCGGCGGTCAGCACGGCACGCGGCCAGCTCCGGTCACCGGTGAGGGCGTCGCACACGCTCTGACGGTCCGCCGACTTCTCGACCACTTCGAGCAGGAACCCGAACAGCGCGTCACCGGGGGCGGCGCGGGCGCCCCAGCGGCCGGCGGAGGCGACCAGGGTCTCAAGGTGCTCGGCGAGCACCGCCTCGACCAGGATGTCCTTGCTCGGGAAGTGCCGGTAGACGGTCCCGGCGCCGACCCCGGCGCGCTGGGCGATGCGGCCGAGAGACGCCTGGAGCCCTTCCTCGGCGAACACCCGCATCGCGGTGCGCAGCACCAGATCCCGGTTCCGGCGGGCATCGGAACGCCCGGCGACCGGCACTGCCGTCATGTCACGAAATCCTTGTCTGCGGCGGCGAAACGGGTGGAGCATTCCGGACCGTATCCAGTATCCCGCACATCTGTGGAGGACACCATGACCACCGCGGCACCCGCCGGCATCGACGCTCCCATCCTCGTCACCGGCGCCACCGGCAAGCAGGGCGGCGCCACCGCCCGGCTGCTGCTCGCCCGGGGCCGGCAGGTGCGGGCGCTGGTGCGCGACGTGAACGCGCCTGCCGCCACGGCGCTGGCCGCCGCGGGCGCCCGGCTCGTGGGCGGCGACTTCGACGATCCGGCGAGCCTGCCGCCCGCGCTCGACGGCGTCGCCGCCGTGTTCGGCGTCCCACCGGTCGCCTACGGCCCGGCCGGACCGGAAACCGAACTCGAGATCGCTCGCGGCCGGACGCTGATCGACGCCGCGGCCAAGGCGGGAATCGCGCAGGTCGTATACAGCACCGTCGCCTCGACGTCGAGCACATCGTCGATGTCGGAGGGCAAGGCGCTGATCGAGGAGTACCTGCGCGACCACGTCGCGTCGCCCACCGTGCTGCGCCCGGTGCGCTTCATGACGAACTATCTCGCCGCCGCCGGAGTCACCGGCATCGACGGCATCTCCCCCGATGGCGTGCACCGGCACCTGTTCGCGCCGCACCAGCCCATGCAGGTCATCGCGCTGGAGGACATCGCCGAGTTCGCCGCGCTCGCGTTCGCCGACCCGGCCCGGTTCGCCGGGCGCACCCTGGAGCTGGCCGGCGACGAGCCGACCCCGGTGCAGGCCGCCGCCACGATCGCCGCGGCCACCGGCATCCCGATCCGGTACGAGCAGCTCACCGACGAGGAGACCGCCCGGCTCGGCCCGGGGATCGCCGAGACCAAGAAGCGCTGGCAGGCCGGTCACCGCTGGCACGCCGACATCGAGGCCCTGCGCGTCATCCACCCCGGTCTGCGCACGCTCGCCGACTGGCTCGCCGAATCCGGCGCCGCCGCCCTCCGCGCTCACCTCGCCACCGCTTGAGCCGCTGATCTCATCACCGCCTGGGCCGGCCCGGCCGGCGCCGGGACCGAGACCGGGACCGGGACCGGGACCGGGACCGGCCGAGGTTCACGGCAACCCGCCGGCCCGCCATCGGGCACGGGTGATTATCACATCGGCCATTGATCCGGTGTTGGTGCGAGCGTATGGTCCTCCCAAACATTCGAGTACGCCTCATGTTTTGGGGGTTCTCACATGCACGCACGTCTCCAGCGGATGATCACGGCGACCTCCGCGCTCGCGATCCTCACGCTGGCATCCCCCGTCGTGCCCGCATCGGCGGCCGTCTACACCGCCGACGACTACTGTCTCGGCCAGTGCGCCGACGTGCTGCCGCCCGGCCAGAACGGCAACGCGACCCTGGTGGAGATCCTCGCCAACCAGTCGCTCGGCACCATGCCGCGGCATTCGGGCGACCAGCTCGGCAGGTACGCCGGCCTGATCTCCGGCTACACCGGCCTGACCGAGGACCAGATCGCCGCCTTCTTCAACGACGCCTCCTTCGGGGTGCCGGCCGGACAGGTGGAGAGCACGACCAGCCCCCGGGCGGACGTGACCATCGTCCGGGACAAGGCCACCGGTGTCCCGCACATCACCGGGACCACCCGGGAGGGCACCATGTTCGGCGCCGGGTACGCCGGCGCGCAGGACCGCCT
Source organism: Sphaerisporangium rhizosphaerae (assembly GCF_042665155.1). NCBI lineage: Bacteria > Bacillati > Actinomycetota > Actinomycetes > Streptosporangiales > Streptosporangiaceae > Sphaerisporangium > Sphaerisporangium rhizosphaerae. Next base: position 21,294 of record NZ_JBHTCG010000050.1, on the reverse strand, counting down.
CTGGCTGATGGACCTCATGCGCCACGTCGGCCGCGGCGAGCTGACCCCGTTCGCCGGAGGAGCGCCGGGCAACCGGGCCCTGGAGCAGAGCGTCTGGCGCAACTCCCCCTACACCGAGGCCGACCTGCAGGCGCAGATCACCCGGTTGCGGGACTCCGGGCCCCGCGGCGCCCAGTTGTACGCCGACGTGCAGAACTACGTGAGCGGCATCAACGCCTACATCGACCACTGCATGGCCGGCCGCGACTGCCCCGGCGAGTACGTCCTGACCGGCCACCTGGACGCGATCACCAACGCCGGCGGCCCGCAAGACTTCACCATGACCGACCTGATCGCGGTCTCCGGGGTGATCGGCGGGCTGTTCGGCGGGGGCGGCGGCGCGGAGATGCAGTCCGCCCTGGTGCGCGTGGCGGCCCGCGCCAAGTACGGCACGGCGGCCGGCGACCAGGCATGGGCGGCGTTCCGGGCGCAGAACGACCCGGAGGCCACCTTGACCCTGCACAACGGCCAGAGTTTCCCGTTCGGGGCCGCGCCCGGCGCCACTGGAGTCGTGCTGCCCGACGCCGCCACGACGGCGCCGGTGGACATCACCCAGAACGAGTCCGGGTCGGCCACCACCTCGGTCGCCCCATCGGCCACCGCCGCCACGGGCGTGCTCCCCGGCCTGTCGGTGGACAACTCCAAGCCCGGCATGTCGAACGCCGTCGTGGTGTCGGCCGCCGAGTCCGCCTCCGGGCACCCGATCGCGGTGTTCGGCCCGCAGACCGGCTACTTCGCGCCGCAGTTGCTCATGCTGCAGGAGCTGACGGGGCCGGGCATCCGCTCGCGCGGGGTGGCCTTCGCGGGGCTCAACCTGTACGTGCTGCTCGGCAGGGGCACCGACTACGCCTGGAGCGCGACCTCGGCCGGGGAGGACATCACCGACACCTACGCGCTGCAGTTGTGCAACCCCTCCGGCGGCGCGGTGACCACGGCCTCCACCTACTACCTCTACCGCGGCGCCTGCACGGCCATGGAGACGCTCAAGAAGACCAACTCCTGGAAGCCGAACGTCGCCGACACCACCTCCGCCGGGTCCTACGACCTGGTCATCCAGCGCACCAAGTACGGGCTGGTGACCTGGCGCGGCACCGTCGGCGGGCAGCCCACGGCCTTCACCACGCTGCGCTCGACCTACCAGCACGAGGCCGACTCCGCGGTGGGTTTCGCGCTGTTCAACGACCCGGCCCAGATGGGGAACGCCGCCGCCTTCGCCGCCTCGGCGTCGGAGATCGGCTTCGCGTTCAACTGGTTCTACGTCAACTCGGCCGAGGCCGCGTACTTCATGTCGGGCGACGTCCCGGTCAGGGCGGCGGGCTCCGACCCCAACCTGCCGATGACCGCCGACGCCGCCCACGAGTGGGCCGGCTACGACCCCGCCACCAACAGCGCGACCTACCTGCCGGCCTCCGCCCACCCGCAGACGGCCGCCCAGGATTACCTGGTGAGCTGGAACAACAAGCAGGCCAAGGACTTCGGCGCGGCCGACGGCAACTTCAGCTTCGGGCCGGTGCACCGGGTGGACCTGCTGGACCGGCCGGTGAAGGCCGCGCTCGCCGGCGCGGGCAAGCTCGACCGGGCCGGCACCGTGAAGATCATGGCCGACGCGGCGGTCACCGACCTGCGCGGCAAGGAGGTGCTGCCCGACCTGCTACGGGTGATCAACAGCGCGACGGTGTCCGACCCGGCACTGGCCTCGGCGGTGTCGAAGCTGGCGGCGTGGGCCTCGGGCGGCGCCAAGAGGGTCGAGACCTCGCCCGGGAGCAGGACCTACGCGCACGCCGACGCCATCCGGGCCTTCGACGCCTGGTGGCCCAAGCTGGTCAGGGCCGAGTTCCGGCCGGGGCTGGGCGACGGGCTGTACCAGTCGCTGGTCAACGCCCTGCAGATCAACGAGTCGCCCTCCGGGCACCAGCAGGGTGACCTGTCGAGCTTCCCGGCCTCGGCCAACGAGGCCCAGACCCACAAGGGTTCGGCCTTCCAGTACGGCTGGTGGGGCTACGTCGGCAAGGACGTCCGGGCGGTGCTCGGCGACCCGGTCGCCGGACCGCTGCCCGCCAAGTACTGCGGAGACGGCACGGTGGCGGGCTGCCGCGCCGTTCTGCTGGACAGCCTGTCGGCGGCGCTCGCCGAACCGGCGGCGACGACCTACCCGGCCGACGACGCCTGCTCGGCGGGCGACCAGTGGTGCGCGGACGCCATCCGCCACTCGCCGCTCGGCGGGATCAAGCAGTCGCTGATCTCCTGGCAGAACCGGCCGACCTACCAGCAGGTCGTGTCCTTCCCCGCCCGCCGCGGCGACCCCATCGCCAACCTGGCGGCCGGCGCGAGCGCCGGCGCGTCCAGCACGCAGATCCTGCCCTACTACCCGGCGGGCAGGGCCGTGGACGGCGACCCCACCACCCGGTGGGCCAGCGCCTCCAGCGACGACCAGTGGCTGCGGGTCGATCTCGGGTCCGCCAGGACCGTGGCCCGGGTGGTGCTGCGCTGGGAGGCGGCCTACGGGAAGGCGTACGAGATCCAGACCTCTCCGGACGGGTCGTCGTGGACCACGGTGTACTCCACGACCACCGGCGACGGCGGCGTGGACAACCTGACCTTCGGCCCGGCCTCCGCGCGCTATGTCCGCATGCACGGCATCACCCGCGGCACCGGCTATGGCTACTCGCTGTACGAAATGGAGGTCTACTCCCGCTGAACACCCGGTACCCGGCGGACCCGCATAGCGGTCCGCCGGGTAACGGCTCACCCGCCCCTTGGCGGGTCAGGCGGTGCGGAGGTGGGCGCCGGTGCTGGTGGTGGCCTGGGCCACCGCGGCGTCGCGGGCGGCGGTGGTCTCTTCGACGGTCAGCGTGCGGTCGGCGGCGCGGAAGCGCAGGGTGTAGGCCAGGGACTTGTTGCCCTCGCCCACCTGCGCCCCGGTGTAGACGTCGAACAGCCGGATGGACTCCAGCAGCTCGCCCGCGCCCTCGCGCAGCGCGGCCTCGACCTGCGCGACCGGCACCCCTGCCGGGACGACGAGCGCGACGTCCTGCGTGGCGACGGGGTAGGAGGAGACGGGCACCGCCTGCACCGCCCCGGGCAGGGCGGCCTCCAGGACGCTGAGCTCGAGCTCCATCGCGCACGTGCGCGGGGGCAGGCCGAAGGCCTCGACGACGCGCGGGTGCAGCTCGCCGGCGTGACCGACCAATGCCTCTCCCACGTACAGCGCCGCGCACCGGCCCGGGTGCCACGGCTCGTGCCGGTCGGCGCGGACCACGGGCTCCAGCCCGGACTCCCGCACGACCATGCGCGCGGCCTCCACGGCGTCGGACCAGCCGGCCGGGCGTCCCTGACCCCACCAGCCGGAGCGGTCGAACTCGCCGGCGAGCACCACCGCGACCCGCAGGGGCTGGCGGGGCAGCGCCGCGGCGATGCCGTCCAGCTCCTCCTGCGACGGCCGGCGCTCGACGCCGAGCACGGGCGCCTTGGCCGGGGCGCCGGGCTCGGGCCGGTAGACCAGCCCGGACTCGAACAGCGCCACGTCGCCGAAGCCGCGCCCGACGTTGCGGACCAGCGTCTTGAACAGGCCGGGCAGCAGCGTGGTGCGCATGAGCGGTTCGTCCTCGCTCAGCGGATTGGCCAGGCGCAGGGTGCGGCGCCGCGCGTCGTCCGCGGAGAGCTGCAGGCCGTCCAGGTCGCGGGCGCCGATGAACGGGTAGGCGAGCGTCTCGACGTACCCGGCGGCGGCGAGCGCGCGGCCCACGCGGCGGCGCAGTCGCTGGACCTCGGTCAGCCCGGCCCCGGCCGGGGCGGCGGGCAGCACCGAGGGCAGGCGCTCGTAGCCCTCGAGCCGGATGACCTCCTCGGCCAGGTCGTTGGGGTCGGTCAGGTCGGGACGCCAAGAGGGCGGCGTCACGACCAGCAGCTCGGCCGGATCGGGCCGGGCGGGGCCCTCGAGCACGTCGGCCGGGACGGCCTCGGCGCCCGCCTGGCCGCTCGCGGCGCCCTGGGCGACGACCGCGCAGCCGACCTGCTCGAGGCGGCGCACGACGGTGTCGCGGCCGTAGGCGACGCCGGCGACCCGGTCGGGGTGGTCGGCCGGGATGACGATCGTCGCCGGCTCGACGTCGACGAAGGCGTGGGTGACCCCGGCCTCGGCGGTGCCGCCGCCGAAGGCGGTCAGCATCTGCACCGCGCGCCAGGAGGCGTACAGCGGCAGCTCGGGGTCGACGCCGCGCTCGAACCGGCGCGATGCCTCGCTCACCAGGTTGTGGCGGCGCGACATGCGCGCCGTGCCGGTGGCCGAGAAGTGGGCCGCCTCGATCACCAGCTCGGTGGACTCGCCGGAGATCTCGGTGGCCAGGCCGCCCATCGTGCCGGCCATGGAGATCGCCCCGGAGGAGTCGGTGATCAGGATGTCCTCGGGGTACAGCTCGCGCACGACGTGGTCGAGCGTCTCGAGCCTCTCGCCCGGCTCGGCCCTGCGCACCACGATCGGCCCGGTGAGCCGGGAACGGTCGAAGGCGTGCAGCGGCTGGCCGAGCTCGAGCATGAGGTAGTTGGTGACGTCGACGGCCAGCGACACCGGGCGCATGCCCGCGCGGGCCAGGCGCACCTGCATCCACATGGGAGTCTCGGCCGAGGGGTCGAAGCCGGACACCGAACGCAGCACGAACCGGTCGCAGGCCGTCGGGTCGGCGATCGAGGCCGGGTGGGCCTCGTCGTCGAAGGCGGGCGGCTCGATGTCGGCCGGGTCGCGCCAGGGCACGCCGAAGGCGGTGGCGACCTCGCGGGCGACGCCCCTGATCGACAGGGCGTACCCGCGGTCGGGGGTGACCTCCAGCTCGATGACGTCGTCGCGCAGGCCGAGCAGCTCGACCACGTCGGCGCCCAGGTGGGTGTCGGCGGGCAGGATGAGGATGCCGCTGTGGTCCTCGCCGATGCCGAGCTCGCGCGCCGAGCAGATCATGCCGTCGGAGACGTGGCCGTAGGTCTTGCGGGACCCGACCTCGAACCCGCCGGGCAGGACGGCGCCCGGCAGCGCCACCGCGACGCGGTCGCCCACGGCGAAGTTGGTGGCGCCGCAGATCAGCCAGCGCGGCGCGGCCTCGCCGACCTCGACCGAGCAGTAGCGGATGGGCTTTTTGAACCCGGCGAGCTCCTCGATGGACAGCACCTCGCCGACGACGACGTTCTTGATGTCGTCGCCGACCGACTCGATCGACTCGAGCTTGAGCCCGGCGGCGGTGAGCTTCTCTGCGACCTCGTGGGCGTTGGCGGCCGGCAGGTCGACGTACTCCCGCAGCCAGGAGAGCGGGAACTTCATCAGGCCTCCATACCGAACGGGAGCGTGAAGCGCACGTCTCCCTCGACCATGTCTCGCATGTCCTCGGCGTTGTTGCGGAACATCAAGGTCCGCTCGACGCCCATGCCGAAGGCGAACCCGCTGTAGCGCTCGGGGTCGACGCCGCAGGCCACCAGCACGCGCGGGTTGACCATGCCGCAGCCGCCCCATTCGATCCAGCCCTCGGACTTGCAGGTGCGGCAGGGCGGGTTGCCCGGCACGGCCGAGGCGCCCCGGCAGACGAAGCAGCGCAGGTCCATCTCGGCCGACGGCTCGGTGAAGGGGAAGTAGTTGGGCCGGAACCGGGTGCTGATGCCCTGGCCGAACATGACCTCGGCGAACCGGTCGAGCGTGCCCTTCAGGTGGGCCATCGTCAGGCCCTCGTCGATGGCCAGCCCCTCGACCTGGTGGAACACCGGGGTGTGGGTGGCGTCGAGCTCGTCGGTGCGAAAGACCTTGCCCGGCGAGACGACGTAGACCGGAAGCTCGCGCGACAGCAGCGCGCGGATCTGCACCGGCGAGGTCTGGGTGCGCAGCACCATGCCGGAGTCGACCGAGCCGACGAAGAAGGTGTCGTGCTCGGAGCGGGCCGGGTGGTCGGGCGCGATGTTGAGCGCGTCGAAGTTGAACCACTCGCCTTCCAGCTCAGGCCCCTCGGCGACCTCGTAGCCCATGGCGACGAAGGCGTCGGCGATGCGCTCTTGGAGGGTGGTGAGCGGGTGGCGGGCGCCGCGCGGGCGGCGGTCCCACGGCAGGGTGACGTCGACGGTCTCCTCGACCAGGACGCGCTCGTCGCGCTCGGCGGTCAGCACGGCCTGCCGGGCGGTGAGCGCCTCGCCGATGGTCTTGCGCGCCCCGCCGATGCGCTTGCCCGCCTCGGCGCGGGCCTGGGGCGGAAGAGCGCCGATCTCGCGGTTGGCGAGCGCGATCGGTGACCGGTCACCGGCGTGGGCGAGCCGCACTTGCTTGAGTTCGTCGAGGTCGGCCGCCGCGTCGATGGCGGCTACGGCTTCGGCCTCCATGCGCGCCACCTCGTCGGCGTGCAACGGCGTCACCTCGACCGGGTCATAGGTGTTCGACAAGAGAGAGCTCCGTATCCAGGGCTTGAGCGGGCACGAGTCTAGTCCGTCCAGAGTGGCGGACCGGCCACGAACGGTGCGCTGTGGACGACCACCACGATCATGCGCGAACGGGGCGGCGCTCACAGCCTCCTGACCGCGGCCGGACCCCCCGACCGCTGCCGCGGTCGGGCGCCGGACGCGACGCGGCCGAGCCGGCGGATGCCGGCGTGGTGTCGCCCACCGGCCCGTCCCGACGCCTCAGGCGAAGTCGGGGGTGCCGGCGGGCATGGTAAATCGGAACTCGGCGCCCCCGCCGGGCGCCCGCTGCACGGTGATCGTGCCGCCGTGGGCCTCCACCAGGCCCTTGACGATGAACAGGCCGAGGCCCGTGCCGCCGCGGCGGCGCCCGTTGCCGCGCCAGAACTGCCGGAAGACGCGCGAGGCCAGCTCGGGTGCCACACCCTCACCCTGGTCACGCACGGACACGGCTACTCCCCACTCGACGGGCTCCACCACTATCGTCACCGTACCTCGCCCGTGGCGCACCGCGTTTTCCAGCAAGTTGCCGAGGATCTGGTCGATCTTGTCCTGGTCGAGCCACATCTCGGGGAGCTCGCCGCGCGTTTCCAGGCGGAAGCGGTCCTCCGGCTCGCCCGCGGCGACCCGGCCGGCGATGATCTTGCGGGCCCGGGCCGGGACGTCGACCACCTGGCGGTGGATCTGCAACCGGCCGGACTCGATGCGCGAGACGTCGAGCAGCTCGGTGATCAGCCGCGTGACCCGGTCGGCGTCGGCGTTGACGGTCTCGAGCATCACGCGCTTCTGGTCGTCGGTGAAGCGGCTCCACTTGGCCAGCAGCGTGGCGGTGAACCCCTTGACGCTGGTCAGCGGGGAGCGCAGCTCGTGGGCGACGGTGGAGACCAGGTCGGCCCGGCTGCGCTCGAGGCGGGCTCGCGCCGCGGCGTCGCGCAGGGTGACCACGACGCGCTCGACCTCGCCGCCCCGCGCGGGCCTGCGGACGAACCGGGCCGCGACCAGCAGCTCGTGGCCGCCGGGAAGATACAGGGAGCACTCGGGCTGGCGGCTGCGGATGCGCAGCCCTCCGTAGGCGTCCAGCCACTTCCACCAGTCGCGGCCGTCGTCGTCGCGGAAGGGCAGGACGTCGGGAAAGTACTTGCCGACGACGGCGTCGCCCCCCACGCCGGTGAGGCGGCAGGCGGCCCGGTTGAAGGCCACCACCCGGCCGCGGCCGTCGGCCACGATGACGCCCTCGGGAAGGTCGTCGACGTCGATCGAGCACGCGGCATCGGCGCCCCGCCGGTGGGTTTGCTCGCCGCGCACTATCGCCTCCCTCGACCCCTACAGCGCCGACAATAGCGGGTTTCCCGTACCCGGCGGCAGCCCCGCGCCAGCGCGGGACGGCACGCCTCGCCCGAAACATGGCGAGTTGTCCGGTAACGGATTTCCGGGCGGGCCGCAGGGGTCAGCCGGCGCGGCGTGCCCGCGCCGAGGCGTAGAGACAGACGGCGGCCGCCGTGGCCAGGTTGAGGCTCTCGGCGCGCCCGTAGATGGGCACCCGGACGACGTCGTCGGCCAGGCGGAGGATCTCCTCGGGGAGCCCCCACGCCTCGTTGCCGAAGATCCACGCCGTCGGCCCGGCGAGGTCCACGTCGTCGAGCGTCCTGTCGCCCGCCCCGTCGGCCGCCAGCACCCGCAGGCCCTTGTCCTTCAGATGACGCACGGTCTGGGCCACCGGCGCCGCGGTGACCACCGACAGGTGGAACAGGCTGCCGGCGCTGGCCCTGACGCACTTGCCGTTGTAGGGGTCCACCGAGGCGTCGGTGAACACCACCGCGTCCGCGCCCGCCGCGTCGGCCGTGCGCAGGACGGTGCCGGCGTTGCCGGGGTCGCGCACGTGGGCGAGCACGGCGACGAGCCCGGCCGTCTCGGTGACGGCCTCGGCGAGCGGGACGTGCACGAAACGGCAGACCGCGAGCAGCCCCTGCGGCGTGACCGTCTGGGCCAGCTCGGCCATGACCTCGCCGCTGGCGCCGTGCACCGGCACCCCCGCCAGCCGGGCGGCGGTCACGATGTCGGCGTGCCTGCTCTCGGCCTCGGCGGTGGTGAACAGCTCGACCGCGACGCCGGGCAGCGCCAGCGCCTCCCTGACGGCCTGCGGGCCCTCGGCCAGGAAGGACCGGTCGCGGTCTCTGAACGCCCGCTTGGTCAGGCGCTTGGCGGCCTTGACCCGCGGCGACTTGACATTGGTCAGCTCGGACCCGGCCATGTGCCCCCTTAGCAACCCCCGGACCGCCGCGGCATGGCCCGCCGCGACGACCCGGAAAACGACGCGGAAAACAGTGAACGACCCGCTCCGCGAAAGAACGAGTCGTTCACCGGGACGTGCGTCGCGATCAGCTCGCGGCCGGCGCGTTCACGTCGGCCGGAAGCGCCTTCCTGGCGGTCTCGGCCAGCGTGGCGAAGGTCTGGCTGTCGTTGACGGCGAGATCGGCGAGGATCTTGCGGTCGACCTCGACACCGGCGGCCTTCAGGCCCTGGATGAACCGGTTGTAGGTGATGCCGTTCGCGCGCGCCGCGGCGTTGATGCGCTGGATCCACAGCCGCCGGAAGGTGCCCTTCTTGTCCTTGCGGTCGCGGTAGGCGTAGGTCAAGGAGTGGAGCATCTGCTCCTTGGCCTTGCGGTACAGCCTCGACCGCTGACCCCGGTAACCACTCGCCCGCTCGAGGACGACGCGGCGCTTCTTCTTGGCGTTGAGCGCCCGCTTTACGCGTGCCATTGTTCTATCTCCCCGGGGGTTCGGTTACTTGCCGAGCAGCTTCTTGATCTTCTTGGTGTCGGCATCGGACATGACGACCTCAGGCTTCAGACGGCGCGTCAGCGTCGACGACTTCCACTCGTTGTAGTGGGCACGGTTCGCGCGCCGGCGAATGATCTTGCCGCTGCCGCTGAGGCGGAACCGCTTCTTCGCACCGCTGTGCGTCTTCATCTTCGGCATCTCAGCCGTCTCTCCCTCGTTCGTCCGTGCCGATATCCCGGGTCAAGGTACCCCAGCCAGGCCGTTCGGCCGGCTGTGGCACCTCACCCGGTGTCGGTGTTCTCTACGCTCGCCGCCGGATCGTCAGGCGGGCCGCGTCACTCCTGCGGTTCCGAAGCCCCCGCCATGTCGGCGCCGACGCTCACGTCGTCATGCGCCGGGTCGTCGGTCCGCGCGCGCGCGGCGGCCTTCTCGGCCTTGGCCTCGGCCTTCTTCTTGTGCGGCCCGATCACCATGATCATGTTTCGGCCGTCCTGCTTGGGCTGGGACTCGACGAAGCCGAGCTCCGTCACGTCCTCCGCCAGCCGCTGCAGGAGCCGGAAGCCCAGCTCGGGGCGGGACTGCTCACGCCCGCGGAACATGATGGTGACCTTGACCTTGTCCCCCGCCTTGAGGAACCGCACGACGTGACCCTTCTTGGTCTCGTAGTCATGCGGGTCGATCTTCGGCCGGAGCTTGATCTCCTTGATGATCGTGTGCGCCTGGTTACGGCGCGCCTCGCGTGCCTTCATGGCGGACTCGTACTTGAACTTGCCGTAGTCCATGAGCTTGCACACGGGCGGACGAGCCGTGGCCGCGACCTCGACCAGATCGAGATCGGACTCCTGGGCCAGCTTCAGAGCGTCTCCGATGGAGACGATGCCGACCTGCTCGCCGTTCGGGCCCACGAGGCGGACCTCGGGCACACGAATGCGCTCGTTGATGCGGGGCTCAGTGCTGATGGGACCTCCTAGGTACCTGGCATTTCCGCGTTCGTGCTCGACCGTGCCATGGGGCCTCACGCCGGAAAGCGAAAAGCCCCGCACGTCGCGCATGCGGGGCCACCAAGCTCTCAGATCATCGATCGAGAGCTCCCCGGAGTAGTCCGGTAGTGATCCTTGACCCGCCGGCCTGGCAGCCGATCAGGTGGGAGGAAGACCTCCGCTTGCGCGTCCAGCGCGCACGCCGGACCGATCAAGCAGCAACATTACCACAACACCGCGCCCCCGCCGAATCGTCCCACACCCCTGTCACCCTGTGCGAGCGTTCCGGTGCAGAGGGCGACGAAACGGCCGTTCACCAGGGGGCGGACGCTCAGTGTGTACGGGCCGAACGCCTGAGCAACTCGGTCTCGCCGGCGGCGCGCACCGGGTCCACCGGCACCGGGGCCTGGCCGGTGTACAGCTCGACCTGGCGGACGGCCTGGTGGAGCAGCATGGCGAAGCCACTGACGACCGTCCCGCCCTTGTCGCGGACGGCGCGCGCGAGCCGGGTGGGCCAGGGGGCGTAGACCACGTCGAAGACGGCGGGCACGACCGCCACGGCCTCGGCGTAGGCGTCCGCCGCGCCCGACGGCAGAGTCGAGATGGCCAGGTCGGCGTCGAGGGCGGCGCCCAGCTCGTCGAAGCGCCGGACCGACAGGGCCATGCCGAGCCGGTCGGCCACCTGTGCGGTCTCCTCCGCCCGCGACCGGTCGCGGACGACCAGCGTCGCCTCCCGGAGCCCCAGCTCGCGCAGGGCTGCGAGCGAGGAGCCGGCCGTCGCGCCGCCGCCGAGGATGGTCGCCGAGCGCGGCGCCAAGACCCCCGCCTCGGTGAGCGCGCGGACGATGCCGTGCACGTCGGTGTTCTCGCCGTGCCGCGCGCCGTCCCGGAACACCACCGTGTTGACCCCGCCCACCCGCACGGCGAGGTCGGCGACGGTGTCCAGCAGCGGCAGCACCGCCCGCTTGAGCGGCATGGTGAGCGACAGCCCGGCCCATTCGGGGCCCATCGTGGCCATCAGCCCGGCCAGGCCCGCCTCGTCGCACTCGATGGCGTCGTACCGCCAGCCGGTGAGGCCGAGCGCCCGGTAGGCGGCGCGGTGCAGGCACGGCGACAGCGAGTGAGCGATCGGCGAGCCCAGGACCGCGGCGCGGCGCTCCATCAGCCGCCCGCCTGGTTGCGGTTGAACTCCTGGACGAACCTGTCGTGCTCTTCCTGGGAGTCGGTGAACTTGGTGATGCCGCGCTTGGTGTCGGTGGTGACGAAGAACAGCCAGGGCCCGTCGGCCGGCTTGAGCGTGGCCTTGATGGCGTCTTCGCCGGGGTTGGTGATCGGCCCCGGCGGCAGGCCCGGGCGCGCGTAGGTGTTGTAGGGCGACTTGCTCTTCAGATCGGCGTGCGTTGCCGAGACGCCGAACTTGTTCAGGCCGTACATGACGGTGCTGTCCATCTGCAGCAGCATCGGCGGTGTGCGCTGGAGCCGGTTGTAGATCACCCGGGCGACCTTCGGCATGTCGCGCTTGCTGCCCGACTCGGCCTGCACGATGCTCGCGATCGTCAGCACCTCCAGCGGGGTGTGGCCGACCCGCCGGGCCCCGGCCACCAGGCCGACGTCGTCGGCGGCCTTCTTGTACCGCTCGACCATCGCGGCGAGCAGGTCCTCGGGGGCCGACTTGGGCGAGACCTCGTAGGTGGCGGGGAAGGCGAAGCCCTCGAGCCGCTTCTTGGCGTAGGACGGCAGGTCAAGCGCCTCGGCGTCCTTGGCGGCCTTCTCGAAGTCGCGCACGGGCTTGCCGGTCGCGGTCGAGAGCTGCTGGAAGATCTGGGAGAGCCGCAGCCCCTCGCGCACGGTGAGGGTGGTCTGCAGGCGGCGCTTGGGGTCCAGGAGGGGGACGGCGTTGGCCGCGGCCATGCCCTTGCGGAGCTTGTACTCGCCCGGCTGGAGGGAGGCGCTCTTGCCGGCGGCGCCGATGGCGTTGATGAACGCCCGCTCGCTCGCCACGACGCCCTGGTCGACCAGGGTCTGGGCGATGTCGGTGGCGCTCTGCCCCTCCTTGATCTCCACGAGGACCTCGCCGGAGCCCTGGCCGGTGTAGTCCTTGGGGATCGTGACGCCGCGGATCCAGTTGTAGCCGTAGTAGCCGCCGACGCCGAGGACTCCGACGATGATGACGATCGCGACGAAGAAGGCGACGAAGCCCTTGCGCCGCTGGCGCCGCTGGCGCTTCTTGCTGCGCCTTTGCGCGGATCGGGAACCACGAGACCGGCGCCGGGGACCTTCGTCGTCCTCGGCACCCAGCAAGCTATCGAGGTCGAGATCGTTCATGGGTGCGTTCGCCAATCTCCCGGTCGGACCGGCCCGCCGTCAAGCCAGTGCTCACAATCGGCAGGACCTACCGTATGGCCGGTCGGTCCGGCGCCGGGGGTCGCGCCGGTCCGCGTCACCGGGCGTGTACGGGAGGGGACGGCCGTACCGCCGGGCATCAGTGGTGCTGCCCGAGACGTTTGTGCAGCTCTTCTCGGTACTTCACGAACTCACTCTCTTTGTCAGTGAATTTCGTGATTCTACGCTGTGGGTCGACCGTGACAAACCAGTACCAATCACCCTTTGCCGGACGAAGTGCCGCGCTGAGCGCCGCCTCACCGGGATTGCTGATCGGCCCGGGCGGCAGCCCGGGGTGCATGTAGGTGTTGTAGGGGGTGTCGCGCTTGATCTCGGCGTTCGACGCCACGATGCCGTGCTTGCCCAGGCCGTACATCACCGTGCTGTCCATCTCCAGCTTGGCTCCGGACGCGAGGCGATTGTAGATGACTCTGGCGATCTTCGGATAGTCGGACTCCCTGCCCCCCTCCGCCTGCACGATGCTGGCGACCACCACCGCCTCGCGCGGCGTGAGGCGCAGGCGGGCGGCCTCGGCCTCCAGCCCGACCTGGGCGGCGGCGCGCCTGAACCGGCGGACCATCGACCGCAGCAGGTCGCGGGGAGTCGTCGTGCGCTCGATGTCGTAGGTCGCGGGGAACAGGAACCCCTCGGCGGCGCCCTTGGCGTAGGCGGGCAGCCCGAGGTCGGCGGGGCGGGCGAGCACCTTGGACAGCTCGGCGGCGGGCAGGCCCGACCCCTTGGCGAGCCGGGCGACGGCCTCGGCCGCGCGCAGCCCCTCGGGCACCGTCACCCGCTTGCGGATCCTGGACTGCGGCGCGAGAAGCGAATCCAGCGCGGAGGCGGCCGCCATGCGCTTGCGCAGCAGGTAGCGTCCCGGCCGCAGGCTGCCGGACTGGCCGCGCTCCTCCACGGCGTGCACGAACGCGCGTGCGCTCGCCACCACCTCCGCCTTCACCAGGACCTCGGCGATCTGCCCCGCGCTCGCGCCCGGCGCGATCTCGACCACGACCGGGACCGTGCCCCTGCCCTCGAAGTCGGCGGGCCTCATCAGCGGCCGGAACAGAGTGAGCGCGCCGGCCAGCCCGGCCGCGATCACCACGGCGCTGCCGCCGGCGACCAGCAGGAGCAGCCCGCGGCGCCCGCGGTCCGCGCGGGCCCGCTCGTCGTCCTCGCCGCCCTCGTCGCTGAAAGCGATCAGGTCGCCGGGGTCCTCGGGATCGTCGGGCCTGTCAGGGCCGTCCGGCGGCCCGTCCTGCCGCTCGCGCCCGTCCCGTTCCCCGTCGGCCTCGTCCGGGCCCGGCGGAACGTTCCAATCGTCCCGCTTCACATCGGGCACATCAGGGGAAACGTCCGGGTCGCCCGGGCCGCCGGGGCCCGCCTGGCGGGTCACCGCGCGGGCCCGGCGCTCGATTCCCCGCCGGGGCGGCGCCCCGGCGGCTCGACGGATCTGCCCGGCGGGGCGCCGCTCGCCCGCTCGGCGTCCAGGGCGGCCTGCAGCAGCACCACGGCGGCCGCCTGGTCGACCACCTCGCGCTGGTTCTTGGCCTTCACGCCGCTGGCGCGCAGCCCCTGCTGCGCGGTCACGGTGGTCAGCCGCTCGTCGTAGAGCCGGACCGGGGTCGGCGCCAGCCGCCCGGCCAGCCGGACGGCGAACTCGCGCGCCGCGGCCGCCGCGTGGCTCTCGCGGCCCGACAGCGAGGTGGGCAGGCCGACGACGATCTCGACGGCCTCGTGCTCGCCGGCGATCGCGGCGATGCGGTCGAGGTCGCCCCGGCCCCGGCGCACGGTCTCCACGGGGGTGGCCAGCAGGCCCGAAGGGTCGCTGCGGGCCACCCCGACGCGGACGGAACCCACGTCGACGCCGAGCCGGACGCCCGCCCTCACGGCGGGCTCCCGATGCGGGCGCCGGTGTTCAGGACAGGGCCTCCCGGACCGCGTGCTCGACGGCGCCGAGCGCGTCGCCGATCGCCTCCGGACGGGCGCCACCGCCCTGCGCGACGTCATCCTTACCGCCACCGCCACCCCCAAGTGCCTTGGCGGCGACGCCGACCAGTCGCCCGGCCTTGAGCCCCCGGGCGCGCCCCGCATCGTTCACAGCGGCGACCACGACCGGCCGGTCGGCGGGAACACCAGCGATCACGATCATCGCGGCGCGGTCACCGGGGAACCGGCCGCGCACGTCTAGGGCGAGTTTACGCAGGTCATCGGGCGAAGTGCCGTCAGGCGCGCGGTGGGTGACGACCGAAACGCCCTCGATGTCGCGGGCGGAGGCCGCCAGCTCGCCGGCCACCGCGAGCACCTGGGCCGAGCGGAGCTTCTCCAGCTCGCGCTCGGCGGTGCGCAGGCGGGTGACGATGCCCTCGACGCGCTCGGGCAGCTCTTCGCGGCGGGCCTTGAGCTGCTCGCTGAGCTGGGCCACCAGAACGCTCTCGCGGGCCAGGAAGCGGAAGGCGTCGATGCCGACCAGGGCCTCGACCCGGCGCACGCCGGCGCCGATCGACGCCTCGCCGAGCACCTTGACCAGGCCGAGCTGGCCGGAGCTGGCGACGTGGGTGCCGCCGCACAGCTCGCGGGAGTAGTCGCCGACCTCGACGATGCGGACCTCGTCGCCGTACTTCTCGCCGAACAGCGCCAGTGCGCCCATCGACCGGGCCTCGTTGAGCGAGGTGTGGTAGGCGTGGACCTTCAGGTCGTTGATCAGGATGGCGTTGACCTCGTCCTCGACGTCGCGCAGCACGCTCGGCGGGACGGCGCCGGCCGCGGTGAAGTCGAAGCGGAAGCGCCCCGGGGAGTTCTCGGAGCCGGCCTGCGCCGCGCTCTCGCCGAGCGCGTTGCGGAACCCGCGGTGCACCAGGTGGGTCGCGGTGTGGCTGCGGGAGATGGCCCGGCGCCGCTCGATGTCGATCTCGGCGTGCGCCTGGTCGCCCACGCGGATCTCGCCGTCGCGGACCTTGCCGCGGTGCACGACCAGGCCGGCGAAGGGCGACTGGACGTCCACGATGTCGACGTGCGCGCCGCCGGTGCCGATCGCGCCCTGGTCGGACAGCTGGCCGCCGCCCTCGGCGTAGAACGGGGTGCGGTCGAGGACGACCTCGACCGTGGTGCCCGCGCCCGCCGCCTGCACCGAGGCGCCGTCGACGAGCAGGCCGATGACGGTGGCCTCGGCGGTGGTCAGGTCGTAGCCGAGGAAGTCGACCTTGCCCGCGCGGTCGAGCATCTCGCCCAGCACGGAGATGTCGGCGTTGCCGGTCTTCTTGGCCGCGGAGTCGGCCTTGGCGCGGTGGCGCTGCTCGTCCATGAGGCGGCGGAAGCCCTCCTCGTCGACCTGCAGGCCCTGCTCGGAGGCCATCTCCAGCGTCAGGTCGATGGGGAAGCCGTAGGTGTCGTGCAGTTGGAACGCCTGGCTGCCCGCGAGCGTCGCGGTGCCCTTGCGCTTGGTCTCCTCGACCGCCGCGTCGAAGATCGCGGTGCCGGTGCGCAGGGTGCCGAGGAAGGAGACCTCCTCGGCGTCGATCACCGTGTGGAGGTGGGCGGCGTCGGCCTTGAGCTCGGGGTACTGCTGGCCCATCGCCTCGATGGTGGTGGCGGTGAGCTCGTGCATGTAGCGCTCTTCGCCCGCGCCGAGCAGGCGCAGGTTGCGGATGGCGCGGCGCAGCATGCGGCGCAAAACGTAGCCGCGGCCCTCGTTGGAGGGCAGCACGCCGTCGCCCACGAGCATGACGCCGGCCCGCAGGTGGTCGGCGATGACGCGCAGCGAGACGTCGGCGCGCGCGTTGCGCCCGTAGCGGGACTTGGTGAGCTCGGCCGCCCGGTCGAGGATCTTGTAGGTGGTGTCGATCTCGTAGATGTTGTCGACGCCCTGCAGGATGGCCGCCATGCGCTCGAGGCCCATGCCGGTGTCGACGCTCTTGGCGGGCAGCTCGCCCGAAACGTCGAAGTCGACCTTGCTGCGGACCGCGCTGAGCTGGAACTGCATGAAGACGTTGTTCCAGACCTCCAGGTAGCGGTTCTCGTCCGCGACCGGGCCGCCTTCCTTGCCGTAGTCGGGGCCGCGGTCGTAGTAGATCTCGGAGCAGGGGCCGCCGGGGCCGGGCACGCCCATGTGCCAGTAGTTGTCGGCCAGGCCGCGGCGCTGGATGCGCTCGGCGGGGATGCCGACCTTGTTGTGCCAGATGTCGAAGGCCTCGTCGTCGTCGTGGTAGACGGTGACCCAGAGGCGCTCCTCGGGGAAGCCGAAGCCGCCCTCGGACTCGGGCCTGGTCAGCAGCTCCCAGGCGTACGGCAGGGCCTGGTCCTTGAAGTAGTCGCCGAAGGAGAAGTTGCCGAGCATCTGGAAGAAGCTGGCGTGCCGGGTGGTCTTGCCCACCTCGTCGATGTCGAGCGTGCGCACGACCTTCTGGGCGCTGGCCGCCCTCGGGAACGGCGGCTTCTTCTGGCCCAGGAAGTAGGGCTTGAAGGGCACCATGCCCGCGTTGACCAGCAGCAGCGTCGGGTCCTCGGCGACAAGGCTGGCCGAGGGCACGACAGTGTGACCGCGCTCCTCGAAGAAGCGCAGGAAGCGGCGGGCGATCTCTGCCGACTCCATCTCAGCGGCCATCCTTTACGTCGTTTACGTGGGTTTGTTCAACACTGTCGATGCCGAAGCGCGCTCGCAACTCGGTTTCCCTGCCGGCCGCCAGGCGCCGGACGTCGCCGGCGAGAAGGCGCGCCTCCTCGGCGAGGCCCATGGCGCGGTCGGCCGTGCGGCGCGCGACGTGGTCGGGCTTCAACGCTTGCAGCTTACGCATCACCCAGACCGCGATGTACGCGCCCAGGGCCATGTAGAACAGCCGGCGGATCACGCGCGCCACCGCCTGTCGCCCGCCTGGAACGCGGCGCCCCCGCGGCGGCCGGTGAACGCGGCGCGCAGGCCGTGCAGCAGCGCGGCGACCTTGATGAGCGGCCTGGCCAGCAGCGTCGAGGCGACGCCGGTGACCTTGACCATGTTGCCGCTGACCTGCTTCATGTCGACCGCTATGGCCTCGACGGCGACCAGCTGGCGGTTGGTCTCGGAGACCGTGACGCTGACCTCGTCCAGCAGGGGGATGACCCGCTCGCTCAGGTCGGCGACCATCTTGGCGGTCTCGGTGAGCAGCCGGGCCAGCCGCACCAGCACCACGGCCATGAAGCACACCAATATCGCCCAGAACAGTGCGACGATGAGGCCTGCGACCTCTCCCGCGGTAAGCATGTCGATGCGTCCCCTCGTAGGTGACCTACGGATGTTCGACCCGGCTGGGGCGATGGAATGGGGAGACCCTATCGCGCCCGGGCGTGGCGCCCGCGCTGAGCGCGCCAGTCTGTGGACGGCGGGAGGCCCGCCCCGCCCCGGCGGAGCGGCGGGTCGCACGGTCCCGGCGCAGTGGGCTCGCCACGCGTCCACCGGGATCTCCGGCGATCTCCGGAGGCGGCCGGCGGGACGCTCACCCGGCGCCGCGCAGGAACTCGCGGATCTTTGCCCATCGGTCGGCGAAGTGCCCTTCGGCGCCGTGGCGGGTGGGCTCGTAGTAGCGCCGGTCGCGGACCTCCTCCGGCGCGTAGTCCTGCCGGACCAGGCCGTGCTCGAAGTCGTGCGGGTACTTGTAGCCCTTGCCGTGGCCGAGCTTGGCCGCGCCCGGGTAGTGGGCGTCGCGCAGGTGGCCGGGCACCTGGCCGATCAGCCCCCTGCGCACGTCGTCGGAGGCGGCGCCGATCGCCCTGGTGACGGCGTTGGACTTGGGGGCCAGCGCGCAGTGGACCACCGCCTGGGCCAGGTTGAGGCGGCCCTCGGGCAGGCCGATCATCTGCACGGCCTGGGCGGCGGCCACCGCGACCTGCAGGCAGGTCGGGTCGGCCATGCCGACGTCCTCGGAGGCGAAGATCATGATGCGGCGGGCCAGGAAACGCGGGTCCTCCCCCGCCTCGATCATGCGAGCCAGGTAGTGCAGGGCGGCGTCGGCGTCCGAGCCGCGCATGCTCTTGATGAAGGCGCTGATGACGTCGTAGTGCTGGTCGCCCTGCCGGTCGTAGCGCACGGCGGCCTTGTCCACGGCCTTCTCGACGGTCTCGACGGTGATCTCGCCCTCGGGGACGAGCAGAGCGGCCGCCTCCAGGTAGGTGAGCGAGCGGCGGGCGTCTCCCCCGGCCAGGCGCACCAGGTGGTCCATGGCCTCGGGGGCCAGGGTCACCGCGCCCGCCAGGCCCCTGGGGTCGGTCAGGGCGCGGCCGAGGACGGCGCGCACGTCGTCCTCGGTCAGCGACTCCAGCGTCAGCAGCAGCGAACGCGACAGCAGCGGCGAGATGACCGAGAAGAAGGGGTTCTCGGTGGTGGCGCCGATGAAGGTGACCCAGCGGTTCTCCACGGCGGGCAGCAGGGCGTCCTGCTGGGCCTTGTTGAAGCGGTGCACCTCGTCGACGAACAGCACCGTCTGGCGGCCGGTCATGCCGAGCTCGCGCTTGGCCTGGTCGATGGCCGCCCTGACGTCCTTGACCCCGGCCGAGACGGCCGAGACCTCGACGAAGCGCCGCTTGGTGACCCCGGCGACGACGTAGGCGAGGGTGGTCTTGCCGGTGCCGGGCGGCCCCCACAGGAACAGCGACATGGGGGCCTCGCTCTCGACCAGACGGCGCAGCGGGGTGCCCTGGCCCAGCAGGTGGCGCTGGCCGACCACCTCGTCGAGGCCGCGCGGCCGCATGCGCACCGCGAGCGGCTCCTGGCCCTTGTGGGCCTCCTCAGCCGCCGAGTCGAACAAACTCTCCACGCGTCGACATTACCGCCGGCGCGGGAGGGCCTACGGCCGCGCCGGCGCCGGCCCTCAGTGCGCCCAGACCGCCGTCGCCCCGGTGTGGCCGGCCCGCAGGACGTAGAAGCCGGCGGCGGCGGCGAGCAGCACGGTGACCACGACCAGTACGGCGGTGGTCATCCTGCCCAGTCTGCGGGAGGAGTAGACCAGCAGCAGCGAGGAGACGCCCAGCCCGAGCGTGCTGAACAGCAGCGGGTTGGCGTAGCTCTCGTGCTCCTCGATGCGCGCGGCCAGCGGCCCGCTCGGCGAACCGCCCGCGAACATGGTGCTCAGGAAGGCCTCGCCGCTCTCCTTGGCCGCGAAGGTGACGGCCGGCGCGGCGATCGCGAGCAGGACGACGGCCCAGCCGATGGAGGGCCGCACGCGGGGCACGACGCCGTACACCACCGCCCCCACGGCGAGCAGCGGGATGAAGATCACGGCGGTATGGATGATGAGGGGGTGGGCGGGCAGTCCGAGAATCTGGTCGAACATCACATGGCTCCTGTCAGTGGTTCGTCCCCATATACGGATCCGGCCGGCGCGTGGTTCCGGCCGGGCCGGCGGCGCGGTCCCCCTCCACCGCCTCCCCATGATCCCGGAACCGGCGTCAAGTCGCCATAAGAAGTTCCGCGCGGCAACTTTCCTCGCGGCAACCAGGCTGGACCGCCCGGCAAAGGACGATCGACCAGGCGATGCGAACTGGGCGTTTTATACGGGCTCGACGTAAAGGCCGGTACGATTCCCGAGCACATCAAGTCATCTATCGGCAAATGGAAGGCATACCGTGACCGACGTGGATCGCCAGACCCAGCTGGCACGGGAGCACCGCGAGCGGCAGGAACAGCGCAGCAAGGACACCGGCAACTCCAGGCGGAACACGGTCATCGGCGCCCTCCTGGGGGTGGTGCTCGTGGCCGGCGGCGTCATCGCCGCCGTGACACTCATGGGGAACGACGACTCCAAGGCGCCCGACGCGGCCGCGCCCGCCGACTCGGCCTCCGCCTCCGCCTCGGCCTCCGCGTCGCCTGGGGCCTCCGTCCCGGCCGCGCTTCCCACCACGGACGCCAAGCCCGCCGGCGTGACCTGCGAATACCGCAAGGACGACACCGGAGCCCCGGCGAAGAAGGTGGGCATGCCGCCGGCCAAGCCCGACACGCGGGGCAAGAACATGGTGATCACCACCAACCAGGGGACGATCGTCATCCAGCTCGCCACCGCGCAGACGCCGTGCACCGTGAACTCCTTCGAGTTCCTCGCGAAGAAGAACTTCTTCGACAACACGCGCTGCCACCGCCTGGCGACACCGGAGACCGTGGGCCTCGGCATGCTGCAGTGCGGCGACCCGCTGGCCAAGGGCGACGCCAAGCACTCCACCGACGGCACCGGCGGCCCCGGCTACCTGTTCGCCGACGAGAACCTCGGCGGCATCCCGCTCGGCAGGGCCACGGTGGCGATGGCGCAGGCCTCGGAGGACGCCAACTCCAACGGCAGCCAGTTCTTCATCTCCTTCTCGGACGAGAACACCCAGCTGACCTCCTCGGGCGCCGCGTTCACCCCGTTCGGGGTCGTCACCAAGGGCATGGACGTCATCGACAAGATCGCCAAGGGCGGCATCATCCCCTTCAACGGCGACCCCCTCGCCGACGTGCGGGGCGAGGGCTCCAACGCCCCCAAGCTCCCGGTGATCATCAAGGACCTGCGGATCACCCGCTAGCCGGCGGGCACCTGTCA
The DNA here is from genome assembly GCF_042665155.1 of Sphaerisporangium rhizosphaerae. Classification (NCBI taxonomy): domain Bacteria; kingdom Bacillati; phylum Actinomycetota; class Actinomycetes; order Streptosporangiales; family Streptosporangiaceae; genus Sphaerisporangium; species Sphaerisporangium rhizosphaerae. Next base: position 153 of record NZ_JBHTCG010000050.1, on the reverse strand, counting down.
GCACAGCGGAGCCCCGGCGCGCCACGCTTGGGTTCTAGGGTTCGTTGCAACACCCCACTTCAGGGGATGCGATGGACTTTGAGATCCGCAAGGTGCGCAAGGCGCAGGGGCCGAGGAAGCTCCGGGCTGAGCGGGAGGAATACTTTCGGCTCG
>NZ_JBHTCG010000049.1:0-49888 GCF_042665155.1 Sphaerisporangium rhizosphaerae | reverse complement strand
GACATCCGCGCCTGGATCGCCCACTGGAACCAGAACCCCAAACCCTTCGTATGGACCAAGACCGCCGAGGAGATCCTCGAATCACTCGCTAAATATTTGGGACGAATTTCAGGCGCGGGACACTAGTCGTTCCCCGGCTTCCACTTGATGCCGCAGCCGAGGCTGGGGTTCTGCGGGCCGGGGACCGGCCGCCCGGCGAGCACCGCGTCGATGGCGCGGCGCAGCGACGAGCCGGTCACCGGAACCTGGTTGGACGGCCGCGCGTCGTCGAACTCGCCGCGGTAGGCCAGGCGGCGGCCGGCGTCGTAGAGGAAGAAGTCCGGCGTGCAGGCGGCGTGGTAGGCCCTGCCCACCTCCTGCGACTCGTCGACCAGGTAGGGGAAGCCGAAACCGGCGCGCTCGGCCTGCTCGGCCAGGTGCTCGGCGTCGTCGTCGGGGTAGTTCACCACGTCGTTGCTGCAGACGGCCACCGTGGTGACCCGGTCGCTGTAGTCGGCGGCCAGCGCGCCGATGCCCTCCTCGATGCGGCGCACGTAGGGGCAGTGGTTGGACAGGAAGACCACCAGCGTCGCCGGGGCCTGCCGGAGCCCGGCCAGCGACACGCGGCCACCGTCGATGGACGGCAGGTCGAACTCAGGCGCGGGGGTGCCCAGCGGCACCATGAACGAGGTGACGGCCATGCCGCCATTCTCCCGCACCGGCCCGGCCGAGATCCCCGTCCGCACCGGCCCGGCCGAGATCCCTGTCCGCACCGGCCCGGCCGGGATCCCTGTCCGCACCGGCCCGGCCGGGATCCCTGTGGGCGCCGGCCCGGCCGATATCCTCGTCCGCACCGGATCGGCGGGATCACGTCCCTCTCGCTCGCCGCCGCCGGGTCCCGCTCTTGGGACGCCGTTTGACCTTCTCCCATCGGGTAGGCGGATCACGGCCGCGCTTCGTCGAACCGGCCGGACAGGTGACAACGAAATGCCGGGCCCGGCGACACCACTGTAGGGTGCTCGCTGGTGCCGCACGGGTACGGCGGAGAAACGGGAGTGACAATGGCGGAGATCGCGCGCTTGCGGAATATCGTGCTCGACTGTCCCGACCCCAGGCCGCTGGCCGAGTTCTACGCGTCCGTGATCGGCTGGAAGGTCGCCTACGAGGACGATGAGTGGGTCAGCCTCAGCGACGGCGGCCAGGTCAAGCTGTCGTTCCAGCGGGCCGAGAGTTACCAGCCGCCCAACTGGCCGAGCGCCGAGCATCCCCAGCAGGCGCACCTGGACCTCACCGTGGACGACCGCAAGCAGGCCGAGATCGAGGTGCTCGCCCTCGGCGCCGTCAAGCACCCGCACCAGCCCGGCGAGTTCGACGGCAACTTCACCGTCTTCCTCGACCCCGCGGGCCACCCCTTCTGCCTCTGCGACGCCGGCTGACCCTTCCGCGCGCCGGCCGGCCGGCGCGCGGCTCACCGCCACCCCGGCCCCGGCCACCCCGGCCACCCCCGGTTTCACGCCGAGGAGCGGCCGAGCCCGGCTCAAGTCCATGCCGAGGAGCGGCCGAGCCGGCTCAGGTTCACGCCGAGAAGCGGCCGAGCCTGGAACCCTCACGCTCGTCTCCCCGGGCCGCCGGCGGGCGTCCGGCGGCCGGCGCTCAGGGCGTCTCGGCCGCGTCCAGGGACCGCCCATCGGCGGGGGAGGCGTCCAGGTCGTCGTCCGCGGCGCTGCCGAGCGCTCCGCCGATGGCGGCGACCGGAGCGCTCAGGCGCACGCCCGAGCCGTCGCGGCGTCCCAGCTCGACCGGCAGCTCGACCGGCTTGCCCGTGGACGACACGGCCTTGATCGGGGCCGGGCCCGCCCAGGCGAGGATGAGCACGTCCTCGCCCTTGAGGAAGCGCTGGGCCCGCACGCCGCCCGTGGCGCGGCCCTTGGGCGGGTACTCGGCGTAGTCGGAGACCTTGGCGCCTCCGGTCTCGGTGCCGGGCAGCGCCGTGGCCGCACCGGCGACGGTCACCACGCGGGCCTCGCGCGCCGGGTCGACGACGCCGAACCAGACGACCTTCGCGCCGCCGTCCAGCCGGATGCCGGTCATGCCGCCGGCCGGGCGCCCCTGCGGGCGCACCGACGAGGCGGAGTAGCGCAGCAACTGGGCGTCGGAGGTGATGAACACCAGGTCGTGCTCCTCCGAGGTCAGCTCGACGGCGCCGACCACGCTGTCGCCGGGCTTGAGGCCGATGACCTCGAAGTCGTTGCGGTTGGCCGGGTATTCGGGCACGACCCGCTTCACCATGCCCTGCGCGGTGCCCAGGGCCAGCCCCGCGCCTTCCGGGTCGAGTGAGCCGAGGCCGACGACCAGTTCGCCGGCGTTCAGCGTCACGTACTCGCTGACCGGGTGGCCGCCCGACAGCGACGGCGGGCTCGCCGACGGCGGCAGCGTCGGCAGGTCGACCACCGACACCCTGATCAGGCGGCCGGCGGAGGTCACCACCCCCACCTCGCCGCGCACGGTGGAGCGGACGACCGAGACCAGGACGTCGTGCGCCGAGCGTTCGTCGCCCGACCCCAGCGGCGAGGCGTCCGCGGTGCGGGCCAGCAGGCCCGTCGAGGACAGCAGCACCTGGCACGGGTCGTCGGCGACCTCCAGCGGGATGGCGCCCGGCGTCGTCACCGGGCCGCCTTCCAGCAGGACGGTGCGGCGAGGGGTGCCGTAGGTCTTGGAGACCTCGGCCAGCTCGTCGGAGACGACCTTGCGGAGGCGGTCCTCCGAGGACAGGATCGCGGTCAGCTCGGCGATCTCGTCCTGCAGGGTCTGCCGTTCGCGCTCGAGTTCCAGCTTGTCGTAGCGGGTGAGGCGGCGCAGCGGCGTGTCGAGGATGTAGTTCGCCTGGATCTCCGACAGCTCGAAGATCTGCATGAGCCGCGAGCGCGCCTCGGCGGAGTCCTCCGAGGAGCGGATGACCTGGATGACCTCGTCGATGTTGAGCAGGGCGATGATGAGGCCGTCGACCAGGTGGAGGCGGTCCTCGCGCTTGCGCCGGCGGTAGGTGGAGCGGCGGCGCACCACCTCGATGCGGTGGTCGACGTAGACCTGCAGCAGCTCCTTCAGGCCCAGCGTGCGGGGCTGGCCGTCGACCAGCGCCACGTTGTTGATGCCGAAGGTCTCTTCCATCGGGGTGAGGCGGTAGAGCTCGGCGAGCACGGCCTCGGGGTGGAAGCCGTTCTTGACCTCGATGACCAGGCGCAGGCCCTTGTGCCGGTCGGTGAGGTCCTTCAGGTCGGAGATGCCCGAGAGCCTCTTGGAGGTCACCAGTTCCTTGATCTTGGTGATGACCCGTTCCGGGCCGACGTTGAAGGGCAGTTCGGTGACGACGATGCCCTTGCGGCGCGGGGTGACCTGCTCGATGGTCGCCTTGGCCCGCATGCGGAAGGTGCCGCGGCCGGTCTCGTAGGCGTCGCGGATGCCCGCCAGGCCGATGATCGACCCGCCGGTCGGCAGGTCGGGGCCCGGCACGAACCGCATCAGCTCGTCCAGGGAGGCGTCCGGCCTCTTGATCAGGTGGCGGGCGGCGGCGACGACCTCGACGAGGTTGTGCGGGGCCATGTTGGTCGCCATGCCGACCGCGATGCCCGCCGCGCCGTTCACCAGGAGGTTGGGGAAGGCGCTGGACAGGACCGTCGGCTCGGTCTCCTGGCCGTCGTAGTTGGGCTTGAAGTCGACGACGTCCTCGTCGATCGACTGGACCATGAGCATGGCCGCGGCGGCCAGGCGCGCCTCGGTGTACCGCATGGCGGCCGGCTGGTCGTCGGGCGAGCCGAAGTTGCCGTGGCCGTCGACCAGCGGCAGCCGCATCGAGAACGGCTGCGCCATGCGCACGAGCGCGTCGTAGATCGCGGTGTCGCCGTGCGGGTGGAGCTTGCCCATCACGTCGCCCACGACGCGGGAGGACTTGACGTGCCCCCGGTCGGGGCGCAGGCCCATCTCGCTCATCGAGTAGAGGATGCGGCGCTGAACCGGCTTCAGACCGTCGCGCGCGTCGGGAAGGGCGCGCTGGTAGATCACGGAGTAGGCGTACTCCAGGTAGCTGGTGCGCATCTCGGTCGAAACGTCGATGTCGACGATTCGCTCCTCGAAGTCCTCGTCTTGCGGGGGCGTGGTAGTCCGTCGGGCCATATCGAACATTGTGCCGAAGCCCAGAGGCACTCCGCGACACGAAGCCCTTTTACCTCCCGGCGCACCGCGGATCCCTGGCGCCTTCCCCTCCCCCCTTCCAACCTGCGCCACCGCAGTTCCACCGCCGCTCCACCGCCGTTCCACCGTCCGGGGACGGCGCCTGAGGGGCGCGGGTCGTCCACAGGCGTGGCGCGGGCGGCCGGAAAGGTCGCCCGGACCTGATAGCAAGGAGTCATGGTTGACGACAGTGGCCTGCGGGCCGAGGCCGAGCTGAAGCTGCGGGAGCTCGCGGGCGATCACGCGGCTCTGCGCGATGACCAGTGGTCCGCCATCCGGGCGCTGGTCGTCGATCGGCGGCGCGCGCTCGTGGTGCAGCGCACCGGGTGGGGCAAGTCGGCGGTGTACTTCATCGCGACCGCCCTGCTGCGGGCGCGGGGCGCGGGGCCGACGGTGATCGTCTCGCCGCTGCTCGCCCTGATGCGCAACCAGATCGCCGCCGCCGAACGGGCGGGCGTCCACGCCGCCACGATCAACTCGGCGAACATCGACGAGTGGGACACCGTCCACGCCGAGGTCGAGGCCGGCGAGGTCGACGTGCTGCTCGTCAGCCCCGAACGGCTCAACAACCCCGACTTCCGCGACTTCATCCTGCCGAAGCTCGCGGCCGGGGCCGGCCTGGTGGTCGTCGACGAGGCCCACTGCATCTCCGACTGGGGTCATGACTTCCGTCCTGACTACCGCCGGCTGCGCACCCTACTGGCCGACCTCCCGCCGGGCGTGCCGGTGCTCGCCACCACCGCCACCGCCAACGCCCGGGTCACCCGCGACGTCGCCGAGCAACTGGGCACCGGCTCCTCCGCCGGCGCCCCTTCCGGCTCCGGTGCCCTGTCCGGCGCCCCATCCGATGTCATGTCCGGTGCCTCATCCGATGCCCTCTCCGACGCCTCGTCCGGCTCTTCGCCGCAGGCGCCTTCCGGCGCGTCCGACGGCGGCACGCTCGTGCTGCGGGGCCCGCTCGAGCGCGACAGCCTCCACCTCGGGGTCGTCCGGCTGGGCACGGCCGAGCAGCGGCTGGCCTGGCTCGCCGAGACGCTGCGCGACCTGCCGGGCTCGGGCATCATCTACACCCTCACCGTCGCCGCCACCCAGGAGATCGCGGCCTACCTGCGCGACCAGGGGCACGAGGTGGCGGCCTACTCCGGCCAGACCGACCCGGCCGAACGCCTCGCCGCCGAGCAGGCCCTGCTCGGCAACCGGCTGAAGGCCCTGGTCGCCACCTCGGCCCTCGGCATGGGGTTCGACAAGCCCGATCTCGGCTTCGTCATCCACGTCGGCGCCCCGGCGTCGCCGGTGGCGTACTACCAGCAGGTCGGCCGGGCCGGGCGCGGGGTCGAGCGGGCCGAGGTGATCCTGCTCCCCGGGCCGGAAGACCGCGACATCTGGGCCTATTTCGCCTCGCTGGCGTTTCCCCCCGAGCCGGTCGTGCGAGCCACGCTCGACACCCTGGCCGCAGGAGGCATGATGTCCACGGCCGCGCTGGAGACCCGGGTCGATCTCAGTCGCAACCGGCTCGAGATGATGCTGAAGGTCCTGGACGTGGACGGCGCCGTCAAACGGGTCAAGGGCGGCTGGCAGGCCACCGGCCGGCCGTGGGCCTACGACGCCGACAGGTACGCCCGGGTCGCCGCCGAGCGGGCGGCCGAGCAACGCGCCATGCTCGGCTACATCTCCACCACCGAGTGCCGCGAGGAGTATCTCCGTCGTCACCTGGACGACGCCACCGCCAAGCCCTGCGGCCGCTGCGACAACTGCACGGGCGCGCACCGTCCGGTCGAGATCGCCTCCGCCGCCGTCCACCGGGCCCGCGAGCGGCTGCACCGCCCAGGCGTGGAGGTCGAGCCGCGCCGCCAGTGGCCCACGGGCCTCAAAGAGCTCGGCCTGTCCGGCCGCATCCGCCCCGAGATCGCGGCGGAGCCGGGGCGCGCCCTCGGCCGGCTCACCGACATCGGCTGGGGCAACGTCCTGCGGCGGCTGCTGGCCGAGGGGGCGCCCGACGGGCCGGTGCCCGACGAGGTGTTCGACGCGGTGGTCGCGGTGCTGAGCGCGTGGCGCTGGGCCGAGCGCCCGGTGGCGGTGGTGACCATGCCGTCCGCGACCAGGCCGCTGCTGGTCTCCACCCTGGGTGAGCGGCTGGCCACCATCGGCCGGCTGCGCCACCTCGGCTCACTGACCTACCGGCAGGGCCCTCCCGGGCGTCAGCACAACAGCGCCCAGCGGGTGCGCGCGCTGCGGGGCACGCTGGCGCCGCCGGAGGCCGATCTCACCGGCGGCCCGGTGCTGCTCGTGGACGACCGCGTCGACACGGGGTGGACCATGACCATCGCGGCCGCCCTGCTCCGCCAGTCCGGCGCCCCGGCCGTCCTGCCCCTGGCCCTCGCCACCACCAACTGACAGAGATGAGGTAGACGAGTACCTCCCGATGGGGTCTGACCCATCAACTGACAGAGAGGTCGCACATGGCGAGCCGCACCACCGCCCCGGCGACACCGGTCGGCGACCCCCAGTGGGAACGGTCAGGACGCGGCGAGAAGATCGCGGGCGCGGCGGGAGCGCTCGCCGACGCCCGGCGCACGCCGTCGAGCGGCAGCGCCGAGGCGGGGTGGGAACGGTCGGTGCCGGAGGTGTGAGTGGCGTGGTGGGTCAGAGGCGGGGGCGGGCGCCGAGGTTGCTGATGGCCTTGGCGGCCAGGGCGTTGCCCGCGGCCAGCGCGTCGGCCGGCTGCTTGCCCTCCAGCCACGGCTGCAGGAAGCCCGCGGTGAAGGCGTCGCCCGCGCCGGTGCCGTCGACGATCCGCTCGATGTGATCGGCGGGCGCGCGGACCGGCTCGGGCCGATTGTTGGTGTACCACAGGGAGCCCTCGGCGCCCATCTTGATCACGACCTGCGGGAACCAGGCGGTGAGCACCTTGGCGGCGGAGGCGGGGTCGTCGCGGCCGGTCAGCACCTTGGCCTGGGCGTCGTTGGCGAACAGCAGCTTGGCGCTGTGGGTCCACTCGAGGAACGGCTCGGCGCCGGTGCGCTCGAGCGGTGCCGCCGAGGCGCAGTCGATGGAGATCGACATGCCGGCGCGGCGGGCGTGGTCGAGCGCGGCCAGCCCGGCGTCACGCGAGCCGTCGTTCAGCAGGGTGTACCCCGAGACGTGCAGGTGACCGCCCTGGGCGAACAGGTCGCGCGGCAGGTCTTCGGGAGACAGCGCGGCGTTGGCGCCGGGGTCGGACAGCAGGGTGCGTTCGCCCTTGTGGGTGACGAGCACGACGCAGGTGCCGGTCGGCCGTTCGGGATCCATCACGAGGCGGGCGTCCACGCCGTACCCCATGAGCTCCATGTCACGGTTACGGCCGGTGATGTCGGCGCCGCGGCGGCCGACGAACGCGACCTCGGCGCCCTCGACGGCGAGCCAGGACGCGATGTTCGCCCCGGAGCCGCCACCGTGCATGGTGACGACGGCCGGAGTGTCGCTTGCCCTGGCGAGAGGGTAGCGGGCGCGTGCGACCGCATCGGTCATCAGATCGCCCACCACGACAACCCGGGTCATGATGTCACCACCTTGCTGGCACTACAGGAGGCTGCTGACAGAAAACCTAACAGCTTCAAGCCGGGGCGTGGGGCATAGAGCGGACACCCGTGCACAGTCGATGCACAAGCGTTGCCCAACGAATCGGACAGACGGCCGCTTACCCTCATCAATGTGGAACCTCACTACCCGGCCCACTGGGAGGCCGACGTCGTGCTCGCCGACGGGGGCACCGTACACGTGCGTCCCATCCGGCCCGAGGACGGCGACATCCTCCGCGCCTTCTACTCCCGGCTGTCGGAACAGTCGATCTACTTCCGGTTCTTCGGCCCGCGTCCGCGGCTGTCTGACCGCGAGGTGGCCTGGTTCACCACCGTCGACTACGTGGACCGGGTGGCGATGATCGCGACTCTCGGCACCGAGATGGTGGCGGTCGTCCGCTTCGACCGCCTGGGCCGGCAGGACGCGGCCGAGGTGGCGTTCCTCGTCGAGGACGCCCACCAGGGCAGGGGCGTCGCCTCGGTGCTCATGGAACACCTGCGGGCCGCGGCGCGGGAACGCGGGATCAGGTCCTTCATCGCCGACGTGCTGCCGGCCAACAGCCGCATGATGGCGTTCTTCCGTCACGCGGGCTACACGGCGCAGAGCCAGTTCGAGGACGGCGTCGTGCGGATGACGCTGGACCTGGCGACCACGGAGACCTCCCGCGAGGTCACCATGGCACGCGAGCACCGGGCGGAGGCCCGCTCGATCGAGCGGCTGCTCACCCCCACCTCCGTCGTCGTCGTGGGCGCGGGCCGCGAGGCCGGCGGCATCGGCCAGACCGTGCTGCGCAACCTCCTCGGCGCCGACTTCAACGGTCCGGTGTACCCGGTGCACCGCGAGGTGCGCGCGGTCGCCGGCGTCCGGGCCTACAAGAGCGTCTCGGCGATCGACGGTGACGTGGACCTGGCCGTGGTCGCCGTCCCCGCCGACGCCGTGCTGGACGTGGTCGAGGAGTGCGCGGAGAAGGGCGTCAGGGGCCTGGTGGTCGTCTCGTCCGGCTTCGGCGAGACCGGACCCGAGGGCCGTGCCCGCCAGGACGAACTGGTGCGCATCGCCCGCGCTTACGGCCTTCGCGTGGTCGGGCCGAACTGCCTGGGCATCGCCAACACCGACCCCAAGGTCCGCCTGAACGCCACCCTCGCCGCCCGGCTGCCCGGCAGAGGGCGGGTCGGCTTCTTCAGCCAGTCCGGCGCGCTCGGCACCGCGCTGCTGCAGCGGGTGGCGCAGCGGGGCATGGGCATCTCGACGTTCGTGTCCGCCGGCAACCGGGCCGACGTGTCCGGCAACGACCTGCTGCAGTACTGGGAGCAGGACCCGGCCACCGACGTGATCCTGCTCTACCTGGAGTCGCTGGGAAACCCGCGCAAGTTCGCCCGGCTGGCCCGGCGGACGGCCCGCGAGAAGCCGATCGTCGTCGTCAAGAGCGGCGGCGTCACCCAGGGCGTGCCGGTCGGGCACGCGGCCCCGGTGCTCGGGCTGCCGGACACCGCGCTGACCGCGCTCTTCGAGCAGGCCGGGGTGATCAGGGTGGACGACCTCGCGCAGCTCTTCGACGTCGCGCAACTGCTCGCCTACCAGCCGCTGCCCGAGGGGCCGAGGGTCGGGGTGGTCAGCAACTCCGACGCGATGGCGCTGCTGGCCGTGGACGCGTGCGTGGCGGCCGGGCTGGAGCCGTGCCCGCCGGCCAACCTCGGCGCCCGCGCCGGGGCCCTGGACTACCGCCGGGCGCTGGCGGACATGGACTGCCAGGTGGACGCCATCGTCGCGATCTACATGCCGCCGGTGCCGGGAAACGCCGCCGAGGTCGCGGCCGAGCTGGTCCGGGTGGCCGAGGAGACCGGCAAGCCGCTGCTGGCCACCTTCGAGGGCCGCATGGGGATGCCGGAGGAGCTGCGCGTCCCAGGGGAGGGCGGCGACCCCGGCAAGGGGTCCATCCCGTCCTATCCGGCCGCCGAGGAGGCCGTGCGCGCTCTGGCCCACGTGGTCCGCCACGCCCTGTGGCGCCGTACGCCGCCCGGCATGCCCCCCGGCCTGCCGGACGTCGACACCGCGGCGGCCAGGGTGGTGGTCGACCGCGTGCTCGCCTCTCCCGAGGCGCATGACGGCGCCCGCGGACAGGACCGGCAGGAGCCTTCACGGCGGCCGCCCGAGGAGGGGGCCGCCGATGGGGAGACCACCCCCCCACAGGGGCCGGCGTCCCTGGCCGCCCGCGAAGGGCCGGCGGCGTCGCCGGTCGCCGGGGCGGTGGAGGCCGACGCCACCGAGTTGCTCGCCTGCTACGGCGTGCACGTCTGGCCCTCACGGATCGTCTCCTGCTCGGAGGAGGCCGTCGAGGCGGCGCGGGAGCTGGGCTGGCCGGTGGTGGTGCGCGCCGACGACCCGGAGATCTCCCACCGGGCGGGCACGGTGCGGCTCGGCCTGTCCGACGCCGGCGGCGTCCGGCTGGCCTACGACGACCTGGCGGCGCGGCTCGGACCAGGGGTGAGGCTGTCGGTCCAGCGGATGGCGCCCCAGCCCGCCGTGGCGACCGTGGTCAGGGCCGTGGACGACGCCGACTTCGGCGCCGTCGTGTCCTTCGGGCTCGGCGACATCACGGCCCGGCTGCTCGGCGACGAGGCGTTCCGGCTGGCGCCGCTCACCGCGGAGGACGCCGCGGCGCTGGTGCGGTCGGTCCGCGCCGCGCCGCTGCTGTTCGGGCGCCACGGGTACCCGCCCGTGGCGGTCGGCGCGCTGGAGGACCTGCTGATCCGGGTGGGACGGCTGGCCGACGAGCTGCCGGGAGTGGTGCGGCTGGTGCTGGACCCGGTGCTGGTGGGGGAGTTGGGGGTCAGCGTGGTCGGCGCCCGCGCCCTGCTGCGGGGCGGCGTCGGCCCGCGCCCGGACCGGGGCCCGCGCCGTCTCCGATGAGCCGGGCACCTCCGGCGAAGGGGGGCGCGGTTCCGCCGGGCGTCGCGCTGTTCGTTTCACGACCGGACGCCGCGCGAGCCACACGCTCGCCCTGAGCGTAGAAGGCCGCCTGTGGAAGTGACGGCGGACGTCTGCTGTGGTGGAAGCGGCGGATGGTCGCCGATCGCGGCGCGGCGCGGGCTCTCCCAGGCCGAAGGGCGCCCAAGGTGAGCGCCCATGAGGTGAAACACCGTGCCGAGACAGGGCAGGATGGACCCATGAGGGAAACCCGAGTCTCGGCCGCTGGTTTGCGCGAGGCTATCGAACGCAGCGGTTACTACCCCGATCTCGTGGCCGACGCGGCGGAATCCGCGCTGGGTAAGGAGCAGGTGACGGCGTTCGTCGTCCACCATGAGGCCACATTCGACCCTGCGATGGAGGTCCGCAGGCATGTCACCGTCGTGATCCTCTCACCCACGCGGCTCCTGGTGTGCCACACCGACGAGCACCCGCCCGCCGATGGCATGCCCACCTCTCACGCCTCCACCACCACCGAGGCGGTGCGCCTGAGCCGCGTCCAGTCGGTGGCGGTCACTCGGGTGGTCCCCGACCCCGCGGCGTACGTGCCGGGGGTGCCGCCGACCGAGGTGACGCTCACCATCGGCTGGGGCGCCATCTCCCACGTCGATCTCGAGCCGGCCACCTGCGGAGATGAGAACTGCGAGGCCGACCACGGGTACACCGGCGCCATCACCGCCGACGACCTCTCGCTTCGCGTGAGCGAGGCCGCCGATGGACCGGAGGCCGTCGGCAACGTGCTGGCCTTCGCCAAGGCCCTGTCCGAGGCGACCGCCCGCTCGGCGAGCTGACACCCTCCGGCGCCCGCGCGGCGCCGGCCGCGCGCGGCGCCGCCCCGCCCGGACCGCCGGGACCGCCGAGGTCCCGGCCCGTCCCGGCGGGCGGGCCACCGTGACGCCTCCGTAGGGGTGCCACAGACGACACGCCGATCACCTGGTGCGGCGGACGCCCGGCGTGGTTGACTCCGGGAACGCGGGCCGGTGACCTTCTCACCACCGGTGACGGCCGCGACCAGCAGGGGGCGGGCCGGAGACCGGCCACCACACGCACACGAGAAGGAGGCAAGGGGCTACCTCCCATGGCCGACACGGCAGGGCGTCCGCCCCGGAATTCCCATGAGCCCGTTGATCAGTCCTGGTGACCTTGGCGACGCGACGATCCTTGATGTGCGGTGGCGGCTGGTAGGCGCGCCCGGCATCGACTCCTACCGCGAGGGGCACCTCCCCGGCGCGGTCTTCTGCGACCTGGACCGCGACCTCGCCGCCCCGCCCGGCGCGGGCGGCCGCCACCCGCTGCCGGACGCCGGCGCCTTCCAGGAGGCCATGCGCCGCCTCGGGGTGTCGGCCTCGCGAAGGGTCGTGGTCTACGACGAGGCCGATTCCACGGCGGCGGCCCGCGCGTGGTGGACGCTCCGCTACTTCGGGCACCCCGACGTGCGCGTGCTCGACGGCGGCTACCGCAGGTGGGCCGAGGAAGGCCACCCGGTGACCAAGGAGGAGCCGGCCGTCGAGCCCGGCGACTTCACCGCCCGTCCGGGCGGGATGCCGATGCTGGACGCCGCGCAGGCGGGCGCGCTGGCCGGGGAGGGGGTGCTGCTCGACGCCCGGGGCGCCGAGCGGTACCGCGGCGAGGTCGAGCCGATCGACCCGGTCGCCGGGCACATCCCCGGCGCCGTCAGCGCGCCCACGATGGAGAACGTGGACCCGTCGGGGCGGTTCCACCCCGCCGAGTTCCTCCGCGAGCGCTTCATCTCCTTCGGGGCCCTGCCCGAGGTGCCGGTGGGCGCGTACTGCGGCTCCGGCGTCACCGCCGCCCACGAGGTGCTGGCGATGGAGATCGCGGGCGTCCACGCCGCCCTGTACGTCGGCTCCTGGTCCAACTGGGTCGCCGACTCCTCCCGCCCGGTCGAGAAAGGCTGACCGCCCCGGCCCGGCGCGTCCGTACGGCGGCCCGTCCGCCGTACGGCGGCCCGTCCGCCGTACGGGGGCGGCGCACCGGCGGCTAGCCGAGGCGCACGGTGATCGTGTGGGAGGCGCCTTCCCGGTCCGCGAGCCGGCCGAGGCCGAGGGTGAGCGCCGCGCCGGTCCGCGCGCCGGTCACCAGCGGGTGCCCGTGGAGGACCTCCGCCACCGGGCGGCGCCAGGTGACGGTGAGTTCCGTGAGGTCCCGGCGGGGGTCGGCCACGGTGACCGTGGCCGTGCCGTCGCCGGGCTCCCTGACCAGGACGGCGCACGGCGCGGAGGCGGACAGCCCGCCCGCGGCCCCGGCGTCCCAGAAGTTGACGGCGGTGATGCCGAGCGAGGGGACGTGGACGCTCTGCAGGCGCGGGGTGTTGGCGAGCACCTGCGCCCAGCCGGGGTCGGCGGCGCGGGCCCGCGTGGTCGCGAGGCTCGCGCCCGGCAGGAGCAGGTACACGTAGCCCGCCGAGACGGGGTCCACCCCGTGGTCGAGCCACAGTGTCACGTAATCCCGTCCGGCCGGTTCGGGGCCCTCGCTTCGTCGTCGCTCTCGCACCGTGCGCAGGGGCGCGCCGCCGGGCAGGACGTAACCACCATGCCCGGTCAGATGCGCCCAGGTGGCCTCCACCATGAGCGCCGCGCCGGTGCGGCGGTTGTCGACGATCGTCTCGACCGGGACGCCGTCGCGGGAGGTGATCCCCGCGCCCAGGCACACCACGGCGTCGTCCAGGAACACCCAGGACTTGAACGCCTCCATCGTGCTCTCCAGGCCGTTCAGATGCTGGCCGACCGTGGCGTACACGCCGTCGGTCGCGCCGCCCACCCAGCGCCCCGGCGGGCAGGTGTCGCCCCATCCCTCGCCGGCGCCGTCGGCCAGCCGCCGGGTCGAGACGGTCGTGCCGGGCAGCCGATAGGGGTCCACGGTCGGCCAGAAGGAGTCGGAGTACTGGTCGCCATGACCCTCGGCCCACCAGTAGAGCATCCCCGAGCCGGTGTGCCAGCCCCGCGGGTTCTCGCCGTTGCCGTGCTCGTAGTGGCCGATGCGCGAGGAGGCCATGCTCAGCCCCGCGCACCAGCCGGGCCTGCGGTGCACCGCGCGGGCGCTCATCGCCATCAGCCGGTGCCCGACCGGCTCCGCGGCCGCCGGGACGGCGTCGTCGGCGAGGACCGCGGACAGGCGGGCGTGGAAGCCGAGGTCGACCGCCTCGGCCGTGCCGAGCATGGGCACGCAGGTGTCCCGCAGCGCCCACCCCTTCACCATGGCCCGCCAGCGCGCCCGTTCGGCGGCGGAGGCGGACTCACCGAGCAGCAGGGTCGCGGCGGCGATCTGGTGCCCCCTGCCGTGGTCGCCGTACGGCCTCCTGGCGACGCCGCGTCCGCGCACCATGTCCATGCAGAAGCCGTCGTGCACCACCGGTGCGAACGCGTTCTCGACGCTGTCGAAGACCACCTGCGCGTTCGGGTCGTCGATCTCCCAGGGAGATCCGCGCAGCACGGCGAACAGCGTCGCCAGGCCGGACAGCAGCGATGCCCCGTACGCGCCCTGGTAGGGGACGTAGGTGTGCTGGATGAAGGAGCCGTCCCGGTAGAACCCGTCACCGTCGCGGACGTAGGGGAAGACGGGGGACAGGGCCGAGACCGCCAGGGCCGCCTTGCGCGGGTCGGACCTCAGCATGGCGCACAGCAGCATGACCACGCACAGGTCCACGCGGTTGGCCCCGGTGCTGGTGCCGCTGTAGGAGGCCAGACGGCGCTCGGGGACGAAGTGATCGACCGCGTCCCTGAGTGCCCTGCTCTGCGCGTCGGTGAGGTGGGGGCCGATCAGGACGGCCGCGTCCAGCAGTCGCTTCGGGACGCCGATCTGCCAGTGCCACCAGTTGCCCACCTCCTCGGCGTCCGCCGCGTACACGCGCCGCCGGTAGTGGTCGATGCCCGCCGCCACCGCGGCGGCCAGGCCGGGGTCGCCGGTCAGCCCGGTCCCTGGCAGGGCGTAGGCGCGGGCCATGGCGCGCAGCCGCTCCAGGGTGGAGACGAACGACGGGAACGGCCGGTCCGGCCACACCCACGCGTCGGCGGGCGCCATGGCATCACGGTGCCGTGCGGCCCTCGCCCCGAGGGCGGCCAGCCGGGCGCGGTACGGCTCGGCCGCGGGATCGAACCCCGTCCCGGCCGTCACCTCGCGCCACCGTCGCCGCAACCGGGCGAAATGACCGGCGAACAGAGCGGTGAGGGCGCCTTCCCCCACCGGCCCCGCCGACCCCGGGACCACGAGCCCGGCCGCGACCATCCCGCCGAGCCGAAGAAACGACCGCCTGCTCCGCCCGCCCACGCATGGATTATGACCTGATCTTTCGACCTTTACGGCCCTTCCGGCTCGATGCCCGGCACGTGGCCCCTGTCCGGCGAGAGCCGGCGACCGTCGTCTCGACGGGCCGGGCAGGGGAGGGACGCGGCGTCCTGGAGGAAGAACGGCTTCTCGGCGGCCGTGTGGCCACAAAAGGCGGCGCCCCGGTGTCGTGCGTGTAGAGAGTGCCCCTCATCGGTCGTGCGACCGGAGGGGGTGGCCGAGGGAGCCGAAGCAGGCGAACCCGTGCACGCCGGTGCGCTCCGACGCGATGGCCAGCGCCTCGGCCGGAGCGTGCCCGCGCACCAGCAGCTTGTGCAGCAGCGTCATCAGGGTGAGCGCCTCCTCGTCGCGCACGGGGACCAGTCCGGCGATCACGCAGGCCGAGCCCTGGTCGAGGAAGGCGCCGGCCAGCCCCAGGGCGGTCCCGTCGACCGGCGCGTGGGCCATGCCCGCGTCACAGGCCGACAGCACCACCAGCCACGGCGTCCGGCGCAGTCCCAGCAGGTCGTACGCCATCAGCGCTCCGTCGTCCAGGGCGATGCGCGACAGCAGCGGGCTGCGCGCCGAGAAGAACCCGTGGGCGGCGATGTGCACGACCTCGGCCCGGCCGAGCGCGGCGAGCACGCCGGCCGTGGTGGCGGCGACGCGCACCGCCGTGGCGGCCGGGTCACCGGGCGGCCGGCGGGTCGTCGCGGTGCGGGCGGCCTCCTGGTAGGCGCGGACGACCCTCGCCGCCTCGGTGCCCGCGTGCTCCAGCCCCGGCCCGGCCACGGCCGCCACCAGCGGCGCACCCACCACAACAGGGCCGGCGACACCGTCGGACGGTGGTACCGGCGCGGGGGACGGCCGGACGCCGGAGGGCGGGTCAGGGTGACGGGAGGTGGCGGTGAGCCAGGCGCCGGCGCTGGCGGCGACGCACAGGGCCCGGCCGTGCAACGGCGGCAGCGTCGCCCATGGGAGCGTGTGAAGCGCTCCGGTCGGCACGATCACCAGTGGGCGATCGGCGATGTCGGCGGCCAGCGGGTCCACGAGCCGTGCCGCGAGGGCCCCGGCCTCCACCGCCACCCCGGGCGGGCCGGAGCCGGTGTCGCGCAGACCGGCTCGCCGCAGGCCGTACCGCAGCCGGATCGTCGCCTCGGCCGCCTCGGTGTAGGAGCCGAGCGACCGCAGCACGCGATGTTCGGCGGTGACGACCACGGCGGCGAGCAGGTCGTCGTGGCGCACCAGTTGCACCAGCGCGGCGCCGCCCAGCGCGGCGCGCAGGTGATCGATCGGCATGGCCTCCCCGGCGTGCCCCCGGGCGACCGCGCGGCAGTGCTCGGCCCAGCCGAGGACGGTGTCCGGCCGCCCGTCACGCAGGGCCAGCGACAGGCCGAACCCGGCGAGCCGCTCACCCGCCCGTACCGCGTGCGCCCGCACTCCGGGGTCGCTCAGCCGCTCGCTGCCCGCGGCGGCCTCCCTAAGACCCTCGCGCAGCGCGGAGAACGCGGCCGGCGGATCGCCCCGGAGACTGTGCCGGAGCGCCACCGCATGATGGCGCACGACCCGGTGCGCCCTCCCCGCCGCCGGCGCCCCGTTGATGACGAACTCCAGATCGCCCTCCACCACATCGGGCACCGAACCTCCGGCGTCGGTGGGCCCGGCCGTGGTGAGCTCCGCGGCGGTGAGGCGGAGGGCGGCGGCGGGGGCGGGCCATCCGTGGGCGGCGAGCCGGGCGGCCAGGGAGCGGGCCTGCTCCGCCAGCCGTGGCGACGGCCGCTCGACGGCGATGCGCGAGCGCAGGATCACTTCCTCGGCCAGCGGGACCCAGGCGTCGCGGCCTTGGCCGTCCAGCTCGCGGGCCGCCGCCTCGGCGGCCGCCCGCGCCTGGTAGGGGTCGCCGACGAGCAGTTCGACCTGCGCCAGCAGCAACCGTGACTCGGCCAGCGCGACCAGGGCCCCGGTGGCGGCGAGGTCGGGGACGGCCTGCCTGAGCAGCGCGCGGGCCTCCCCGGGGAGATAGGCGGCCAGCAGCGCGCCCGCGAAGTCGGCGCGCATGGCGGCGAGCCGTTCGGGATATCCCGTCAGCGCGCGCTCGGCTGCCTCGTAGCCGGTGAAGGCGGCCTGGACGTCCCCGCGCCGGGCGGCGACGAACGGCACGTTGGCCTCGGCGAGGGTGGCGATGTGGTCGAGCCCGGCGTCCCGGGCGAGGGCCGCACAGGCGGACAGGTCGCGTGACGCCGCGTCGTAGTCTTCGAGGAAGGTGTGCGCGAGGCCCCGGTTGAGCAGCGCGCCCGCCAGGAAGCGGGGGTCGCCGGCTCCGGTGAGCCGTTCGACGGCCCGGTCGCAGTGCGCCACCGCCTCCCCAGGACGGCCGAGGCGCACCAGGGCCACCGAGCGCTGGACGCCGAGCCGCGCGGCGTCCAGGCCGCCGAGGCCGCCCTCGGCGAGGTCGGCGACGCGGAGGGCGCCGACGGGGTCGCCGAGTTCCGTGCGGACCGCGACCAGCGACATCCGCGCCTGGGCCGCGCGTCCGGGCAGGTCGCGGGCCACGCGGACCGCCTGGTCCAGATGGTCGGCGGCGGGCCGGAGGTCTCCCAGCTCGCGCGCGGCCAGGCCGAGCGCGCGGTGGGCGATCGACTCGGCCTCCCGGCAGCCCCACGCCCTCGCCCGGTCGAGAACGGCGAGCGCGTCCCGGCGCGCCCGTTCGGGGTCGGCCCCCGAACCCTCGACCGCCCGCTCGGCCGCCGCGACCAGGTGGCGGTGCTCGGGCGGCTCGGTCGAAGGGCGGCTGAGGGGGGCGGTCGTCGTCAGGGGGTCGGGGGTCATGGGCGGACGCACTGCCAGCGGGTGGCCACGGGTGGGGCGCCGGTGCGGTGGTACACGACGCTCACCCATCCGTGGGGCAGTCCTGTGGTGGCGAACTCCCCGGTCTCGGTGGGCAGGCGCATCTTGCTGACGTGGGGTGTCCTGATCTCGACGCGGGCTCCTTCGCCCGGGGCGGGGAGCACCTGGCCGGCCAGGTCGAGATGGGAGTCGCAGACCGTGATCTCGACGTCGATGGTGAGCTCCTCGGCGGCGAAGCGCAGCAGGCGCGGCTCTCCCTCGGACGCGTGCCCGTCGGAACGCACCCCGGCCGGCGGCTTGGCCCGCGCGAACGGCGGCCGGACGCCGGAGACGGGCGGCCGGGTGCCGGACGGCGGCGGCCGGGTGCCGGAGAAGGACGCCGCGCCGAGCGGGCGGCCGAACCGGGGCGCGGACCTGCCCTCGCCGGGTGATCCTGGTGGACGGCCGTCGAGCAGGCGATGGACCTCAACCGGGGAGACGTCCCGGTGCGGCGGCGAGTCCTCGGCCTCGGGCCCGGGTGGCGAGTCGTGGAGCGGGACCAGGTCGGCGATGACGGCGTCGGGCAGGCGCAGGGCGTGGACGGCCTGAGCGTCGGTGATGACATGGGCCGGGACGGGATCGGCGCCGGCCGCGAGACGAAGGGCGGCCAGCAGGTGGTCGTCGTCGGTCATCGCTGGTCCTCCACGAGTGATCTCAGGCGTTTGAGGCAGCGGATGCGGGTGGGGCCGATGCTGCCGATGGGCATGCCCAGCCGCCGGGACAGCTGGGCGTAGCTGGCGTCGGGCGCCAGGACGATCAACCGCACCAGGGCCCCGCACGGCCGGGGCAGGGTGTCGACGGCCGCCCAGAGCCGCCGTCCCTGGTCGTCGCTGAGCAACGCCGCGACCGGATCGCCGCCGCCGGAGCCCGGCGGATCGGCGCCGCTGGGGGGTGGCAGGTCGGTGGGCAGGCCGGAGGGCCGGGCGCCCGCCCGCGCCCGGCCGATGCGCATGGCCTCGTGCCGGGTGGTGGTGATCAGCCAGCCGCCGACGCGCTCGGGGTCGCGGATGGTGTGCCCGCTTTCGAGCAGGCGCAGCCAGGCGGCCTGGACGGCGTCGCCCGCGTCGGCGGGGTCGAGCCCGGTGGCCCGGGCCACGGCCCACATGCGGTGCCCGAAGCGGGAGACCAGGTCGCGCCAGGCCGTCTCGTCGAGGAGGTCGAGGTCGTATGGCATGGGAACACTTCGCGTGATGGGGGAATCGCACTCGGTGATCAGACTAGCGAGGACCGGCGACGTGGACCCCGAGATCGGGAAATCGGGTGCCGGTGGCGTGCAGGACCTGGTGTGCCGCCTCGCCGGTTGGCATGCGGCGTGCGGCGGCGGCGATGGCCCCGCCCACGACGGCGGCCGCGAACGACGTACCACTCCACATGGCATAGCCGTCGAATGGGTGAAAGTCCACGAAACTGCTGGTCAAGGCCTCACCACGCGCGCACGCGTCCACCCAGGGGCCGTAGGCGGAGAAGCGGGCCCGGGTGACCTCGGCCGAGTCGAGGGCGCCCACGGCGATCACTCCGGGCAGCGCGGCGGGCCAGAAGGGCCGCGAGGAGGCGGTGTTGCCCGCGCAGGCGACGACCACGGTGCCGGTGAGCGCGGCCAGAGCGCGTTCCACCAGAGGCGACGCCCGGTCGTCGTAGGTGTGGCAGCCGAAGGACAGCACCAGCACGTCGACGGGCGCCTCACGCAGGGCGCCGAGGGCGCGCAGCACGCCGGCCTCGTCGCCCACGCCGTGGCTGTCCAGAGCCCGCACGACGCGCAGCCGGATGCCCGGCGCCTGGCGCAGCAGCAGCCCCGCGATGAACGTGCCGTGCCCCGCCTGGCCGTCGAGAAGGCCGTCGCCGTCGGCGTCGAGGACCTCGCCCGGCTGGCCGGGGAACCAGTCGGCGCCGGTGAACCAGGGGTGCGGGGCGAGGCCGGTGTCCAGCACCGCGGCCGTCACCCCGGACGGCTCGCCGCCGCCCAGGGCGAGGGCGGGCGCGGGCCGCGGGGCGCCGGAGGGGCCGCCGAAGAACAGCGGCTGCCCCACGACGACATGGTTGGGCGAGGCGTCCTGCCCCCTCTCACGCAACGAGGCGGCGATCTCGCACGGGTCCGCCCCGTGCGACAGGCGCAACAGGAACAGTCCGTCGGTGTGGTGCGCCGACTGGGTCCACCGCCCGGCGGCGTCGGGGGAGCGGGCGAGCAGCTCGCCCGGGCGGATGAAGGCGCGGCGGCCGGGGAGGTGTTCGACGGCCTGCACGTTCACGGGGGGACTCCTTATAGGGAGCGCATAGGGACGGCAATCACAGGATGCATCTTTCCCTATGCGGAGAGTTGTCAAGCGTGATTAGGTATGACCCGGCTCTGGTGCCCCGCCACGACGGACGGTAGTCTCTCCCTCAGTCACTTGTGATCATCCCAGTATGAGGACGTTGGGGAAGGCGCACCTCGTACGAAACGGGAGGTCCGGTGTCTGCTCGTGGCGTGCTGTACGTCCACTCGGCTCAGCCCGCGCTGTGCCCGCACATCGAATGGGCGGTCGCGGGTGTCCTTGGCATACCCGTCGACCTGTCGTGGACCCCGCAGCCAGCCCAGCCTGGCACCGTGCGCACACAGGCCGAGTGGGAAGGTCGTCCCGGCACGGCCGCGGCGATCACGTCGTCCCTCATGGGCTGGCAGCGCATCCGTTTTGAGATCACCGAGGATGCCTCGCCGGGCGTGGACGGCTCGCGGCATGCCTACACGCCGACGCTCGGCGCCTTCACGGCGATGATCGGCGTGTCCGGCGACATCATGGTGCCCGAGGACAGGCTGCGCAACGTGATGCTGATGGCGGCGCAGGGCCGGGTGGTCCTTGAGGAGGAACTCGACAAGCTGCTCGGCAAACAGTGGGACGAGGAGCTCGAGCCGTTCCGGTACGCCGGCGACGGCGCCCCGGTCCGGTGGCTGCACGCGGCGGTGTGACGCGGCGGTGCCGTCCGGATCCCGCCGACATGCCGGGCGGCGGCGAACAGCAGGTTCGGCTGCCGCTCGGCCGCCGGGAGGCCGGCGGTGTGACGCGGCGATGTGAGAGGGTTCCGCAACCGGAACGCCGGTGCGGAACCTTTTTCGTGAGCCCCGGTGAGCCTCGGAAAGCAGGGGCCGTTCCCGGCTACAGCGGGATGTTGCCGTGGGCGCCGCGTGCGGGGGTGGCCTGGGCGAGGACCCTGGCGATGGCGCCGCGGGTCTCGGCGGGCTTGATGACCTCGTCCACCACGCCGATCTGGATGGCCCGGTCGAGGCCGCCGGCGATCTTCTCGTGTTCCTCGGCGAGCCGAGCCTCCACGGCGGAGCGCTCCTCCTCGGGGGCGGCGGCGATCTCGCGCCGCTTGAGCACGCGCACGGCGGCCAGGGCCCCCATGACGGCGACCTCGGCGGTCGGCCAGGCGAACACCCTGGTGGCGCCCAGCGCCCGGGAGTTCATCGCGACGTACGCCCCGCCGTAGGCCTTGCGGGTGACCAGCGTGACCCGGGGCACCGACGCCTCGGCGAAGGCGTGCAGGAGCTTGGCGCCGCGCCGGACGACGCCGTCGTGCTCCTGGCCGACGCCGGGAAGATAGCCGGGGACGTCCACCAGGACGACCAGCGGCACCCCGAAGGCATCGCACATGCGCACGAACCGGGCGGCCTTCTCGGCCGAGGCGGAGTCGAGGCAGCCGGCCAGCCGCATCGGGTTGTTGGCGATGACGCCGACCGTGCGGCCGCCGAGGCGGCCCAGCGTGGTGACGATGTTGGGCGCCCACTTGGGGTGCAGCTCCACCCCGGGCTCGTCCAGCAGGCCGGTGACCAGGGGGTGCACGGAGTACGCGCGGCGCGCCCGGTCGGGCAGCAGGCCGGAGAAGTCGACGTCCTGCACCGACTCGGGGCGCAGGCGGCCCTGGTGGCCGAGCAGCACGGCCAGGCGGCGTGCCTGCAGCAGGGCCTCGCCGTCGGTCTTGGTGACGACGTGGACGACGCCGCTGCGCCTGCTGTGCGGCTCGGGGCCGCCCAGGGCGGCCATGTCGATCTGCTCGCCGGTGACGCTGCGCACGACGTCGGGGCCGGTGACGAAGATGCGGCCCTGGTCGGACAGGATCACCAGGTCGGTGAGGGCCGGCCCGTAGGCGGCGCCGCCGGCGGCCGGACCGAGCACCACGGAGATCTGCGGGACCAGCCCCGAGGCGCGGGTCATCGCGGCGAAGACCCGGCCGACGGCGTGCAGGGACTCGACGCCCTCGGCGAGCCGGGCGCCGCCGGAGTGCCACAGGCCGACGACCGGGACCCGCTCGCGGACCGCGACGTCGTAGGCGTGCACGATGTGCTCGCAACCGGCGGTGCCCATGGCACCGCCCTGGATCCGCGCGTCGCTCGCGAACGCCACCACCGGCACGCCCTCCACGCGCCCCATGGCGGCCAGCGTGCCGCTGCGGTCGTCGTCGGGGGAGAGCGGCTGGACCGTGCCCTGGTCGAACAGGGCGGTCAGACGCGCATGCGGATCGCGAGGGTCGGCAGGCTGCTGTTCGTGAGCCTGGGCCGTCACCCCGTCGTCGAGCACGGTCACGGGCTCTCCCACTCAGGCGCTGGTGAAGGCCACGGCGACGTTGTGCCCGCCGAAGCCGAACGAGTTGTTGATCGCGGCGATCTGGCCCTCGGGGAGCTTGCGCGGCTCGCCGCGCACGATGTCGACCTCGACTCCTTCGTCGAGGTCGTCGATGTTGATGGTGGGCGGGACCACGCGGTCGTACAGGGCCTTGATGGTGAAGACCGACTCGATGCCGCCGGCGCCGCCGAGCAGGTGTCCGGTGGAGGACTTGGTGGCCGTCACGAACGGGTGGTCACCGATGATCTCCTGGATGGCGATCGCCTCCACGACGTCCCCCGCCGGAGTGGAGGTGGCGTGCGCGTTGACGTGCAGGATGTCGCGTCCGGTGAGCCCGGCGTCCTCCAGCACCTTGCGGGCCGCGCTGCGGATGCCGGCGCCCGTCGGCTCGGGCTGGGCGATGTGGTGGGCGTCGGAGGAGTAGCCGACGCCGGCGGCCTCGGCGTAGATGCGCGCGCCGCGGGCCAGGGCGTGCTCCTCGGACTCAAGGACGATGATGCCCGCCCCCTCGCCCAGGACGAACCCGTCGCGGCCGGCGTCCCAGGGACGCGAGGCGTGCGAGGGGTCGTCGTTGCGCGTGGACATGGCGCGCATGGCGGCGAAGGAGGCGATGTTCAGCGGGTGGATGGCGGCCTCGGTGCCGCCGGCCACGACGACGTCCGCCCGTCCCGTCCTGATCATCTCCATGGCGTAGCCGACGGACTCGGCGCCGGTGGCGCAGGCGCTCACGGTCGCGTGGACGCCGGCGGTGGCGCCGAGCTCGATGCTGATCCATCCGGCCGAGCCGTTGGGCATGAGCATGGGGACGGTGAAGGGCGACAGCCGCTGCCAGCCCTTCTCCTTGTAGGTGTCGTAGGCGGCCAGGATCGTGGTGATGCCGCCGATGCCGCTGCCGACGACGACGCCGAGCCGGTCGGGCGCGACCTTCGGTGTCCCGGCGTCCCGCCAGGCCTCGCGGGCCGCGATGAGCGCGAACTGCTCGGCACGGTCCAGGCGGCGGGCCTCGGGGCGGGGCAGCACCTCACCCGGTTCGACGGCGACCTTGGCGGCGAACTTCACCGGCAGGGTGTCGACCCAGTCCTCGGTGAGGGGCCGCACGCCGGACTGCCCGGCGAGGAGCGCCGACCAGGACGAGGCGACGTCTCCGCCGAGGGGCGTTGTCACGCCGAGCCCGGTGACAACGACACGAACTCGATCTCTGCTCACGTGGGGCGCTCCTTGTGGTTCGAGGTGAAGCGTGGGGGGCTCAGACGCCCGGTCGTGCGGCCGGACGCCTGAGGTGGATCTAGTTCTGGATGAAGTTGATGACGTCCTTGACGGTCTTGAGGTGCTTGAGCTGGTCGTCGGGGATCTCGACGCCGAACTCGTCCTGCGCGGCGACGGCGATCTCGACCATGGAGAGCGAGTCGATGTCGAGGTCGTCCACGAAGTTCTTCTCGGGGGTGACCTCGGTCGCCGGGATGCCCGTGATCTCGTTGATGATCTTGCCGAGGCCCGCGAGGATCTCCTGCTCGGTCAGTGCCATGTCGCGATTTCTCCTTGGATTCGGGTGTTTCTCTTGGTGTGTACGGCGCGCCGTGCGGGCCTTCCGTACAAGCTCAGGGGATCTCTATCACTTGGCCGGCGTAGGTCAGGCCCGCGCCGAAGCCGAGCAGCAGCGCCAGGCCGCCCGACTGGACCTCGCCGCGCTCGATCATGCGGCTCAGGGCCAGCGGGATCGAGGCCGCCGAGGTGTTGCCCGCCAGGACGATGTCCTTGGCGATGACCGCCTTGTCCGCGCCGATCTTGCGGGCGATGGCCTCGATGATGCGCAGGTTCGCCTGGTGGGGGACGAAGGCCGCCAGCTCGGAGGGGTCCACGCCGGCACGCTCACACGCCTGCCTGGCGACCGGGTGAAGCGCGGTGGTGGCCCAGCGGAACACCGTCTGGCCTTCCTGGTGGAGGAAGGAGTCGCGGTCCCTGACGATGATCGCGTCGGACTTGTCGCCGGCGCTGCCCCAGACGACCGGCCCGATGCCCGGGGTCTCGGAGGGCCCGACCACGGCCGCGCCGGCGCCGTCCGCGAAGATGACGCAGGTGGCGCGGTCGGTCCAGTCGACCCACTGGGAGAGCTTCTCGGTGCCGACGACCAGCACGTTGGTGGCCGAGCCCGCGCGGACGGCGTCGCCCGCGGCGGCCAGGGCGTAGCAGAAGCCGGCGCAGGCGGCGTTGACGTCGAAGGCGCCGGGGGAGTCGATGCCCAGGCGGTGGGCGACGCGGGCGGCGGCGTTGGGGATCTGCGCCTCGAGGGTGCAGGTGGCGACGACGACCAGGTCGATCTCGTCGGCCGACAGCCCGCTGGCGGCCAGCGCCTTGCCGCCGGCCTGCACGGCGATGTCGATGTCGGTCTCTTCGGGGCCGGCGACCCGGCGTTCCTTGATGCCGACGCGGCTCTGGATCCACTCGTCGTTGGTGTCGATGGTCTTCGCCAGGTCGTCGTTGGTGACGACGCCGGCCGGCTGGTATCCGCCGAAGGCGAGCACCCTGGCGCCCGGGGCGCCTCGCATGATCCTCACTGGCCGGTCTCCTTGCTGATAAGGGCGCGTGCGGCCTCGAGGTCGCCGGGGGTCTTGAGCGCGACCGTCGCGACGCCGGGCAGCGCGCGCTTGGCCAGGCCGGTGAGCGTGCCGCCGGGCAGCAGTTCGATGACGGCGGTGACGCCGAGCCCTGCCATGGTGGCCATGCACAGGTCCCACCTGACCGGGCGGGCCACCTGGTCGACCAGCCGCCGGACGAACTCGCCGCCGCCGGCGACGGCCTGGCCGTCGGCGTTGGACAGCAGGGTCGCGCGCGGGTCGCCGGGGGTGACGCCGGCCGCCTCCGACCGCAGGTGCTCGACGGCGGGCGCCATGTGGCGGGTATGGAACGCTCCGGCCACCGACAGCGCGCGAAGCCGCGCCCGCGCCGGAGGCTCGGCCGCGAAGGCGGCGAGCTGCTCGGTGGTGCCGGCCGCGACGATCTGCCCGGCCCCGTTGATGTTGGCCGGGGTGAGGCCGTGCCGCTCGATGGCCGACAGGACCTCCTCCTCCGCGCCGCCGAGCACGGCCGTCATGCCCGTCTCGGTGACGGCGGCGGCCTTGGCCATCGCCTGGCCGCGCTGCGCGACCAGGCGCAGGGCCTCCTCCGGGGTGAGGACGCCGGCCAGGGTCGCGGCGGTGAACTCGCCGACGCTGTGCCCGGCGAGCACGTCCGCGGCGGGCGCCGTCCCTGCGGCGCCGTCACCCTCCGTGGCCGGCAGCACCTCGGCGACGGCGAGGCCGGCGGCCACGAGCAGGGGCTGGGCGACGGAGGTGTCGCGGATCTCCTCCGCTCCCGCCGTGGTGCCGTAGGAGATCAGGTCGAGGCCGACGACGTCCGACCACGCCGACAACCGGTCGCGCAGACCGGGGATCTCGAGCCACGGGGAAAGGAAGCCGGGAGTCTGGGCGCCTTGCCCGGGAGCGACGATGACGAGCACAAAATCCACCATGCCCTGTAGGAGTTCACCACACTGCTAATGATCCGTACGAACTTTGTCGGTGGGTCTTTGTAGGAATCCTCTATCAGAGGTTTCCGGACCGTTACCGAACCCTGGTTAGGTCGCGGTTGCCCGCGAGAGCCTGCCGAGGATCAGGCCGACCTGCAGAGTGAAGGCCGACCGGCCCTCGGTGGGCTGGTAGCCCGTCAGTTCTGTGATCTTTTTCAGACGGTAACGCACGGTGTTCGGGTGGACGAACAACAGACGGGCCGTGGCTTCCAAAGATGTGCCCTGCTCCAGGTAGGTCGCCAGTGTGTCGAGCAGCGGAGTGCCCTCCAGGGGCTTGTACACGTTCTCGATGAGCTGCTCGCGGGCGTCGGTGTCGCCGTCGATGGCCCGCTCGGCGAGCAGGTCCTCGGCGAGCACCGGGCGGGGGGCGTCCGGCCAGCCCTGCGCCGCCCGCAGGCCGGCGACGGCCGCGCGCGCCGAGCTCGCCGCCGCGTGCAGGTCGGGCACCTCGGGACCGATGACGATGGGCCCCGGGCCGAAGCGCGGCACCACGTGCCGGGCGGCGTCCTTGATGCTGTCGGCCCCGCCCACGATGACGATCAGGCGGTCGCCCTGCACCCCGGCCAGCAGGTCGTGGCCGAGCCTGCGGCCCTTGTCGCGCATGCCGTCGATGACCGTCTGGGGGTCGGCGTCGGGGGCGTAGCCGGCGAGCACGACGACGGGGGAGGAGGTCCAGCCGAGCGCCGCCGCCCACGAGTGCAGCCCTTCGTCCACCTCGCCGCGGACCAGCGCGTCCACGATGAGCGCTTCCAGGCGGGCGTCCCACGCGCCGCGCACCTCGGCCTCGCGGGCGTAGACGTGGGCGGCGGCGAAGGCGACGTCGCGGGTGTAGCGCAGCATGGCCTGGCGCAGCAGTTCCTCGCCGCCGGGCGCCGCGAGCTCCTGCACCTCGGCCTCGACCACCTCCACGACGATGCGCACCAGGTCGACCGTCTGCTGCAGCGAGACCGACCGCTTCAGCTCGCGCGGAGCGGTGCCGAAGATCTCGATGCTCGGCGTCGGCCTGCCCTCGTCGGCGTGCTGGAACCACTCGACGAAGGCGGCGATGCCCGCCTGCGCGACCAGTCCGACCCATGAGCGGTCCTCCGCCGACAGGGCGCGGTACCACGGCAGCCTCTCGTCCATGTGGGTCATCGCGGCGGTGCCGAGACTTCCCATCGCCCGCTCCAGCCGTCGTGCGGTGTCCTCGCGTACCCGGTCATTCACATCCCTAGGGTGCCAGGTCAGCGTGAGTGCGACAGCCGGAGGTGCCGTATGTCACCGCCGGTGCGGCGCGCGGTGGAAGGTCAGATCACCGCGACGGCGGTGATGAGCCCGATCGCCACGTGGGTCACGGCGAGCAGGACGGCGCCCGGCTGCAGCCCCGGCTCGCGCACCAGGTCGCGCACCGAGATGCCGGCCACCCGGTCGAACAGCAGCATGCCCAGGGCCTGCACGACGATGCCGGTGACGCCGAACACCAGGGTGGCCAGCAGCCCTTCCTGCAGGGCGCCGCCGGAGGACCAGATGGACGCCGCGACGATGAGGCCGACGGCGGACAGCCCCGACGAGGTGAGCAGCGCCGCGTTGGGGTTGCGGTCCTGCTGGATCACCTTGCTGAGCCGGCCGGGGGTGGCCAGGTCGATCACGTAGAAGCCGGCGATCATCAGCAGGACGCCCAGGACCGCGTACGCGAGGATCGCGAGGGCTCCTCGGCCGAGCGCCTCCCCGAGGGGACCGGCGAGCGCGATGGTCATGTCTTGTGCTCCTTGGACTGTGTCAGGCGGGGGGTGGGGACGCCGCGCGGGCCGCCCTCGGGGGCGGCGGCGCGGCGGTCACGGGTCAGAGGGCGATGCGGTGCGGGACGAACGAGGAGGTGTCATCGGTGATCAGGCCCGAGGTCTCCCGGATGCCGAGCCCGGCGGCCTCGTCCCCGACCACCCAGGCGCCCAGCACCGGGCGCCAGCCGTCGAAGTCGGGCAGCGCGCGGAACTCCTGGTAGACGTAGCCCTCGGCGCCGTAGTCGCCCTCGGTGCTGTGGGCGCCGTCCGGGGTGACGACGCGCATGCTCGCGCCCTCGCGGCCGAGCAGGGGCTTGGCGATGTGGGCGGGCAGGTCGCGCGGGCCGTCCAGGTAGGCGGGGAGCAGGTTCGGGTGGCCGGGGTGCAGCTCCCACAGCAGGGCCAGCAGCGCCTTGTTGGACAGCAGCATCTTCCACAGCGGCTCGATCCAGGTCATCGAGACCTGCCCGCGCACGGCCCGCGGCCCGAACGGGTCGGCGACCGCCCACTCCCACGGGTAGAGCTTGCACAGCGTGCGGATCACCCGGTGCTCCATGTCGACGAAGCGCAGTGCCCGGGAGTCCCAGCCGATGTCCTCCATGGCGATGGCGACCGTCGCCCGGCCGGCCTGCTCGGCGGTCTCCTGCAGGTAGCCGAGCGTCATGGCCTCCTCGCCGGTCTCGTCCATGTTGGTCCAGGCGAAGTGGGCGGGGCCGGTCTGCAGCGGCAGCTCGCGCCACCGGTCGACCAGGCGCTCGTGGATGGAGTTCCACTGGTCGTCGGCGGGGTGGACGTCCTTGAGCCAGAACCACTGGACCAGCGAGCTCTCGACGAGGCTCGTCGGGGTGTCGGCGTTGTACTCCAGCAGCTTGGCCGGCCCCCGCCCGTCGTAGCGCAGGTCGAACCGGCCGTACACGTGCGGGTCGCGGCGCCGCCAGGACGCCTCGATCTCCGGGGCCACCCACTCGGGGATCGCGAAGTCGCGGTAGCGGCCGGCGGCGACCACGTGCTCGACGGCCGCAAGGCACATGGCGTGCAGCTCCTCGACCTGGCTCTCCAGGGAGAGGACCTCCTCCATGGTGAAGGCGTAGTGCACGGCCTCGTCCCAGTAGGGCCGGTCGAGGCCGGACGGGTGCGCCGAGCGGTGGTAGGCCAGGCCCTGCGACTCGATGGTCTTCTCCCAGCCGTCCCGCCGCGCGGACCTCTGCCTGCGCACCTCAGCTTCCCCCGACGCCGCGGCCGCCGAAGCCGCCGCGCTGGAGCACGGCGCCCGATCTGCTGCTGACGTGGGCGTTCGGCGGCCTGACGGTCGTGCCGCGCAGCACCCGGCCGGCCTGCCTGACGCCCCCGTAGTACCAGCCGAAGGCGCCGCGCGACCCGTAGTAGCCGGAGCGGTGGTCGTCGCAGTGGTCGTCGTCCACGACCTGGTAGGACCCGTCGGCCGTGCGGCTGCGCAGGTCCACGCAGTCGGCGGTGACCTTCTCGGCGAAGGTGCCCTGGGCGGCGCAGAAGCCGACCACCAGGGTGGAGAGCAGTCCCATCGTGCCCAGCGTGATCGCGGTGGAGGACAGCTTCCTGCCGCCGGGCGGCGACGTCGCCGCGGACCTCACCGCGTCTTTCGCCAGCGGATGTGGCGGTCGTACGGGCTTGGGGCGGGGTGTCGCCATCGGGGTCCGTCTCTCGAAAAAGTGTGCAAAGCCTACGTTTGCCCGGTTAACGCGGCAAGCGCGGCAGAAGTTTCTGATGCCTGATGAACAGCGTTATTTCAGTGCTTATCGGACCACAGGCCGTGCGACGCGGGAACGCTGGGTAGATTCGCAGCTGTGGAGCAGCAGTGGAACCGGTAGAAGCGCTGAAGCGCATCGCCTTCCTCCTGGAACGGGCCGGCGAGCCGACCTACCGGGTGCGGGCCTTCCGCGGCGCCGCCTCCGCCATCGGCGACCTCCCGCGCGACGAGCTCGCGCGGCTCGCCCGCTCCGGCGGGCTGCAGGAGCTCAAAGGCGTCGGCAAGGTCACCGCCCTGGCGATCACCGAAGCCCTGGACGGGCACGTCCCCACCTATCTGCGCCGCCTGGAGGACACCGCCGGCCTCGACCTGGACGAGGCGACGGCCGCCCTGCGCGCCGCCCTCAAGGGCGACCTGCACAGCCACTCCGACTGGTCCGACGGCGGCTCGCCCGTCCGGGAGATGGCCGAGGCCGCCCGCGGGCTCGGCCACGACTACCTCGCCCTCACCGACCACTCGCCGCGGCTCACCGTCGCCCGCGGCCTGTCCCCCGAGCGGCTGCGCGAGCAGCTCGACCTGGTCGCCGGGCTCAACGACAAGCTCGCGCCGTTCCGCGTCCTGACCGGCATCGAGGTCGACATCCTGCCCGACGGCTCGCTCGACCAGGAGCCCGAGCTGCTCGACCGGCTCGACGTGGTGGTCGCCAGCGTCCACTCCAAGCTGCGCATGGACGCCGGCGACATGACCCGCAGGATGGTCACCGCCATCGCCGACCCCCGCGTCGACGTCCTCGGCCACTGCACCGGCCGCATCGTGCGCGGCGACGGCCGCCGCGGCGGCCTGCGGCCGGAGTCGGCGTTCGACGCCGAGATCGTCTTCGAGGCGTGCCGCAGGTTCGGCGTCGCCGTCGAGATCAACTCCCGGCCCGACCGGCTCGACCCGCCCAAGCGGCTGCTGCGGCTGGCCTACGAGATGGGCTGCCTGTTCTCCGTCGACTCCGACGCCCACGCGCCCGGGCAGCTCGAATGGCAGCACTTCGGCTGCGAGCGGGCCGCGCGGTGCGGCGTCGAGCCCGCCCGCGTCGTCAACACCTGGACCCTCGACGCCCTGCTCGACTGGACCGCCGGCGCCTCCCGCTGAACCGGCGGAGGCGCTCCAGCGCTCCTGCCGAGCTTCTCCATGATGGCCAGGGTCGCGGCCGGCATGGAGACGGCCGCACGCGGCCGGACCGCCCGGCCCGCCGGGCGCGTGCGGCGCGAATGTCGGTGCCCCGGCGTAGGTTCGGGATGTGAACCGTACCGATCGGCTCTACGCCCTCATCGAGGAGCTGCGCGCGATCTCCCCCCGGTGCCGGTCCGCACGGGAGCTGAGCGAGCGATTACAGGTGGGCGCCCGCACCGTCGAGCGCGACATCGAAGCGCTGCGCGCCGCCGGCGTGCCCGTCCGCGCCGAGGACGACGGGTACGCCCTCGACGAGCCCGCCGCGCCCTCGCCCCTCGACCTCACCTCCGACGAGGCGGTGGCCGTCGCCGTCGCCCTCAGCAGGGCCGGAAGGCGTCCCCTGGCGGGCGGCGCCCGCAGCGCACTGCGCAAGCTGATCGCCGCGACACCGCCCCCCGGCGCGCCCGCGACACCGCCCCCCGGCGCGCCAGCGGCGCGGCCTGCCGCGACCCCCGGCGGGCGGGCCGCGGTCGCCCGGGTCATCGACGAGGCGCTGCTGCACCGGCGGGTGCTGCGCATCACCTACGACGCCAAGTCGGGCGAGACGACCGAGCGCGATGTCGAGCCCGGGGTGTTCATCGGCGGGCGCGGCGGCTTCTGGTACCTGGTGGCGTGGTGCCGTCTCAGGCAGGACGTCCGGGTGTTCCGGCTCGACCGCATCGCGAGCGCCGCGCTCACCGAGGAGGAGGCGCTGCCCCGCCCGTCCCTGGAAGAGTACGCTCCGCGCATCCCCGACCTGATCGCCCAGGACCAGACCCCCGGTTGAGCACCACCTGCGGCGGGCCCTCGCGCGAAGTCGCGCGAGGGCCCGCCGGAGACGCCGCGGAAGGGTCAGACCCCCATGGACTGCGTCTCGTTGCTCTCAGGGGTCGCCTGGGCGACGACCTCGGTGACGCCGTTCTTCAGGTGGTAGCGCGCGATGGCCTCGCGCAGCACCTCCTGCTTGACCTCGCCCCGCCTGGCGAGCTCGGTGAGCACCGCCAGCGTGATCGACGCGGCGTCCACGTGGAAGTGGCGGCGCAGCGCCGAGCGGGTGTCCGACAGGCCGAAGCCGTCGGTGCCCAGCGAGGTCCAGTCGCCGGGGACCCAGCGGGAGATCTGGTCGGGGACCGCGCGCATGTAGTCGCTGACCCCGACGAAGGGGCCACGTGCCGTCGAGAGCACCTGGGTGACGTAGGGCACCCGCTGCTCGGCCTCGGGGTTGAGCAGGTTGTGCTCGTCGCACGCCAGCGCCTCGCGGCGCAGCTCCGACCACGACGGCGCCGACCACACCGCGGCCGCCACCCCCCACTCTTCGGCCAGCAGGCGCTGGGCCTCCAGCGCCCAGCGGCCGGCCACGCCGGAGGCCAGGATGTTCGCCCGCGGGCCCTCGATGTCGGGAGCCGCGGCGAAACGGTACAGGCCCTTGAGCACGCCCTCGGCGTCCAGGCCCTCGGGCTCGGCCGGCTGCGGGTAGGGCTCGTTGTAGACGGTGAGGTAGTAGAAGACGTCCTCGGGCTGCTCGCCGTACATGCGCCGCAGGCCGTCCTGGACGATGTGGGCGATCTCGAACGCCCACGCCGGGTCGTAGGACACGGCGGCGGGGTTGGTGGAGGCGATCAGCGGCGAGTGGCCGTCCTCGTGCTGGAGGCCCTCACCGTTGAGGGTGGTGCGGCCGGCCGTCGCGCCGAGCAGGAAGCCACGGCTCATCTGGTCGCCCATCGCCCACATCTGGTCGGCGGTGCGCTGGAACCCGAACATCGAGTAGAAGATGTAGATCGGGATCATGTGCTCGCCGTGGGTGGAGTACGCGGAGCCGGCGGCGATGGCCGACCCCATGGACCCCGACTCGCTGATGCCCTCGTGCAGGATCTGACCCTCGGTCGACTCCTTGTAGGACAGCAGCAGGTTGCGGTCGACCGCGTCGTAGGTCTGCCCGTGCGGCGAGTAGATCTTGGCGGTCGGGAACATCGCGTCGAGACCGAAGGTGCGGGCCTCGTCCGGGATGATCGGGACGAAGCGCGAGCCGATCTCCTTGTCGCGCATGAGGTCCTTGAGCAGGCGGACGAAGGCCATCGTCGTGGCGACGTTCTGCTTGCCCGAGCCCTTCTTCAGGTCGGCGTAGACCTTGTCGCCGGGGAGCTTCATCGGCTTGGCCCGCATGACGCGCTTGGGCAGGTAGCCGCCCAGCGCCGCGCGCCGCTCGCGCATGTACGCGATCTCCTCGTCGTTCTCGCCCGGGTGGTAGTACGGGGGCAGCTCGCCCTCGAGGTCCTTGTCGGGGATCGGGAGGTAGAGGCGGTCGCGGAACTCCTTGAGCTCGGCCTTGGTCATCTTCTTCATCTGGTGCGTGGCGTTGCGCGCCTCGAAGTCCTTGCCCAGGGTCCATCCCTTGATGGTCTGGGCGAGGATGACCGTGGGCTGCCCGACGTGCTCGCGGGCGGCCTTGAACGCCGCGTACACCTTGCGGTAGTCGTGGCCGCCGCGCGACAGCTTGCGGATGTCGTCGTCGGACAGGTGCTCGACCATCTTGCGCAGGCGCGGGTCGTCGCCGAAGAAGTTCTCGCGGATGTACTCGCCGGACTCGACGGAGTAGGTCTGGAACTGGCCGTCAGGGGTGGTGTTCATCTTGTTGACGAGCACGCCGTCGACGTCGGCGGCCAGGAGCTGGTCCCACTCGCGGCCCCATACGACCTTGATGACGTTCCAGCCCGCGCCGCGGAAGTACGACTCGAGCTCCTGGATGACCTTGCCGTTGCCGCGCACCGGCCCGTCGAGCCGCTGCAGGTTGCAGTTGATGACGAAGGTGAGGTTGTCGAGCTCCTCGCGGGAGGCGAGGCCGATGGCGCCGAGCGACTCGGGCTCGTCCATCTCGCCGTCGCCGAGGAAGCACCAGACGTGGCTGCGGCTGGTGTCCTTGATCTTCCGGTTGAGCAGGTAGCGGTTGAACCGCGCCTGGTAGATCGCCCCGATCGCCCCGAGGCCCATGGAGACCGTGGGGAACTCCCAGAAGTCGGGCATGAGGCGGGGGTGCGGGTACGACGGCAGGCCCTGGAAGCCCTGGGACAGCTCCTGGCGGAAGGCGTCGAGCTGAGACTGGTTCAGGCGGCCCTCGAGGAAGGCGCGGGCGTAGATGCCCGGGGCGGCGTGGCCCTGGATGAACACCTGGTCGCCAGACTCGCCGTGGTCCTTGCCGCGGAAGAAGTGGTTGAACCCCACCTCGTACAACGACGCGGCCGAGGCGTAGGTGGCGATGTGGCCGCCGACGTTGGTGCGGGCGTTGGCCCGGGTCACCATGACCGCGGCGTTCCACCGGATGTAGGCCCTGATGCGCCGTTCGACGTACTCGTCGCCCGGGAACCAGGGTTCGCGCTCCGGCGGGATGGTGTTGATGTAGTCGGTGCTCCGCAGCCCTGGCACCCCGACCTGGTGTTCTCGGGCCCGCTCGAGCAGGCGCAGCATCAGGTAACGGGCTCGGGTGCGACCCTCGGTCTTGACGACGTTGTCAAGCGACTCGAGCCACTCCTGGGTCTCGCTTGGGTCGACATCAGGCAGCTGGCTGGGTAGGCCGTCGCTGATGATCGAGAAACGCTGGCGTCCGGAAGCCACTGGGTCTCGCCTTCCGAGGATGGACGGGTAAGCCTCTTCTTCGTGGTCTAGGTCGTCTTCCATCCTGGCTGCTTACTCCGGAAAGTGCATCTCTACCGTCCGGTAACCAAGATGTCCCTGCTGGCAGGGCGACATATATGGCCTAGACCATCGATCGCAGGACGATGTTCGCGGGACGTAACAAATCATAACGATCCGGGGGTCGGTCCAGGTCACCCCTGGGGGACCCCTGTAGGCCCCCGTTCCTCCCTGCCTCCCCCTCCGGAGGGAGTTCCAACCCCGCTCACGCGCGATGTGCGGCACGGCCCCCGCCGCGAGCCTTGGAAGCGCCACCTCGCCGGCCGCCGCGCGCCCGAGCCGGGCCGCGGCGCCGGCCCCGACCTCCGACAAGGCCAGGGATCCCATGATCAGACGAACCACAGCGCTGCTCGCCGTCGCCGCCGCGCTCGCCGGATGCGGCTCGGGGCAGGGAACGCCGGCCGCCACCTCGGCCCCCACGGCGACCCCCGGGCGACTCGCCGTCTACCGGGAGCTCACCCAGTGCATCCGGACCCACGGCATGCCCGGCTTCCCCGACGTGGTGCCCGACCCGCGCACCGGCAAGATCACCCTGCCGCCCGGCACCCGCGAACCGACCGCCGCCGTCATGCGGGCATGCCGGTCCATCGCCGACCGCCTCCCGCCCGAGGGCAGGTCCCGGCCGCCGGTGACGGCCGCCGACGTGGCCAAGCTCCGCCGGTTCGCCGCGTGCATGCGCTCCAACGGGCTGCGCGACTGGCCCGATCCCGACGCCGACGGCGACTTCCCGCTGTCCAGACGCCTGCTGGGCCTGGGCAAGAAGGGCATGAAGCGCCAGCTCGAGGCCTGCAAAGAGCACTTTCCCGCGAACGGGCTCTCGATCAAGAACCCTGAGGGCTCCTGATGGCCGGCGCGCTGCGGGCGTCGCTCGCCGGGGCCGTGGCGCTGGCCCTGGCGGGCGGCGGCTGGGTCCTGCTGCGCGACACGCCGGCGGCCCCCGCCGCCGCGCCCGTCGCCACCGGCACCGTCCCGGTGACCGTGGGCGACGTCACCGCGCGGGAACTGGCGAACGGCACGCTCACCTACGCGGCCACCTACTCGGTCAACGGCGCCGGAGGCGTCCTCACCCGGCTGCCCAAGCTCGGGGCGAGGATCACCCGCGGCCACGCCGTCTACGAGGCCGACGGAGGCAGGGCCGTCCTCATGTACGGCCCCCGCCCCGCCTGGCGGGCATTCGCGCTGGGGATGACCTCAGGGGCGGACGTCGAGCAGCTCGAACGCAACCTGCGGGCGCTCGGCTACACCGGCTTCACCGTGGACCGCACCTATGGCCTGTCGACCTACTACGCCGTCCGCAGGTGGCAGCACGACGCGCACCTGCCGGTCACCGGCGCCGTGCCGCTGGGACAGGTGGTGTTCCTGCCGAGGCCCCTGCGCGTCACCGGCCACGACGCCCAGGTCGGCGACGCGGCCGGCGGCCGCGTCCTGCACGGCACCAGCGCGGTGCCCATCGTGTCGGTCCAGCTCGACCCGAGCATGGCCCCCCGGGTCGGCAAGGGGGACAGGGTCACCGTCATCCTCCCCGACGGCCGCAGACGCGGCGGCCGGGTCGCCACGATCAGCACCGTCGCCGTCACCCCGGACCAGCCTCAACAGGACGGCGACCCCGCGCAGTCGTACGTGCCGATCACCATCACGCTCGCGGGCAGGCCGGTGCGGGCGCTGGACCAGGCCGTCGTGCAGGTCGAGATCACCGTGGAGCGGCACAAGGACGTCCTCACCGTGCCGATCCTCGCCCTGCTCGCCCGGCCCGGCGGCAGGTTCGCGGTCGTGACCGTGCAGGGGAGCCGCCGCACGACCGTCCCGGTCGAGACCGGGCTGTTCGACGAGACCGAGGGGACCGTCGAGGTGACCGGCGTCCCCGAGGGCGCCCAGGTGGAGGTGCCGAAGGAATGACGCCCGCACGCACGCCGCGCCCCCCGGCCGGGGCGGCGCCACCTGAGGGCACGCCGGTCGTGTCCCCGAAGCCTTCCGCGGGCCCGGTCGTCCCGCTGGAGCCGCCCGCGGACCGGGCTCGCCCGGCCGGCGACCCGGGGAACGGGGACGGCGCCTGGACCGGGCCGGTGCTGGAACTGACCGGCGTCCGCAAGGTCTACCCCGGCGAGCCCCCCGTCGAGTCGGTGCGCGGCGTCACGCTGAGCGTGGCCGCGGGAGAGATGGTCGCCCTGCTCGGCCCGTCCGGGTCGGGCAAGTCGACGCTGCTCCACCTCATGGCCGCGCTCGACCGCCCCACCTCCGGGACCGTACGGCTGGCCGGCCACGCCGTGGAGTCCTGCGGGGACCGGCGGCTCGCCGGGCTGCGCGCCCACCACGTCGGCGTGGTCTTCCAGCGGTTCTTCCTGCTGGAGAGCCTGAGCGCGCTGGAGAACGTCGCCACCGGGCTGCTGTACCGCGGCGTGCCCGCCGCCGAGCGCCGCCGCCTGGCCGCCGACGCGCTCACCAGGGTCGGGCTCGGGCACCGCGTCCGGCACCGCTCGGCCAAGCTGTCCGGCGGCGAGCGCCAGAGGGTCGCCATCGCCCGCGCGCTGGTCGGCCGGCCGTCCATCGTCTTCGCCGACGAACCCACCGGCAACCTCGACTCGGCGAACGGCAGGGAGATCGTCTCCCTCCTGCGCGAGCTCAACGAACAGGGAACCACTTTGATGATCGTCACGCACGACGCCGGGATCGCCGCCGCCTGCCCCCGGCGGATCGACCTGCGCGACGGCCGGGTCGTCGGCGAGCACCACGACGACGCCCCACAGTACGGGGCCGGCGGGCCGTACGGGGCCAGTGGACTCGACGGGGACGCCCCGCCTCGCGGGGACGTCGTGCCGGGTCGAGACGCCGTGCCCGGCGGGGACGTCGCACCACGCGGGGACCGCGGGACGCACGGGGACGGCGTCCGATGAGGGGCCCCCGCCCGCCGGCCGGCGCCCCCGCCGGCCGGTTGCGCGCCGTGGACCTGCTCGCGGTCGGGACGCTCGGGCTGCGCGCCCGCAAGACCCGCGCCCTGCTCTCCGCGCTCGGCATCGCCATCGGAATCGCCGCCATCGTCGCGGTCCTCGGCGTCACCCGCTCCAGCCAGGCGGCGCTCCTGGAACAGATCGACCGGCTCGGGACCAACCTGCTGACCGTGGCCAACGGCCGTGACCTGGGCGGCGCCGAGGCCCTGCTGCCGGTCGGCGCCACCCGCATGCTCCGCCGCGTGGACGGCGTCACCGGCGTCGCGCCGACGACGCAGCTCACGGACAAGAACGTCTACCGCAACGACCACGTGCCGGAGGGCATGACGGGCGGCCTGGCCGTGCGGGCCTGCGACACCACACTGCTGGCCACCCTCGACGGACGGGTCCGGCAGGGCCGCTTCCTGGACGCCGCCACCGCGGGCTACCCCGTCGTCGTGCTCGGCCACCAGGCGGCCCAGACCCTCGGGATCAGCCGCGTCGACGCCTCGACGCGCGTCTGGATCGGCGGCCACTGGTACACCGTCTCCGGCATCCTGGACCCCCTCGTCCTGGCCCCGGAGATCGACCGGTCCGCGCTGGTCGGCTTCCCGGTGGCCGCGCGGCTGCTGGGCTACGACGGCCACCCCAGCCGGCTGTACGTCCGCGCGCGGCAGGAACGCGTGGAGGCCGTGGCCGGCCTGCTCGCGCCGACCACCAACCCCGTCCACGCCGAGCAGGTCCAGGTGGTCCGTCCCTCGGACGCGCTCACCACGCGCGTGGCCGTCGCCGCGTCCTCCGCCACGCTGTTCCTCGGGCTCGGCGCCATCGCGCTGCTGGTCGGCGGCATCGGCATCGGCAACATCATGGTCATCTCGGTGCTGGAGCGCCGCGGGGAGATCGGGCTGCGCCGGGCTCTCGGGGCCACCCGCCGGCACGTGGCCGGGCAGTTCCTGACCGAGTCGCTGGTCCTCGCGGCCATCGGCGGCGCCGGGGGAGTGGCGATCGGCTGCCTGTTCACCCTCGTCCTGGCCCGCACCCGGGGCTGGACGGTGCTGGTGCCGCCGGAAGGGCTGTGGGGCGGCTTCGGGGTCGCCGTGGTCGTGGGCGCCCTGGCCGGCCTCTACCCGGCCCTGCGCGCCGCCCGCATGCCCCCCACCGAGGCCCTGCGCACCACCTGACGGGGTCGTCTCACCTCTGGACGGGGGCGCTACTCCTTCGGGGTCTCCGGCTCCAGCGCCTCTTCCAGAGGGACCAGGCCGTGTTGCAACCCGAAGATCGCCGCCTGGGTGCGGTCGGCGACGCCCAGCTTGGCCAGGACGCTGGACACGTGCGTCTTCACCGTCTCCTTGCCCAGTGAGAGCGCCCGAGCGATCTCGCTGTTGGAGCGGCCCCGCGCGAGCGCGGTCAGCACCTCGCGCTCGCGCGGGGTCAGGAAGTCCAGCGGGGTGCGCCGTTCCCCGCCGCGCACCTGGCGCACCAGCAGCGCGGCGACGCCCGGCGCGAGGACGCTGCCCCCGTGCGCGGCCGCCCGCACCGCCTCGACCACCCGGTCCACCGCGGTGGTCTTCGGCAGGTAGGACAGCGCGCCGAGCCGGACGGCCGCCACGACCCGCTCGTCCTCCTGGAAAGAGGTCAGGACGATCACCGCCGGCCGGTCCGGTCCGAGGCGCCGCAGCACGTCCAGGCCGTCCATGCCGGGCATCACCATGTCGAGCAGCACGACCGACGGCCGCACCGCGCGCACGGCGGCCAGGGCCTCGGCCCCGTCGCCGCACTCGCCGACGACCTCGATGCCCTCCTCCTGGTCCAGGACGAACCGCAGTCCCTGTCGCACGACCTCGTGGTCGTCGACGATCAGCACCCGGATCACGGCGCCTCCGCCGCCGGCGGCGCACACGGGACGGGCGGCGCCGGCGGGAACGGCGGCACGCCGAACGCGGGCACGGGCGGCCCGACGGGGCGGACGGGCAGGGACGCGCGGACCACCGTGCCGGCGTCCGGCCCGCTGGTGACCGAGAAACGGCCGCCGAGCTCCTCCACTCTCTCGCGCATGAGCCTGAGCCCCATCCCGTGGCTGAGCGTGGGGCGCGAGGGGTCGAATCCGCGGCCGTCGTCGCTGACGACGATCTCGGTCTCGCCTCCGGCTCGCCGCAGCCGCACCTCGATGGCGGTCGGCGCCCCGTGCCTGATCGCGTTGCCGACGGCCTCCTGCGTGAGGCGCAGCACCGCGTGCTCGGCGGCCGGGGTGAGCGGCACCGTCTCGAGCGACGCGCGCATCGTGATCCCAAGACGCGTCTGGTAGGCGTTGCACAGTTCCCGCAGCGCGGGGACCAGGCCCGCGTCCTCCAGCGCCACCGGGCGCAGCTCGAGCAGCAGGGCCTGCATCTCGCGCATCGTCCGGGCGGCCGTCCGCTCCATCGTCTCGGCCTCGCGCCGCAGCTCCTGTGGGGCGGCCCTGCGCATGCCCGCCGCCAGCAGGCTCAGGGAGAACAGGTCCTGGGAGATGGAGTCGTGCAGTTCGCGGGCGATGCGCGTCCGCTCGGCCTGCCGCGCGTCGGCCCGAGCCGAGCGCCGTTCGGCCTCCACGGCCGCTCCGAGCCGTTCGGTCATCCGGTTGAACCCCGCCTCCAGCTGCCCGACCTCGTCGGCGCCGCGGACGCCCACCCTGTGGCCGAAGTCCCCCCTCGCCACCGCCGTCGTCACCTCGGCCAGCCGGGTGATG
Source organism: Sphaerisporangium rhizosphaerae (assembly GCF_042665155.1). Classification (NCBI taxonomy): domain Bacteria; kingdom Bacillati; phylum Actinomycetota; class Actinomycetes; order Streptosporangiales; family Streptosporangiaceae; genus Sphaerisporangium; species Sphaerisporangium rhizosphaerae. The sequence continues at coordinate 9,802 of NZ_JBHTCG010000049.1, read as the reverse complement.
CGGCCGATCAGCCGGCGGGTGCTCAGCATGCCGAACACCACGCCCACCGGCACGACCAGCGCCAGGACCAGCGCGCCGGGCACGAGCAGCGGCACGGTCGCCTTGGCCGAGGCGGTCTCCTCGCCGAGGTCGGGCGGCGCCTGCACATAGACGTATCCGACCGTCTGCGGCGCATTGCCCTTCCCGGACGGCTCCCAGGGGCCGGTCTCGTCTTCGACGACCACGGAGTCGCCGTCCGCGAACAGCTTCAGGGTCCCGCCGGCCGACGGGCCGAAAACCGGGCTGATCCACCACGCCGCGGCCCCGGCCGCCGTGTCGCTCTTCCCGCCCAGGCCCTGGCCGCCGGTGGGCAGCCGCACCGGCAGCCGCCCGCGTACCGGGTAGGAGGCCGTCGCCGTGCTGGTGATGATCACGCCCTGGGCGTCGAGCAGGACCTCGACCGGGACGCGGTCCGCCTTCCCCGTCACCCTGCGGAGCGGCACGCTCTGCTCGGCGTCCCGTGCCGAGCCGCCGAACCCGGTGAGGCCGTAGGACGACTTCACCGCCCTGGCCAGCAGGTGGGGCAGGTCGTCGCCGGGCGACACCGTGGCCAGCTTGGCGGCCGTCGCGCTCAGGATCTTCGCGTCCTTGCCGGCCTGGTCCTGCAGGCGTGCCACCAGGTCCGACCCGCTCGCCGAGGAGATCACGAGCCCGAGGAGGACGGCCTCCACGATGAGCACGGCCGCGGTGGTGACCAGGACGTAGGAGGCCGCCGTGCGCGCCCGGAGCCCCAGCCGCCCCGTCCTCCGGAGCCAGAAGCGCCACATCCTCGCAGGGTAACGTTTCGGTCTTTATTTCCCCTCCCTCCGCCGGGGGAGGGTCTCTCCCTCTTTTCGCCGGGAACGAGCCGTATGAGTCTGGAAGCGGCCGTGAGGAAGGAGGGATCTTCGTGTACGCGACCATTGGGGACCGGCTCCTCGTCCACGGGAACGCTGTGGGAGAGAGGGACCGGCCGGGCTTGATCATCGAGGTGCGAGGGCCGGACGGATGCCCGCCGTACGTCGTGCGTTTCGACGACGGACACACCGGGTTGGTGTTTCCCGGGCCGGATGCGGTTGTCGTCCCAGTTCAGCGGGGATCATAAGATCCGTCAGGTGAGATCTCAGACGTTCGAGGTGAGGACCGGGAACAAGGAACGGGTGCACGACATCACCCGGCAGTGCGAGGAGTTCGCGCGCTCGTGCGGGGGGGACGGTCTGCTGAACGTCTTCGTCCCGCACGCGACGGCGGGGGTGGCGGTGCTGGAGCTCGGCTCCGGCAGCGACGACGATCTGCTGAACCTGCTGGACGATCTGCTTCCGGCCGACGACCGATGGCGCCACGCCCACGGCTCGCGCGGTCATGGCAGGTCACACGTGATGCCGGCGCTCATCCCGCCGTACGCGACCGTCCCGGTCCTGGGCGGGCGGCTGGAGCTGGGAACATGGCAGTCGATCGCCATCGTCGACCTCAACGTCGACAACCCGGAACGGCGTGTACGTTTGTCTTTTTTGTCGGACTAGCAGATAACGGTGCGGGTCACCGGTCGTGGCGACCGTTGACGACGATGGGTCACAGCGTGTGGACTGTGCCGAAGCGGCCTCACAGGGGCCGGGTAAACCGCGTAACGCGGGGCCATTCAAGCAGGAGGGATAAACGTGAGCGCGACCGCGGGTCAGGCGCAGGGCGAGCGCGGCCTGGCCGAGCGACTCGGTCTGAAGCCGGGTCAGGTGGTGCAGGAGATCGGCTGGGACGAGGACTCCGATGAGGAGCTTCGCCAGTCGATCGAGGAGCTGACCGGCAACGAACTGGTCGATGAGGACTCCGAAGAGGTCATCGACGTCGTGCTGCTGTGGTGGCGCGACGGGGACGGCGACCTGTTCGACGCTTTGAGTGATGCGATGGCCGGGCTGGCCGACGGCGGCCAGATCTGGCTGCTGACCCCGAAGGTCGGACGAGACGGTCACGTCGAGCCGAGCGACATCGGGGAGGACGCCGCCACGGCGGGTCTTTCGCAGACCAGCAGCGTGAGCGCGGCCCGCGACTGGTCGGGCACGCGACTGGTCACTCCCAAGGGCCGCCGATAGGCCGATAGCCCACCGGCCGTCGCCAGGGTCTCCGGCCGTCTCCAGGACGTCCGGGACGTCGTCGTAGTGGCCGGGTGCCGGGCTCCGATCACCGGGGGGTGTCCGGAGCGGCCGGCCGTTCCCACGCGACCGGTCCCGTCGGGTCCGTCACGACGCCGCCGCAGCTCAGCGACTCCGCTTTCCCCTGCCGTACGGCGCACACCGGCCGTACGGCAGGCCCGATGCGCTCGCCGTGCTCGACGCGCGTTCATCTTCTATGCACCTTCTAGGCGTTTTCGGTGGGGAAAGGACCGGCATGGCGGTCGACGTGGGAGACAAGGCGCCGGACTTCGAGCTGAAGGACCAGCACGGCACCCCGGTACGGCTGGGCGACCTTCGCGGTCACCGGGTGCTGCTCGTGTTCTACCCGCTGGCCTTCAGCGGCATCTGCCACGGCGAGCTGTGCGCGATCCGCGACGAACTCGTGACCTCCGTGCCCGATGATGTACGGGTGCTGACCGTGTCGGTCGACTCCCTGTTCAGCCAGCGGGCGTGGGCCGACAAGGAGGGCTTCACCTTCCCGATGCTGTCGGACTTCTGGCCGCACGGCGAGGTTGCGCAGGCGTACGGTGTCTTCGATGAGCAGGGGGGTCGCGCCCTTCGCGGCACCTTCCTCATCGACGGCGAGGGCGTGGTCCGGTGGAAGGAAGTCAACCCGGTGCCCTCGGCGCGCGACATCTCCGGGTACCGCAAGGTGCTCGACGAATTCTCATGAACCGCGCCGGGCGGCGGCCCGGCGAAGACGGAGGCGGTGGCGACGATGCCCTGCTATCGGTGCGGCGTCCGGCAGACGGACCCGGTCCGGGGCGCGAGCCCTTGGCGCCGCGGCGTGCGGCGTGAACGGCAGGTGCTCATCTGCCCGTCCTGCCAGCGCGAGCACGACCTCGATCTCGACCTCGACCGCTGCGGGTCCTGCGGCTCCACCAAGCTGATCTGCAGGCTAGGCGAGGTCGAGTGCCGCTCCTGCGGCGCCGTACGGCTCGCCGACGGCGAGGACGCCGATCCGGACGACCGCCCGTCCCTGGTACGCGCCGGCGCCCCCGGCCTGTCCGAAGAGGTAGAAGCAGCCCTCAACCGAGTCCTCGGCCGCCGCCCCTCCTCCTGATCCCGCCGGCCCACGCACCACGGCCACACCGGTTACGGCACGGACCGATCAGCCGCAGTACGGACGGATCAGTCACGGTACGAACGGATCGATCACGGTACGGGGAGACCAGTCACGGCATAGGGGGAACCGGTTGCCGTACGGGCGGACCGGTGACGGTACGGGCGGACCAACCGCCGCACCTCCTCCCGCGGTTTTGACTCATGCACCCATTTGGGCAAAACTGCGCGTGAATGCGCATTTCTCTGGGCCGTCCGGCGGCCCGTCCGGCCGCGGAAGTGGGGAAGAACCCGGTGCTCGAGTCCAGCCACCAGCCCGTCCACCGGAGCGTCGGCGTGGGAGCGGCGGAATGAGTCCCAAGGCCTACGTCGTCGCCCTCGATGTCGGCGGCACCTCCATGAAAGGCGGGCTCGTCACCTCCGGCGGCGAGGTCCTGCTCACCGACCGCCGCCCCACCCCCCGCGACGAAGGCCCCCTGCGCGTCATCGAGGCCATCCGCGCCTTCATCGACCACCTCGCCGAATCGGGCCGAACCCTCCTCACCTCCACTGATCCCTCCCACCCGCACCCCACCGGAACGCCGTCCATCTATGACGCGCCGTCTCCCTATGGCGCGCCGTCCGTCCATGGTGCGCCGTCCGGGATCGGGCTCGCCGTGCCCGGGCTGGTCAATACCGACACCGCCCTCTACTCGGCCAACATCGGCTGGAGAGACGTGCCGGCCACCGACTTCACCTCACTCGACGTGCCCATCCGGCTCGGACACGACGTCCGCACCGCAGGCCTGGCGGAGCGAATCCTGGGCGCCGGACGATCGGAGCCGGACTTCCTGTTCCTCCCGATCGGCACTGGTATCGCCGGCGCGTCCATCGTGCACGGCGAGCCGTACGGCGGGTCGGGAGGGTGGGGCGGCGAGATCGGTCACATCCCCGTGTTCCCCGACGGCGAGCGCTGCGCCTGCGGCCAGATCGGCTGCCTGGAGACCTACGCCTCCGCCGCCTCGGTGGCCCGTCGCTACTCCGAACGCCTCAGCCGCGTGGCCTCCGTGCGTCCTTCGACGCCGCCGCCCACCGGAGCCGGTCCGGCCGCCGAGGACGTCGTGGCGCTCGCCATGCGCGGCGACCCCCACGCCTCCGCCGTCTGGGACGAGGCCCTGGAGGCGCTTTCCATCGCCCTGGCCTCCTACACCCTGCTCCTGGACCCCTCCTCGATCGTCATCGGCGGGGGACTGGCCGAGGCGGGCGCGGCGCTCTTCGACCCGCTGGGCGAGCGCCTGCAGTCCAGGCTGGCCTTCCGCCCCGCCCCTCCGCTGCGCCACGCGGCACTGGGCGTCAACACCGGGATGCTCGGCGCGGCCCTCCTCGGCTGGCAGGCGGCCGGCGTCCCCGACGCGGGATCCACCTGGGCGCTCAATGTGCTCAGGTCCCCTTCCGTACCGTAAGGTGTAGCCCACCCGCCCTTCACGACCAAGGGCACCCGGGCGCTTAGCTCAGCGGTAGAGCACTCGCCTTACAAGCGAGGGGTCACTGGTTCGAACCCAGTAGCGCCCACCAGCCAAACAGCCCCGTCTCCCACCTCGGAAAACGGGGCTCGTGCCATTACCGTGCCATTAGCACTCATCGGTGATCTTGCTCAGTGACCACTCGCCTTGGCCGGTATCACGTGCGCGATCTTGCCGTCCATCGCATCGGCGATCTTCCGGTCCGCCTCCGCCGTGCTGTGCTGACAGATCATCGCGGCGCGCACACTGTCGTGCCCCATGCGCTCCATGAGGTCCCGAAGACTCGCCCCCGAGCCGGCCGCGAGCGTGCTGCCGGTATGCCGGAGATCGTGGAAATGCAGCCCCGGGAAGCCGATCTTCCGCGTGACGCTCGCGGATCTCGGCGACCAGTTACCCGGGTGTCTCGCCGCCATGGTCCGACGCCCCGGATCTCGCGAGAAGATCGAGTGGAGCCTGACGTACACCTGGCGGACCGTCGGCCCCGACAAGCGCCGATGGCTTCGAGAGGCCTTCGCTCAAGTCGGCTATGACCATCGCCATCTGTTCCCGGATCACGGGGACAACGACAAGTACGACCAGGCGACCAAACTTGGCAAGCGGATCCGAACCGCCCGAACCGCTGCTGAAGCAGAGCTGGTGGCGCAGGGGCACGACAAACAGGCATGGACCGAAGACGACTGGCACACGCTGGAAGAGATCGCACGACCGGACGGCCTGCGGCCCTGCGTGATCTTCACGTTTTCGCCCCGATCCAGGCTCGCCCGCCGGCAGAGGAAGTCCCCTCTGACGGTGGCCGTGGATGTTGAAACCAATAAAGCGATCATGCTGCCATAACGGACGGACGAAACTGTCGTGTGACAGCTCACCGGATTGGGTCCCTGTAGTGTCATGTGACGATCTCTTCTCTCTCACCTTCTCCGACAACTCGTGGCGGCGGCCTGTGAGGCTGACAGGATGGTGGGGCCTTCGTCGTCAACTGCTATCAGCGGCGCTTCCAAAGCGCACGCCACATAAGGTATCCGGGCCCGAACAGAAAGGTCAGGCTGATCCCGAGGAAGAGCAGCGGGCCAATGGGATCGAAATAACCCGGTCGGTGCACCACGACTCCGTGCCCTGTATCGAGAGCCGGCACGCGGGATCCTTCGGTCAGCTCAGGCGCATAGTAACCGTTGATCCATACCCTCGCCCGAGCTGTCTGGCCATCGTCGGATTTATAGGAGCCCCACCAGCGGCAGGGGCCGCGCCCCCTGCACTTCAATTCCTCGGCGACGAAGGACCCCATCGTGCCCTGGCGCAGGGCGGCGCGTGCCTCCCATTTGATGCCGTCAGAGGCGACCAAACCGAAAATTACCGCGAACATCGTTGCTAGTGGCACAAGCAACCCAATGGCGATCACCAGGCATCCAGCGCCGCAGCCGTTTCGCTCCTCCATGCCGCCGACTCCCGCCCGTGCGGAAAGGAAATGCCTAACCAGGGCAACGTAGGGTGAGGCGTCCAGGTTCCGCCGATTCTGACGGCGATGGTCCAACCTTCGCCGTGAATCATGTGGGAAGCTGCGCGGGACCGCATTGGGTGATGCCTTCGTAGTTGCAGTTCTAGTTGCGGTCCTGTCCCGTACGACGCCGTTCCGGGTCGACCGGCGCAGGCCGCTGGTCCATGTGGGACTGATCGGGACGGGCAAGATCCGAGCTGCACAAGCCTTGCCGGCTGGTCTTGGCGACGGTCTGAGCGGCAGGGGCGTCGAAGGTCTGGAACAACTCCGAGTGGCGAGCTCCGGCCAGTGCCCTGCGGGAAACGTTTATACCTACGTATATGAACTGGTCAACGGCAGACCGGTATCCCCGCTGACTGTGGGTCGACAACGTCAGCCGGCGGGTATTCGCCGATGCGCGTCAGAGAGCAGGTTGTGCATGGCGCCGCGGAAGACCTCCGCCTGCAACGGGCCGATGAAGGCGGTGTGCCCGAACACTTCCAGGACCACGAGGCCGTGCAGGTGGCCCCAGACGCTGATGAAGAGGGCGGCGGCCTGCGGCGGAAGTCCGCCGACCGCTTCGGGCGGCAGCTGCTCGAAGCGGGCACGGAGTGCGAGGCTCAGTGGTGGAACCTCGGTGCGGGCCAGTTGCTCATCGGTGAACGCACCGAACAACTCTCGGAGGAAGACGGCCGCGATCCTGCGGGCACCGGCGGTCGTGCGGCCGTCGGAAGGCGCCTGGTAGTCGAGCAGCGGTGTCCCGTAGATGAGCTGAAACCGTGCGGGGTTGTCGAGACCCCATCCCCGGAACGCTTCCGCGGCGGTGATGAACGTCGGCAGGTCGCCGTCCGGCGGTGCGGTGTCGAGCGCCGCTTGGACGGCGTCGGCGAGGTGGTGGTACGCCTCGGTGATCAGCGCTGTGGTCAGCTCATCGCGGCTGGGAAAGTAGTGGTAGAGCGCCTGCACGGTCATCCCGAGGCTGCGGGCGACCGATCGCAGGGACAGGCCGGAAGGGCCGTGTAGCGCGATCTGCTCCTGCGCCGCGTCGAGGATCTCACGGGTGGCGGCGGCCCGTCGGCGCAGGCGCAGAGGTACCGGGCCGGCGTCAGGCGCCCTGGGCTCGTCCGTCATGCCGACACCGTACTGTCTGCCTGACACTGTTAAGCAAATCTGGCACTGCCAAATGCGGGCGAACGTCATTAGCGTCGTTCCCGGCCGCTCCCCACCGATCACCGGCTGTGCAACGGCCGGTGATCGAGACCGAGGCCACCCGCTGTCCAAGGAGGAATCCGTGCACTTCACGGTCGTCAAGTTCACCGTCCGCCCCGAGCGGGACGCTGCATGGCTCTCGCTCGTCGAGGACATCACCCAGGCCACCCGGGCCGAGCCGGGCAATGTCTTGATCGAGTGGTTCAAGAGCGTGGACGACCCGCACCAGTACGTGGTGGTCGAGGGGTACGCCGGCCTCGAGGCGGCCGAAGCACACACGAACTCTGAGCACCTCAAAACGGCGTTCGCCGAACTGCCGGACATGCTCACCAGCACCCCTGAGGTCATCAGCGCCCAGACCGAGGAGGGCGGCTGGAGCCCGATGCCGGGTGCCGTCCCGCGCTAGCGGTAAGGAGGCGAAGCTTCTGGGACGGGAGCGTCCGCCCGCTGTCAGCCGCCCCGTTCCCCATTCCTGACGTTCGCGTCGGGGACCAGAAAGGGCGCCACTCAGGTGGGCCCCATCCCCAGCGGCAGCCGTCCGGTGCCGCCGTACAGCGCCTCCCGTCCGGGCCGTGGACGCCATGCGGTCATGACCGGCCGGCGCTCACCCCGGAGCGATATCCCTCACCACAAGGAGTCCTCATGGCCACTGGAGCCGACGCGTCTCCTCCCGCCGGCCGTCCGTCCCCTTGGGCGGATCGGATCGGGCGCACGCTGATGGCCGTCGACGCGGCCGCGACACTCGTCGCGTTCGCGGGCGGGATCCTCATCATGACCAGCGTTTCCGACGACCGCGTCATCACCGAAGCCTGGCGGACGCTCGCCTACATCGTCTTCGCGGGACTGTGGATCGTGCTCGCCGTCGCACCGCGCCGACAATGGGGACTGTGGGAGCTTCTGCTCTTCCACAAGGGCGCGATCACCGTCTACTGCTTCGTCATGTGGGACAAGCCCGACGCGGCGCAGACCGCGATCATCGACCTCTTCGTCCTGGTGACGACCGCCGTGGCGTACGTGCTCTGCCGCGGCTGGACCAGTTGGCGGACCGGTGCCTCCGAGCCGGCCCGCGGCCGGGGGCCCGCGACCTCGGCCGGGTGACGCGAGTCGATCGGGCTGCGGTGAACGCGCTGGTCTCATGGTCGACGTGCAAGGCTCACCATGTCCTCAGGTACGGATCCCGAGATCGGCCTGCCGGGTCGGTCGCGTCGCGGGCGCGAGTATCGCCGAGACCTACATTCCGCTGGAGATGGAGACGGGTTGCCTTGCAGGTTCCGGACGAGTCGCAGGTGGAGTCGACGGCGGACACGTACCAGAGAAGCCGGTGCACCGGTGCGGGTGAGCGGATGAGCGTCAGGGGTGGAGCCCGGCCGGGTTCCACCCCTGACGGTTGGTCCTGGGTCAGGCGATGGTGCACGCCGCGCCGTTGAGGGTGAATGACGTGGGTTTACCGGTGTTGCCGGTGTGGGTGGCCTGGAAGCCGATGCTGACCGAGGCGTTGGGCGCGATGGCGCCGTTGTAGGAGACGTTCTTCGCGGTCACCTGGCCGCTGGTGGGGGAGTAGGTGGCGTTCCAGCCGGAGGTGATGGTCTGGCCGCCGGGGAGGGTGAAGACCAGCGACCAGCCGTTGATCGCGGCGGTGCCGGTGTTGGTGATGGAGATGTCCGAGGTCAGACCGGAGTTCCACGCGTTGAGGGTGTCGGTGACCCGGCAGGCTCCGGTGCCCGGCGTGGGAGTCGGAGTCGGGGTGGGGTTGGGGGTCGGCGTCACGGTCGGCGTCACGGTCGGCGTCGGAGTGGGGGTCGGGGTGGGGTTGGGGTCGGTGCCCGCGAACTGGGTGAAGAACTTCCACACCTCGGCCGGAACCCAGGTCCTGGAGCCGCTGTCGCCGGTGGCGCCGTCCTGCGGGGCGGCGATGTGGCCTTCGTCGAAGGCGGCCCAGACGACCGGGTAGCCGGATCGGCATCCGGAGTAGGTGGTGATCCGGTGGGTCAGGCTGCCCTGCGTCGGCTCGGGCGGGTTCTGCGCGGTGCAGCCGTTGTTCTTGACGAACCTGTCACGCAGCGATCGTCCGCCGGAGATGTTCAGCACCGAGTCCCTGATGCCGTGAATGCCCATGTACGCGATCGGCTTGCTGCCGTCGCTGCATCCGCTGAGCACCCCGCCGGACTGGACGGCGACCGCACGGAAGACCGTCGCGCGGCTGCACGCCAGCGAGTAGGACATGGCGCCGCCGTAGCTGAAGCCGGTGGCGAAGAGCTGTGTGGTGTCGACGCAGAGGTCTGTCTCGATCTGCCGGACGATGTCGTCGATGAAGGTGACGTCCTCGCCGCCGGAGTTGGCCCAGCCGTTGTTGAAGCCCTGGGGCGCGACGA